>CAYOZX010000050.1:0-16288 GCA_964408515.1 uncultured Acidobacteriaceae bacterium | reverse complement strand
CCGGAAAGCTGGCTGCAGTTCCGCCGGCGTTATCTCCAGGAGCTCACGCAGCCAGAGGCCGGCGAGGCTTTGAGAGATCTCTACGGCCTGGCCCACCGGCAACGCAACCTGACCCTGCTGTTCGCCTCCCGTAATGAAAAGCAGAACAACGCCATCGTGTTGCGCGACCTGCTGGCGGGGATGCGCAAGCCACCGACCGGGACAGGCCCGGGTGCGCTGCGGGGGGCGCGGCAGCGCCAAGCCAAGCGTATGCCCCGTTGAGCCCTGCCCCAACCCGTTCCTATGATCTGAAGATTTACTTTTTCGGCGCACCATCGTTGACGATGGCCGCGACCAGGCTGTCGATGGTCTCGCTGATGCGCTTATCGGGCAGGTTGAAGTTGTTCGACAGGATCGAGAAAGCTACGGTGTCACCCCGGTTGGTCGTCGCGTAGCCGGAGAGCGTTTTTACTCCCCCGAGTGAGCCGGTCTTGGCGCGGACACGAGCCCGAAGATCGTCGTCCTTGAAACGATCGGAGAGCGAGCCGTCGGTGCCGGCCAGGGGCAGGGTGTCACGGAAACTGCCGCCCCAGGGCTGGGAATCTGCGTAACGGAGCAACTGGACCACGGTGTGGGGAGACACCAGATTCTGCCGTGAAAGTCCGGAGCCGTCGTAAAAGACATACTGGTCGGCCGGCACGCCCACTTCGTTCAGAAAGCCGCGCAGCACCTCCAGTCCGCCCTCCACGGTTCCGGCGGTGCCTTTCTCTCGCCCCAACAGCCTGAGCAGAATTTCTGCGTGAAGGTTCTGGCTGACCTTATTGATGACGCGGACATCCTCGATCAGGGGCTTGGACTTATAGTCAGCCAGCACCAGAGGCTGGTTCTGGAAGGCGCGCGCCGTCTGGTCGCCGCCCCGGGCCGCGGATGCGGTCACCGTCAGCGTGGACAGGCTGGAGAGCTCGGTGTGGCGGGTTTTCTGTCGGCCATAAACCGCGATGCCGCGCACTTCCAGCAGATGGCGGAACAGGCTGGCGGCAAATTCCCCCGGGTCCTCGATGGCCACCGCCTCGTTGGCGCCGGCATCGTCGAGCGGCATGTTGCCCCACAAGGTCAGAACCGTGGCGCCGGGTTCGCGATTGATGAAGATTTTCCGTCCGGTGCCAGCGGGCGTGGTGATGATGCGGTTGTCGATGCGGTAGTAGTCCGCGAACGGGGTGATGCTGACAAAGGCCCGGTCGCCCGCGCGATCGGCGGGAAGGATGTTGACGAAGACCACATTGTCGTTGATGGTGAGCGCCGAGACAGGGGCCCCATCGGCCCAGACCAGGTCATCCTGACTCCAGCCCTCGCCGTAACGCTCGAAAGCGAAGTAGGAGTCGTCGGCGATGATGTCGCCATCGACGTACTTGACGCCTTTATGGGCGAGCGCATCGGCCAGTTCCTCGAGCACACGAATGGGGTGATCGTTGCGTTGGGTGTGCAGCGAATAGGGCAATTCACGGCCCGAAAGATTGGGGTCGCCGCGGCCCACCAGCACCAGGTCTCCCGTCAGGCGCCCGTGCGTGTCCAGCGTGCCGTTGGTTTCTACAGTCGTGCGGAAAGTGTAGTCCGGCCCGATCAGGGCCAGGGCTGCCGCCGTGGTAAAGAGTTTCGTATTCGAGGCCGGGGTGAAAAGCTTGTCCGCGTTTTGCGAGTAGAGGACCTTGCCGCTGGGCAGTGACATGACCTCGATCCCCCAGAAACCGCGGCTCAGGTCCGAGGAGGCCAGGATCGCTGCGATGCGCTTTTCAAGAGACTTGTGCGAGGCCGCCTGCAGTTGCGTGAACAACAACAGGCAGCCGAGAAACGGCAGAAACTGGCGCGTACGGCGCATTAGGGTGATTGTAGCACCCGCTGCTCACGGCCACTTCTGTCCGGTTGGTCCTGGATTCGTCCCAGTGGCGGAAACGAGGGGCTGGCAGGCCGCAAGACGCGACACGGCTCGGGATGCCGGAAGCAACTTCAAGAAGCGCGGACAGGAGTGTCCGCGCCACACGTTTCCCCGGTTTAGAATCGCAGGCATGCGTCCGGTCTTCGAGTGGCAGATCAGCTCGCGTGCCCTGCAGCTTGGCAAGCGCACTCTTATCATGGGTGTGGTCAACGTCACCCCGGATTCGTTTTCCGACGGTGGCCAGCACTTCGACCGCGAGCGGGCGATTGAGTATGCCCTGCACCTTCTGCAGGATGGCGCCGATATCGTGGACATCGGAGGCGAATCCACGCGTCCGGGAGCGAGCGTACGGCCAGGGACAGAGGCCGGGGGAGCGGTCAGCGAAAGCGAGGAACTCGAGCGCGTGATTCCTGTGGTTGCCGGGGTGAAGAAGAAGCAACCGAAGGCCGTGGTCTCGGTCGACACCTACAAGGCGGGCGTTGCACACCGGGCAGTGGAAGCCGGGGCAGAGATCGTCAACGATGTCAGCGGTTTTCTCTGGGATCCGCAAATGCGAAAGACTCTGGCCGAATTGAAGTGCGGAGCCGTGCTCATGCACATGCGTGGGCGCCCTCAGGAATGGCGCCAGCTTCCGCCCCTCACGGATGTCGTAACCGTGGTAAAGCGTGAGCTGCGAGAGCGTGCAGACGCGGCTGCCATCGCCGGCATGAAACGGGAACGCATGGTGCTCGACCCGGGCTTCGGTTTCGGCAAGAACCATGAAGAGAACTATCCTTTGCTGAAACGGTTTGAGGAATTGCACCAGTTGCATTTTCCGCTCCTGGCGGGAGTTTCGCGGAAATCGTTCCTGGGCCGCGCCCTGGCGCGCAACGGACAAGATGCAGGGGTGACGGAAAGGCTATATGGCACGCTGGCGGCCGAAACCATCCTGATTCAGAAGGGCGTACACATTATCCGGACCCATGACGTGAAAGCGTGCGCCGATGCGGTACGGGTTGCGGATCTGGCAGCGGGCTAGCGTTTCGCCGAATGCCGGGCTATGTCTCGGGCGTTTCCTCCGCACCGCCGTCGGCCGGCAGGCAAACCGCGGCAAACCTGCGGATGAGTTCCGACTCCAGCTTCCGGTTCCAGGCCATCCCGATGTCCCATTCGGCGTGGGGGCTGTGGACCGAGGCAAACTTCACGCCTGAGACGTGCATGGCGCGCGCCGCACCGGGCACGAGGGCTACTCCGATACCCGCGCTCACCAGGTTGAGGATAGTGAACATGTCGTTGGCCTCGTAGACGATACGGGGGGTGAAGCCGGCGCGGTCACAGAGGCTGATGCAGTGATCGTGATAAGTAGCCGATACCCCGCGATTGATGACGATGAAAGGCTGCTCCTGTAGCTGTCTGAGGGTAACGTCGCCCTCAAACCTGACCGACGTGGCGATGGTCAGGCGTTCGGTCAGCACTTTGCGAACCGCCACTTGACGGTGCTTCACGGGCAGGCGCACGAAGCCCACATCGATCCGGCCGGCGATCAGAGCTTCGATCTGGCTGGGCGTAGACATGTCGGCAACCTCGATCTCCACCCCTGGGCAGGCCTGGCGGAAGCGCAGCAGGGCGCGGGGAACCAGGCTATGCACCGTCGATACGCCGACACCAAGGCGCAGTTTGCCGAGCTGTCCCCGCGCCGCCCCTTGGGCGGCCTCCAGCGCCACCTCAATGTCACGGACGATCCTGCAGCAGTGCCGGTAAAAAATGGCGCCCGCGGCGGTCAGGGCTACGCCACGCCGGTTACGGGCCAGCAGCGGCCCGCCAACTTTCTCCTCTAAGGCCTTGATTCGCTTGCTCAAAGCGGGCTGGGAAACGTGCAGACGCGCCGCCGCCCGGCCAAAGTGCAGTTGTTCGGCAAGCACCGCGAACGAGGTCATATCACCGGTTTCAAGCGTCATAGACGAAAGTTATCACACAGCATGGAACATTTCATTGGACGCATGATGCTTGAGTCTGAATACTGAAAGTCATAGTCCACAAAAGGAGACCTCTCACCCCTGAAACACTTCCGGGCGATAGAGGAGAAAGCGTCAGGTTGGAATGGCTTTATCGGCTTATGTCGGGATGGTGGCGGCGTTTTGCACGACCGTGGCGTTCGTTCCCCAGATCATCAAGCTGCGCAAGCAGGGAGGCGAGGACCTCTCGTATCCCATGCTGTTTCTCTATCTCACGGGAGTGCTGCTCTGGTTCGTCTACGGCATACAGGTGCATGCGGTGGCGGTCATCTGGGCGAACGCCCTGGCCGGGCTAATGGTGTTCACTTCGATCGTATTGAAAGCCAATCCCCCGAAGCGGGCCCTGGGGCATGGCCGCAGACTGCGCATCGCGGTCGACATGGACGAAGTCATTGCCGACAGCTTCTCTCGCCATCTGCGCCGGTACAATGAGCAGGCCGGAGAGCGTCTCACCAGGGAATTGATCGCCAGCCGGGGCCTGCATGCCCTGATTCCGCGGGACCGGCGCGACGAGTTCGCGGCGATTCCGCACGCCGATGGATTCTTCGCCGACCTCGATGTCATCCCCGGCAGCCGCGAGGCCCTGGCGGAATTGTCGCGCCACCACGACGTCTACATCGCCAGCGCCGCCATGGAAGTGCCTTCTTCGTTTGACGACAAGTTCAAGTGGCTGAAGAAGAACTTCCCTTTCATTCCGCCCGCACGGATCATCTTCTGCGGGGACAAACAGGTGCTTGACGTAGATGTACTCATTGACGACCGGTCGCGCCATTTCCAGGGATTCCGGGGGCTGGGCATTCTGTTCAGCGCACCGCATAACGCTGGGGAGGCCGCGCCCCTGCGCGCCAACAGCTGGGATGATGTGCTGCGCATTGTGCTGGGCGAGGGAAATCGGTGGAAGGGCAGGGCGCCGGTTTCTAGAAGCCTTTCGATGAATCCAGCAGAATCGTAACCGGACCGTCGTTGACCAGCTCCACCTGCATCATTTCCTGAAAGCGGCCGGTCGCGCAGGGGAGTCCGGCATCGCGGACGCGGGCTACGAAATACTCGTACAGAGCGCGGGCTTTTTCCGGCGGCGCGGCCGCCTGGAACGATGGCCGCCTACCCTGCCTGGCGTCGCCGTAGAGAGTGAACTGGGAGACCACAAGCAGCGCACCTCCTGCCTCTGCGACGCAACGGTTCATTTTGCCGGCCGCATCTTCAAAGATTCGTAGTCCAACGATCTTATCCGCCAGGTAGCCGGCGTCGGCTTCGCTGTCTTCCTGGCCCACACCCAGCAGCACCAGCAAGCCGGCGGCAATCTCGCCCGCCACCTCCTGCCCGACGGTCACGCGGGCCCGGCTCACCCGTTGCACCACGGCGCGCATGCCTATTGATTCGCCTCGGGGAGCAACGTCTCCTGGGCCGCCACGGCCAGCCAGCGATGCTCGCGGTAGACAAAGATATCGGTGAAGCGGACGCGCGCCCTCACCTTGCCCTCTGCATCGACCAGCGCAGCCAGGCCGCGGACGTAACCGGCGTCGTCCAGGATGTGGGGATCCAGCTCGCTCAATACGTTGGTTCCCGGATGACGGTGGGGAATGCGGGCCAGGGCCTCAGCGCGGTTGTGCAACTTCCCTTCCGTATCGGAGTCCTGAAACTCCGGGGCCAGAATGCAGCCAACGGCATCCGCATCGCGCCCGTCCAGGGCTTTGGCCCACGCCTGCTCGATCTGGATGAGGGCGTTGCCATCTTTAGCCTGCCCAGCGGGACAGTCCGACGCCAATACAGGCCATCGCGCAAGAAGGAAAGCACAACATAACAGTAACTTCACGTTAGACCTCGAAGGATTCTCTTTTCTACTAACCATACTGAGCGGCCAGAAACGGCATTTTCAATTTCACCACAAAGAACCCTCCGACGTACACAAGCGAAGGCGGTCTCGACAGGTGCGCTTGCACCGTACCACACCTCGCTGGCCCAGGCCTCGCTGGCCCATCAACAGCCCGCAAAATCGGGCCCTTTACCGCAAAGGACGGATTGACGCTTTCAGCGCGGAGCCATAGAATCCCCGGTTCTGTTTGTCCAGGGCAATCCCGGTTTCCAACAATCTATGCGTGGGAGCGCTGAATCATGGATCGGCTTGCAAGATCTCTGTCCGTCGTACTGCTGAGCTTTGCCCCATTGCGGTTGCAGGCGCAGCCGCCGGTGGCGTCATCCGGGGAAATCGTCATCCGGAACGCCATGATCATGACAGTGACGCACGGGAACATTTCGAACGGCAGCGTTTACATCAAGGACGGCAAGATCGCCGCCGCAGGAAAAGACGTGGCCGTGCCCTCCGGCGCCCGCGTGATCGATGCCGGAGGCAAGTATCTCACGCCGGGCATCATCGATTCCCACTCGCACATCGCGCTGGGCGACGATGTGAACGAGGCGACCAGTCCGGTCACGCCGCAGATGCTCATGCTGGACGCTTTCGACTACCAGGACAAGGCCATCTATCGCGGGCTGGCCGGAGGCGTGACCACTTCGCTGCTGTTGCACGGATCGGCCAACATGATCGGCGGGCAGGCGGTAGTGGTCAAACATAAGTACGGCGCCGGAAGGGATGCCATGCTGTTTCCCGGCGCGCCTCGATCGATCAAGTTTGCCAGCGGAGAGAACCCCAAGCGCGTGTACGGCAGCAAGGACCAATTACCTTCCACGCGCATGGGAAATTTTGCCGTGCAGCGCGCGGCCCTGGTCGAGGCGCAGGATTACATGCGCGAATGGGACACCTATAACGCCAAAATGAAGCGCGGCGACGAAGATGCCAAGCCCCCCAAGCATGATCTGAAGATGGAGGCGCTGGCTGATGTTCTGAAAGGCAACCTGCTGGTGCAGATCCACTGTTACCGCGCCGATGAACTGCTCACGGAGATGGCGATGGCCAAGGACTTCGGATACAAAGTGCGGGCTTTCCATCACGCCCTCGAAGCCTACAAGGTCGCCGATGAGCTCGCTGCCCAAGGGGTCGCCATCGCCACTTTCTCTGACTGGTGGGGCTACAAGCAGGAAGCCTGGGACGCGATTCCCTGGAATGCGGTGATCTCCATGCGCAAGGGCGTGAGAGTAGCCATCAAGAGCGATTCTGAGGACTTTGCCCGCCGCCTCAACCAGGAAGCGGCCAAAACCATGCGCTATGGCGGCGCCACCGAGGAGGAAGCCCTGAAGATGGTCACTCTCAACCCGGCATGGATCATCGGGGTGGAAGATCGGGTGGGATCCATCGACGTGGGTAAGGACGCCGACCTGGTGATCTGGGATGGCTATCCTCTATCCACATTCGCTGTGCCCGAGAAGGTGTTTATCGACGGGGAGTTGTATTTCGACCGCTCGCTGCCGGGCTTCGGGATGCCTCACTACCGGGAGGGAGAATAATGCGCAAGCTCATCGAAGGATGTCTCTGGTCCTTGGCCAGGGTTCTGCTTCTGGCGCCCATTGTGCTCGGGGCGGCGGGTGGCGCGGCCGCGGAGGACAAGCCGGTCATTCTCAAAGGAGGGAAGCTGCTCACGATTTCGCACGGGGTGATCAACGACGGGATCCTGGTAATTGCCTCCGGCAAGATCGCCGCGGTGGGCGCCGCGTCCTCGGTCAAGATTCCAAAGGACGCGCAGGTGATTGACGCCACCGGCATGACCGTCTATCCCGGCCTGATCGATTCCGAAACCTCCCTGGGATTGATCGAAATTTCATTGGAACAGAGCACCAATGATCTGATCGAAACCAGCGACGAGATCATGCCCCACATGCACGTGTACGACGGTTTTCATGCCGAAAGCGACTTGATTCCGGTGGCCAGACTCAATGGCATTACCAACGCCATCGTGGCTCCGCAAAGCCAGGACACGCTGCCCGGCCAGGATTCCTTCGTACAGCTGGACGGCAAGTCCGCCACGGCCATGCTGTTGGTGCGTGATGTCGCTCTGCCGCTTAATTTCACCGGGGAGCAGAGACGGAACGAATCCTGGGAAAAGCGCAAATTTCCCGAGACCCGTATGGGCTTGGCGGCGCAACTGCGGCAGGCCTTCACCGATGCTCAGGATTACGCGCAGCGCTGGGCCGAGTACGAGAAGAAGAAGACTTCGGCGGCAGCCGACGACAAGAAAGGTCCGCCGTCGCCGCCGAAACACGACTTGAAGCTGGAGGCGCTGCTGCCCTATCTCGAGGGCAAGAAGCCCGTGGTGCTGGCGGCGCGGGAGGCGAGCGACCTGGAAACCGCGGTCGGCCTGGCGCGCCAGTTTCACTTGAAATTTGTGCTCAATCACATCAGCCACTCGCAGCCTGTGCTCGAATATGTGGCCAGCCTCAAAGTGCCTGTGATCGTCGGGCCCATTTACGAGGATCCCAAGCCCCAGGAACGCTACGACGCGGTCTACCGGCTGCCCGCCGAACTGTACCAGCGGGGAATCAGGATCGCATTCGCCTCCTACAGCGCTCATGACGTGCGCAACCTCCCCTACGCCGCCGGATACGCCACCGCCTTCGGCTTGCCCTACGACGAGGCGCTGCGGGCCATCACGCTGAATGCGGCTGAGATTTGGGGCCTGGCGGATCAGTTGGGTTCGCTCGATGTGGGCAAGACCGCCAATGTGGTAGTGGCTGACGGCGATCCGCTCGACGTGAAGACCGACGTCAAGCGTGTCTTCATCGCCGGCCACGAGATCCCGATGACAAGCCGCCAGACGGAACTGCGGGACCGATATTCCAGGCCATAGCGTGGGCAGGGTGGGCACGGTCGTCCACTGGATTAGCTGGTATCCGTGGTCAAGCAGGAGTTTCCGCTCTGCGGAGTTTGACCCCGAAGGCGGCGGCAGTTAGGATTCCTGCAGGGAGCGACCGCACAACCGGCAGCGCCGGTTCTGTGGACGGGACTCTTTCTTTACATCCATTCGCACAGGCCAGTACACTACTCGTTCCCCTTTCCAAATCAGGAGGTAGGATTAAATATGGCTGCCGAGGAAAAAAAGGAGATCGTGGAGAAAGTGAAGCAGATCATCGCGGAACAGCTGGGCGTGGACGAAAACGAAGTTACCCCCAGCGCGTCGTTCGTGGATGATCTGGGCGCCGATTCCCTGGATCAGGTGGAGCTGGTCATGGCCCTGGAGGAAGCGTTCGGGGTGGAAATCCCGGATGAGGATGCGGAGAAAATCCGCACCGTGCAGGACGCCATCGACTACATCGACAAGCACGCCAAAGTCAGCAAGTAAGCAGGAGCGGAATCCCTTCCGACACGCCTGCAGGCCCCGGTGGCAGGCCGGCGGTAGTGCGCAGTCATCCCAGTCAAGCGAGGAGAGCTCATGGCAGCGGTCGACGATAAGGTAAAGCAAATCATCGTGGAACAGCTGGGCGTCGATGAGGGCGAAGTTACCTCCACCGCCTCATTCGTGGACGACCTGGGTGCGGATTCGCTGGACACGGTGGAGCTGGTAATGGCTTTCGAAGAGGCGTTCGATATCGAAATTCCCGATGAGGACGCGGAAAAGATCCGCACCGTGCAGGACGCGGTGGACTATATCGGTAAACATGGGAAAGGCGGGAAGTAGTTGGGGCGTAGGGTCGTAGTCACTGGAATCGGCCTGATTTGCGCCGTAGGCAACACCACGGAAGAAGTGTGGAAGAACCTGCGGGCCGGCAAGAGCGGCGTCACCCGCATCACGGAAGCGGTCAAGCAGGGTGTTTTCAAAGAGGAAGACCTGCCAAAGTTTGCCTGCCAGATCGCGGCCGAGGTCAAGAATTTCGATCCGCTGCAATTCATCGAGAAAAAAGAGCTGAAGAAAATGGCGCGCTTCATCCACCTGGCCCTGGCGGCGGCAGATGAAGCTATGAAGTTGTCCGGCTTACAGGTTACGCCGGAGATTTCCGAACGCGTCGGGGTCCACATCGGGTCGGGCATCGGCGGGTTCGATGTGATCGAGCGTGAGCACGCCAACCTGCTGAACGGCGGGCCGCGCAAGATCTCGCCCTTCTTCATTCCCGCGGCCATCGTCAACCTGGCCGCCGGGCAGGTCAGCATCCGCTATCACGCGAAAGGGCCTAATGAAGCCACGTGCACTGCCTGCACCTCCAGCGCTCACGCGGTGGGAGACGCCTTCAAGATCATTGCGCGCTGCGACGCTGATGCAATGATCGTTGGGGGTACGGAAGCAGCCATCACACCCATGGGGGTCGGCGGGTTTGGCGCGATGCGCGCGTTGTCGACCCGCAACGACGCGCCAGCGAAAGCCAGCCGCCCGTGGGACTCCGGGCGCGACGGGTTCGTCATCGGCGAGGGCGCCGGCATTTTGGTTCTTGAAGAGCTGGAGTTCGCCCGGCGGCGGGCGGCGCCCATCCTGGCCGAGATCGTGGGCTACGGCATGAGTGGTGACGCTCACCACATCACCCAGCCGGCGGAAAATGGCGATGGCGCGTACCGCGTGATGCTGAATACCCTGAACGACGCCAAGATTCAACCCCGGCAGGTGAGTTACATCAACGCCCATGGCACCTCCACCGACATCGGCGACCGGCTGGAGACCGTCGCTATCAAGCGCGCCTTCGGCGACCATGCGCGCAGGCTGGCCGTGAGTTCGACCAAATCCATGACGGGTCATCTGCTCGGGGGAGCCGGCGGACTGGAAGCTGGGATCACGCTGCTGGCGCTGCGTGACCAGATCCTGCCGCCTACCATCAATCTGGAGAACCCTGACCCGGAGTGCGACCTGGACTACGTTCCTAACCAGGCGCGGAAGGCAGAGTTGGAGTACGCCATGTCCAATTCCTTCGGTTTCGGCGGTACCAACGGCGCCCTCCTGTTCCGCCGCTGGGAAGGGTGAGAATCTCGTGCGTAAGCCTGGCGGCGTTTACTCGATAATCGCCTGGCAGGCCAGCTCATGTACCTGGCGGTCAAGGGTCAGATCGCCGGTGGGGTGAAGCTGCGCCATGAAGATGACGATCATCTGTTCCTTGGGATCAATCGAGAAAGCAGTGTAGAAGAAGCCGCCCCAGACGTACTCGCCGGGGGTCCCCAGTTCAGAGAGCGGCGCCTTCACCCCTTCAACGCCGAAGCCCAGCCCGAAACCACGTTCCGGATCAATATGTCCCAGCTGGTCGTGGGTCATGAGCTCGACCGACTTGCGGCTAAGCAGGGTGGCGCTTCCCGCCTTGCCGCCATCGAGCATCATCTGGCAGAAGCGCAGATAGTCGGCGGTGGTGGAATTCAGACCCGCGCCCCCGGCAAACAATTTCCTTGGGCCGCGGTAAGGATAGTCAGCCGAATAGGTGGTGGCCCCCTCGGTGATCGGCGTCTCGGGGAAACGGTCCAGACCCTTGTCTGGATAGTAGGTGTAGGCGGCAGCGAGGCGATCGAGCTTATTCGGCGGCAGGTAGAAGTAGGTGTCCTTCATACCTAGCGGCTCAAAGATACGGGTACGCAGGAACTCGTCGAGGGGCTTGCCTGAAACCACTTCCACCAACCGTCCAAGTACATCCACATTGAGACCGTACTCCCAGCGTTCTCCCGGGCTGAACAGCAGGGGGACGGTTGCCAAGCGCTTCACGTTGTCCTCGATCGTGCCGTCGTAGGGCAACAGTCCGTGGGCCACGTTGGCGTCCCGGTACAGGGGGCCGATGTCCGCGTTCCAGTGATAGGTCAGGCCGGACGTGTGGCGCAGGAGATCACGAATCGTGATCTCGCGACTGGCGGGAATGGTGTAGGTGGAGCCGGTCGAGGGCTTGACCAGCACGCGCGGATTCTTGAATTCCGGCAGGTATTTCGAAACCGGGTCCTCGAGCAGAAAGCGGCCCTCTTCGTAGAGCATCATCACGGCTACGCTTGTGATGGGCTTGCTCATGGAACAGATGCGGAAGATGGCGTCGGTACGCATGGGCTTCGCAGCCTCGCGATCCATCATGCCCTGGGCCCTGAACCAGACCACCTGCCCGCGGCGAGAAACCAGGGTGACGGCCCCGGCGATGCGCTTGTCATCCACGTCACGCTGCACCGCGGCAGCGATCCGCTGCAGCCGCTCCGAGGACAGCCCGACCGTTTCCGGCTTGGCGATGGGCGCTTCCTGGGCCAGGGAGGTGGACAGCAAAAGAAGGGTGCAGATCAGGGCAAACATGCTGGTTTTGCGCTTCATGCGATGCAGGCTCCGTGGACGGGCTCAACTGTCCCGCAGGTTTGATTTTTCGGTGAGGGAGTCTACCACGAGTGGGAGCCGGCCGGGGCCAGTCGCGATTCTCAGAAAAGCTTCATTTTTCAAGCGCCGGGGTCCTATCGGCAGTCCAGCGAAGGTAATGCGACCTTGGTACCCGGACATTGGCCTTTTTACCTTTTGCCAAACCGGAATCCTGACGAAAGAATTGTAGGGTTCCGAGGTGTCCCCGATTATGCACAAGGCTTCGGCAACGCTGGTCGCGCCGCCACCGTCCACCCGCAAATCCATCGCCAGAGTCGCCCTGGTCAACGTTCACGATACGGCCCGTCCGATCTTGTCGGAGTGTTTCCGGCAGTTCGGCATCGAGACCCTCGCCCTCTCCGGCAACATCCCCGAGCGCCTGCAAAAGGAGAAATTCGAGGCCTGCGTGCTGCCCCTGGGGCCGGAGGCGGAGCCGGTCATGGAATCGGTGCGCCGGTCGCGCTCCAACAGCCGGATGGTGATCTATGGTCTGGGAGGCAGCGCTCAGCAGGCTCTGCGCTTCTCCAAATTTGGGGTGAACGCCGTGTTTCAGGAACCGCTTGAGCGCCCGGCGGCGCTGAAGCTGGTGCGTGCCACCCAGATGCTGGTGGTGCACGAGTTTCGCCGCTATGTGCGCATTCCCATCATCACCGAGGTCTCCCTGGTGACCGCAGACAACCGCCGCTTTACCGGCACAAGCCAGGAGATCAGCGCCGGCGGCATGTCCCTCAAGTGCCCGGAAGAAATCTCGCCGGGCGCTGAACTGGAAGTTTCCTTTGCTCTGCTGACTCTGCCGCGAATCTGGGTCAAGGCTCAGGTAAGCTGGCGCAAAGCGAACAAAACCTTTGGGGTGCGCTTTGATGCCAAAGACCATCGGCGACTGAAGATCAAGGAATGGATCGAAGCCTACCTGGAGAGCTAAAGCGCAGCTCATACCCTCCCCGGCGGCCGCGAGAGTATACGCCAACCTCGACTGCAGACAACGTGAGGGCCGACAGGATCACAAAAAACCTGCCGGCGCGGGCTCGCGCGAGCCCCAGCCCTGCCCCGGGATGGTCCGCCTTTCCGTGTAGAATCTAGAGTTGGACATGGATGCCGGTTCCCAACTCGTGCAGATCACGCTCCGCCCTCCCATGCGTCAGCCCAAGCCGGAGTGGCTTCGGGCCAAGGCTCCGGTCGGCGAGAATTTCCACAATTTGAAGAAGTTGGCCCGGGACCTGGGGTTGCACACGGTTTGTGAGTCGGCGCAGTGTCCGAACATCGGGGAGTGCTGGAATCACCGCACCGCGACCTTCATGCTTCTAGGAGATGTCTGTACCCGGCGCTGCGGTTTCTGCGCCGTGCCCAAGGGCAGGCCCACGGCCATTGACTGGGATGAGCCCCGGCGGGTGGCTGAGGCCGTCGCTACCCTGGGGCTGAAACATGCGGTTGTGACCAGCGTGAATCGCGACGACGACAATCTGGGCGGGGCACGGATTTTTGCCCAGACCATCCGCCGGATTCGCGCCTCGTCCCCGCATTGCCGCGTGGAAGTGCTGATTCCCGATTTCCAGGGACTGGAAGAGGCCCTGAAGATCGTGCTCGACGCGCGCCCCGATGTGCTCAATCACAATACGGAAACTGTGCCCCGGCTCTATCGCGCCGTGCGCTCGGGCGCCCGCTACGAGCGCACATTGCGGCTGCTGGCAAACACCAAGCACATGGCGCCGGGAATGGTGACCAAGTCCGGGGTGATGGTCGGGCTGGGCGAGACGACCGATGAGCTGCTACGAGTGTTCCACGATCTGGGGTCATGCGGCGTCGATATTCTCACCGTGGGACAGTACTTGCGTCCCTCGCGCGATCATCTGCCCATCGCGCGCTTTTACACCCCGGATGAATTTCAATTTCTCAAGGAAGCTGCGCGGCAGTGCGGATTCCGCCACGTGGAGTCGGGACCCTTGGTACGCTCCAGCTATCATGCGCATGAGCAGGTGGAAGCCACAGCTCCGCTGACTCAGTAGTCCCGCGCCCGCTCAGAACACGCGGAAACGAATCGTCAGATAGGTCTTGGGATTCTCCCGAATGGCCTTGATCAGCCCGCGGGTCTCCACCAGCATCTGATCGGCGTTGTTGTAGAGAGAAGGATCACGCAGCAGTTTTCCGGCCGAGCCCTCTCCCGCTTCCAAGCGGTCGGAAATGGCCGAGAGTTTGTCCAGGACGTTCTGCAGCCTGGCGGCAAAGACCTCGTCCTTGGCCATCTTGCCGATGGCTCCCTTGCCGGCGTTGACGTCGTCGGTAAGTTTCCTGACGCTGGATATGGTGGCGTTGGCGTTATCGTAGAGAGCCGGATCCTTCAACAGCTTGCCCGCGGTCCCTTTGCCCGCGTTCAGGTCGTCGATCACCAGGTTCACCTTGTCCACGGTGGCGTTGGCCTTGCGGTACAGTTCGTCATCCACAAACAGCTTGCCCAGCGTGCCCTTGCCCGAAGACACGGTGTTCACCAGGTCCTGAAATTCGCTCACCGTAGCGTTCAGCCGGTTGTAGAGCGCAGGATCGTAGATGAGTTTCCCCACCGAACCCTGCCCGCTTTCCACAAAGGCGATGATGCGGTCAAGGCGCTTGAGCAGCGCATCCATATTTTGCAGCGTGCTTTGCCCGGCACGAACCATGTCGGAGAAATCCGGCACGGCGCGGCTGGGCAGGACGTCGCCGCTCTGGGCCTGCGGGCCCTTGGCCTGCGAGCTGTCAATGTCGATGTAGGTTTCGCCGAGCACGCCCGCGGTGGAGAGCAGCGTCAGCGAGTCCCTGCGGAGGTTGAAGCGATACTTGGTGCTCACCTTCATCGTGACTTCGACGGGCGTGAGCTGCTTTGCCGTCCCTTCCACCACACGAATGTTGGTCACGTTGCCGATATCAACGCCCGAGAGCCGGACGGGCGCGCCCACGCGCAAGCCGCTGGCATTGTCGAAGTACGAGAGGAGAACCATCTTGCTGGCGAACAGGCCGCCGGTGCCGCTCATCAGAAAGATGAGCACCGCCAGGGTAACGCAGGCTGCGAGCACGGTGAGGCCAACCTTCAGTTGAGACCACTTCAACTGTTTCTGGCTAGGCACGCGTCCCCCCGAACACGCTCATCCTCCGTGACACAAACACAAGGGTCAAATTGTAAAAATCATAGCAGACCGAGGCTCGCTTCACGCCCCTTTGGGCGAGGGACGAAGCGTTGCCGACAACCCCAGCGCAAGCCCGTAGGCCGCTGCTCCGGCGGCCAGCGTCAGGTTCAGTCCCAGCTGAATGGCAATCACGATGGCCAGGACCGAACCCAGCACGCTGGAAGCGGCGTTCATCGCCCACGCCCACTCCACCAGGTTGCTGCCGGAAGCGTCTTCCGCCCCGGGAGACAGCTGCCCGGAACGACCGCCAAGAGCGCGCAGCCCGGTAGGAAAGGGCATGCCCATGGCGAATCCCGCCGGAACCAGCAGGCCGCCGCTGACCAGCAGCTTCACGACAAAGGGTAGACCGACCAGGCCGGTCAAAAGGCGGGGCAGGATGGCCACATAGAGCAGCAGGGCAGCGATGATCAGGCATAGTGGCACCCAGACGCGGCCGGTTTGCCTCATCCATCGGCGAGAGAGCATGCTGCCGGCGCCGCTCGAAAGCAGCATCAGAAACACCACCACGGTGAGGGCGTAAGTGGGGTGGCCCAGGAACAGGACAAAGCGCTGAATGAACGCGATCTCAACCAGGATATAGCCCAACCCGATGGCGATGAAGTACAGCAACCGTGCCGGGCGGGGCTGATGAGCTCCTGCGCCTACGACCAGGGGAACCAACAGGAACGCAACCACCGCCAAGACGGAGATTAACAGCACCATCCCCAGCACCGCCACGCCCAGATTGATTTTCCAGTCCATGGCGTGCTGCAGCGACCGGGGGTGCAGAACCTGATCCAGCTTCAGGGTGAAGAAGAAGAACGGCGCGTTATCCGTCACCGGAGAAACATCGTAGGGATAGAGGGCCGCAAAGCGATCGGGATCGTTGAGCTGAATCAGTCGATGGAAGGCCCCGGAATCGGCTGGAGGCGAGCCTTCCGGGCGATCCGCCGTGGCCGCATCCTGTCCCGAGGGAGAATACAACAGAAAAAGCTCGGGATTCGCGGCGAGGTGGGCTCGTACACGCGATTCTTCATCGGCCGTAAATGCAGAACGCTTCGCCAGCAC
>CAYOZX010000049.1:0-16668 GCA_964408515.1 uncultured Acidobacteriaceae bacterium | reverse complement strand
TCACCGCGGACGGCATTTGTCGGTTCTATCTCAAGGAGATTTCTCCTGAGGTCGAGGTCTACGTCACCCCCGTGAACATCGATCCGGGACGACCCGACCTGCCCATCTCTCATCCCGTCACCTATTCGATCTATCTGGCGAAGCTGTTGGGACCCTACGCGACTCTGGGGCTGGCGGAAGACACCTGGGCGCTCAACGAGCAGGTGCTCGACGACCAGGCGTTTCTGGCCCAAGCCTACGGCAATCACGAAGACCGTGAGCGCATGTTCTTTGATGCCTTGGAGAAGACTCCGCAGGGCCTTTGTGCTTGCGTATTCGACACCACCGACCGCGTGCAGCACATGTTCTGGAGGTATCTTGAGAAAGAGCATCCCGCCGCCCGCAACCTTCCCGACGACCAGCGTCCCCGGATCATCCAGGATCTCTATCGCCGCATGGACAATCTCATCGGGCGGGTTCTGGAGCAGATCGACGATCAGACCCTGTTTCTCGTGATCTCCGACCACGGTTTCAAGTCGTTCGCCCGCGGTGTGAACCTCAATGCCTGGCTGCATCAGAACGGCTATCTCGGCCTCAAGGATGGCAAAACCGAGAGCGGAGACTGGTTCGACGACGTGGACTGGTCCCGCACCCGCGCTTACACGATGGGATTGAACGGGCTTTATCTGAACCAGAAAGGACGCGAGCGCGAAGGCGTCGTCGCGCCCGGCGCGGAAAGCGAAAGCTTGAAGGACGAGCTGCGCTCCAAACTGGATGGGCTGGTGGATGCCGCCTCCAGCGCGGTCGCGATCACCGGCATGTTCGATTGCGAAGGCGTCTACGCAGGCCCGTATGTGGACAACGCTCCCGACCTGATCGTGGGCTACGGAGCCGGCTATCGTGCTTCCTGGGATTCGGTGATGGGAAAAGTCACCGGCACAATCTTCGAAGACAACGTGAAAGCCTGGAGCGGGGACCATTGCGTCGACCCCCGGCTGGTTCCCGGCGTGCTGTTCTCCAACCGCAGGATTTCCGCGGAGAAGCCCGCGATCGTGGACGTTGCGCCGACTGTGCTCAAACTGTTCGGACTGGACTTGCCGGCTTATTTCGACGGCAAGCCCTGGCCCATCGCGCCCGCCGCACCCACTGCCAAGTCATAACGACGCGCTTTCCGCGTCCTCCGTGGACTCTGTGCTTGAAACTCCATCTCTGTGTCCACAGTGCGCTCCGTGGTCTGGCTCCTCCTGGTGTCAATCGAATGTTTCTTGAACCATCTGGTAGGATGTCCCTCACCGCTGGTGTGAACTCGGCGCGAACTGCTTCCAATCTTCTCTCCCGAAGGAGAGCTTTTCATATGCATATTTTCAGTAAAACAACTCTTGCTTTGATGGCGCTCATGTTGGCGGGAAATGCGGCCGCCCAGGGCAACTTCAGCCTTCTCTCGCCCGACAAGAAGATCGAGGTAAGGATCCGGACGGCTGATCGCGTCTACTACGACGTCCTCTTTCGCGGAGCTGCGCTGTTGCAGAATTCGACGCTTTTCATCGACATCGATCACAACAAGCTGGGCATGCAACCCAAGGTGATCGATACGAAGCAACGGAGCCAGGACACGACTCTTGAGCCGCCCGTCCGGCAAAAGTTCGCCCGGATTCGTGAGAATTACAACGAACTGCGCCTCACCATGGAAGGCAGTTATGCGGTCGTTTTCCGGGCCTACAACGAAGGCGTCGCCTACCGCCTTGAAACCTCGCTGTCTCAAAGCGAAGTGAAAGTCTACGGCGAGGAGAGCAGTTTCAACTTTGCCGACAACTACACTGTTTATTATCCCCAGGAAGAAAGCTTCTTTTCGCACAATGAGCGAAAATATCTCCCAGTGAAGCTGAGCGCCATTGCGCCCACTGCCATCGCCAGCCTCCCGGCGGTGGTCGACACGGCCAACGGGGTCAAGGTCGCCATCGCCGAGGCCGATATTGAAGAATATCCCGGCCTGTGGTTGCGGGGAACCAGTGGCAACGGTCTCGCGGCGACTTTTCCTCCCTACCCGCTTGAGGAAACCCTGGAAAGGGATCGCGATTATAAGGTCACCAAGGCTGCTGACTACATCGCTGTCACCAAAGGTACGCGCACCTATCCCTGGCGCCTGCTGGGCGTCGCGGAGAAAGATGGCGACCTGATCACCAATCAGTTGGTGTGGCTGCTGGCCAAACCTTCCCAGGTGCAGGACACCTCATGGATCAAGCCCGGCAAGGTCGCCTGGGACTGGTGGAACGCCCTGAACATCTCCGGCGTGGACTTCAAGTCCGGAGTCAACACCCAGACCTACAAGTACTACATCGACTTCGCGGCGAAGTATGGCATCCCGTACATCATTCTGGACGAGGGTTGGTACAAGCTGGGCAACGTGATGGAAGTCGTTCCAGAGATCAACATGGAGGAGCTGACAGCCTACGGCAGGCAGAAGCACGTCGGCATCATCCTATGGATGGTGTGGAAAGCCCTCGACGACCAGTTTGACGCGGCCTTCGACCGGTTCGAGAAATGGGGCATCCGGGGACTGAAGATAGACTTCATGCAGCGCAACGACGAGAAGCTGATCAACTTCTACCACCGGACTTCGCGCGAGGCGGCCAGGCGCAAGATGCTCGTTGACTTCCACGGCGGGCAGAGTCAGATCACCATGACGCGGACCTGGCCCAACATGATCACCGGGGAAGGCGTGCGCGGCATGGAGTGGAGCAAATGGAGCGCCGAATCCGAACCCCACCACAACGTGACCCTGCCCTTCACCCGCATGTTTCTCGGACCGATGGACTACACTCCCGGCGCTATGCTGAACGCCACACAGAAGACTTTTGCGCCCATCCATGAACATCCCATGGCCATGGGCACACGCTGCCATCAACTGGCCATGTACGTGGTATTCGAAAGCCCGCTGCAGATGTTGTCCGACAGTCCCACCAACTACCTGCGCGAGCCGGAAGCCATGGAGTTCCTCGCCCCGGTGCCTTCCGTCTGGGATGAAACCAGGGTCCTCGACGCCCGGCTGGGCGAATATGTGCTGGTCGCGCGCCGGAACGGCCGCGACTGGTATGTCGGCGCCATGACGGATTGGACCGCGCGAGACCTCGAAGTAGATTTCTCGTTTCTGCCCGACGGCAATTTCACCGTGGATGCTTATCAGGACGGCGTGAACGCCGACCGTCTCGCGAGCGACTACAAGAAGACCAGCTCCCAGGCTAGCAGGGTCACGAAGCTGAAGATCCATCTCGCGCCCGGAGGCGGTTGGGCGGCGAGGATTCATCCCTGAGGCCGCTGAGAAGAGCCGGATCGTCTTGACACCCCTGCAACCGCAGTCGAGAATGTGCCGCTTGAAATCATTTGCCGACGGGAGAAGGAGAATCCAATGACCCTCAGCCGGCGCGCATTCCTGAACTCTTCCATCGCCGCGCTCGCGGCACTGAGACTGCGTCATCCACTGCGGGCACTGGCCTCCGCGACGACCCCGGGCGAGCCCCTGATCGGCGTCGACTACTACCCCGACCAGACGCCGGAGAGCTTGTGGGCAGAAGACGCGCGCATGATTGCCGAAGCCGGCTTTAACAATGTCCGCATCGCGGAGTTTGCCTGGGCGCTGATGGAGCCATCGGAAGGCAGGTTCGATTTTGCCTGGCTGCATCGCGCGGTGGAGATTCTTCACACGCACAACATCGCAGTCATTCTTGGGACACCGTCAGCCGCGCCTCCGCCATGGCTGAGCGCGAAATATCCTGAAGTCTTCGAAGTGAATGCGCAGGGCCAGCGCCTGCATCCCGGCGGAAGGCGGTTTACCTGTCCAACTAATCAGACCTACCGCCGTCTTTCTCTGGCGGTTGCCACGGCCATGGCGATTGAGTTTGCGCAACCCCCCGGCATCGTTGGCTGGCAGATTGACAATGAGCTCACACTCGGCTCCTCCCCGCGCTGCTATTGCGATTTCTGCCAGGCCGGCTTTCAGGCGTGGCTGCGCGCGAAGTACGGCACCCTGGACAACCTGAACCGCACCTGGGGGACCGTCTTCTGGAGCCAGAACTACAGCGACTTCTCCCAGATTCCGGCGCCGTTGCCCTCCGGCGCGGATCCCAATCCCGGCCTGGCCCTCGACTACGACCGTTACCAGTCTTACGCCAACACATCCTTTCTGGAAGAACAGTTGACCATGCTGCGCAGGGAGTGTCCCAAACATTTTGTGACCACGAACAACGTGGGGCTTCCCCTCGACACCATTGACATGCGCAGTCTGTATGCGAACCTCGATTTCGTCGCTTTCGACAATTACCCCGGATTCTTCGAGACCCACCTGCGCCAGCGGGGGCAGACTGGCCCTCTCCTTTCCAATGTGATTCCCACGGCGGTCGCGGTGGGTCACGACTTCGCCCGATGCGTCAAAGGCAAGCCTTTCATGATCATGGAGGAGCAGTCGGGAAAAGCAGGCCAGCCAACGTTTTCTCCACAGCCGGAAAAGGGCCAGGTCCGGCTTTGGACTTATCAGGCCGTCGCTCACGGGGCAAATGGCATGAATTATTTCCGCTGGGACACGGCAACTTTTGGCGCCGAGGAATACTGGCACGGCATGCTGAATCACGATCGCTCCAAGAGCCCGGCCTTTGACGAAATCGTGCAGACGGTCAAAGAACTGAAGACCCTGGGTCCTGAACTGCTGAATTCGCAATACGTAGCGGATGCGGCGCTCTACTTTGACTACGATTGCAGTTGGGCGTTGAAAATTCAGCCCGGACATTACGCCCTCAGCTACGCAGACCAGATCACGGCGTGGTACGGCGCGATCTCGCCCAGCCACACGGGAATAGACGTGATCGGGCCCGGGGCCGACCTGTCCCGCTACAAGATCGTCTTCGCGCCCGTGGTCTATGTGCTCTCCGAAGCGCAGGCGGAAAGAATCAGAGCCTACGTGCGCAACGGCGGCGTGTTTGTGACCAACTTCCGCCTGGGAGCCAAGACCGAGAGCACGCAAATGGTTCTCACCCCCTTGCCGGGACTATTGCGAGACATCATGGGTGTAACCGTCGCCGACTACGTTCCAATCTATTCCGGCAAGCCGGGGGTGAAGTTCTCATCGCTTCTTTCAGGCCCGGATGGAGAATGCGGCCTGTGGGCCGATGTCCTTCAGCCCGCAGGAGCCGAAGTCCTCGGCACATACACGTCTGCCTCTTATGCAGGCCGGCCCGCAGTCACGATGAATAGCTTCGGGAAAGGCAAAGCTATTTATGTCGGCGCGGATTTGACTGCGCCCAGCCTCTCCAGAGTGCTGCAAAGTTTGGCCGCGTCGGCAGGAGTGAAGGCGCCATTTGCAGTGCCGGCGGGAGTGGAGATGACGGTGCGAAGGTCGGGCAATCAGACATGGACTTTTTGCTTGAACCACAGCGCAGAGGTTAAGACGATAAAGATTCCAAGACCGGTTACCGACGTTGTGAGCGGCGAAGTTCAGCATTCAGAGGTCAGACTGGATGGTTACGCGGTTCGCGTGCTACGGGCCTAGCCCCGGGGCAGAGTCATTGCCACGACCCGCGACGTGGGTGGGCTGCAGGGACGCCGACTGCCGAGATACCGCACTAGCTAGGCTTTCAACAGGGCAGTATTCACAATCCCGCTCCCCTCTCGTATCGTCACAATCTGGTTCGCCTTCACCTGGGTGAATTTCTCGATCTTCTGCGTGGTTGGCCACTTTACTTCGATCAGATCTACCACCTGAGCTTTGCCTAATCCGAAGTGCAGGCGCAGGTCGCATTGCGACATCACGCTGGAGCCGCTGTGGACTTCGTCGATTTGGGCGTGGTTTCCCGTCACCACTCGAACACGCGCCCCAATCGCAGTGCGATTACACTTCGTGCCCAACAGCTTGATCTTGATCCAGTTCTGCCGGTTTCCGCCGTCGTTCCGCAGCAGAGACGGCAGATCGTTCATGTTCAGCACTAACCCGTCAATATCACCGTCGTTGTCGTAATCGCCGAACGCGGCTCCGCGGCTTGAAAACTGCTCGTTGATTCCCGGGCCCATCTCGGCCGAAACATCCTTGAATCGTCCATTGCCCAGGTTCTTGTAAACGAGGCGTGGATTCTTGAACGTTTGCCCGATGTCGTGACCCTCGATCTCAGGATAAACATGTCCATTGACTTGAATGACGTCCGGCCATCCATCGTTATCGTAATCGACGAAGCCGCAGCCCCAGGCGACGTAGCGGTTGTTGATCCCCACTCCAGCGGCGAAAGTTACGTCGGTGAAGGTCCCGTCTCCGTTGTTGTGGTAGAGGTTGCAGGTGTCGTCCGCGAAGTTGGTCTTGAAAATATCGAACCAGCCATCGCAATCGTAGTCGCCCACCGCGACCCCCATGCCTGCCTGTTCATGCCCGTTGTCGCTGTAGGCGCAGCCCGCGATAACCGCCACGTCGGTGAACGTCCCGTCATGATTGTTCCGCAGCAGCATGCTCGGCTGTGAATCCACAGCCACGTAAACATCCGGCCAGCCATCGTTGTCGAAATCGTAGGAAACTGGCGTGATCGAGTATCGCGGGCCAGGCTTGAGAATGCCCGACTTCTCCGAAACGTCGGTAAAGGTCCCATCTCCGTTGTTGTGATAGAGCACGTTGGTATCACCGGTCAGGCCGCGCGGACCACACATCACCGGAATGCCTTTCCATTGACACGAGGGCGCATCGCCCGCCGAAGGCGTTTTGGCAGGATCAAGCCTGATGTAGTTGCACACAAAGAGGTCGAGATGACCGTCGCGGTCGTAGTCCAGAAACGTGCAGCCCGCGCCCCAGCGAATCTGCTCATCGTAAACCCCGGCCTTACGGGTTACGTCGGTAAACGTTCCGTCTCCGTTGTTGCGAAACAGGATGTTGTGTCCCCAGAAACAGCAGAACAGGTCGTCCCATCCATCGTTGTCGTAGTCGCCCACGCACACGCCCGTCTGCCAGCCTGTGCGGCCCAGGCCCGACTTCTCGGTCACATCCGTAAACGTGCCGTCGCGATTGTTCTTGTACAGATGCGAAGTGGGAGCTTTCCCCGCCGGCCACTTGGCGTCCAGAAGCGTTCCGTTGGTCAGATAGATATCCAGCCAGCCGTCCTGGTCATAGTCGAAGAATGCCAGTCCGCTCCCTTTTGCCTCAATGATGTAGCGCTTGTGGTCCGCCGCACCCCAAACGTTGGGAGCGATGAGGCCGGCCTCGCGGGCTACGTCAACGAATTGCACCGGAGAAGCGGGGGTTGGCGTGCCCTCGTTGAGCCAAAGCGCCCTCCTCCATTTCCAGAGAGGTGTCGCCAGCGCCTCCACGAGCGTGCTGCCGAGAACCATCAGAGCAGAGCCGAGAAACCGCCGCCGGGGAAAATTCATGGATAGGTGTTCAGTTTGAAAACTTCAGAACTCATATTTCGTTCGCAGTTGTCAGCATGTACTCAACGGCCCGGCACCTTGGGAAACTCCCTGGGTACGATCCCCACACCCTCTTTTACCGCGATGATCTTGTCCGCGGGCAAGTTCGCCAGCCTGTCAACCTGGCCGCTGGGCCAGGTGATCTCCAGCGAATCAATTTTTGTCCGCCGGCCCAGGCCAAACAGAATTCGCGGATCGCTGGCCGACATGTAACTCATCCCGCCCTTCACCTGTTCGACGTGCACAAAGCCATCGGCCGTCAGCTTCAGCGATGCGCCGATTCCGTCGCGATTCGATTTCGTTCCGATCAGCAGCACTTCCAGCCAGTGATTGGCGTTGCCACCGTCATTGCGCAGCAGGGTCGGATAGTCTCCCCGGTTGTTGGTCACGATGTCGATGTCGCCGTCATTGTCATAGTCGGCCGTAGCCAGGCCGCGCCCCACGATCGGCCGGACAAAGTCGGGACCGAGCGAATCCGAAACCTTCTCGAATTGGCCCTTGCCCAGATTGCGGTACATCAGCATCGGTTCCGGGTACGACACTTCACTGTGATAGAGCCGCACATTGTCCAGCATGGCGCCGTTCAACTGCAGGATATCGTCCCAGCCGTCGTTGTCATAGTCCAGGAACTTCATCGACACGCCGCTGAGCAGAATGGCCTTGTTTCCGATTCCTGAGCGATAGGTGTCGTCGGTGAAGGTTCCATCCTGATTGTTGTGGTATAGGCGATTCAGTTCAAAGTCGAGATGGGTGACATACACGTCCTGCCAGCCATCGCCGTCCACATCGGAGGCGTCAATTCCCATGCCCGCTTCGTAGCGCCCTTCCTCGCCGGCAGCCATTCCCGAGATCAAGGACACGTCCTGAAACGTCCCGTCATGTCGGTTGAGAAAGAGAAAATTGGGCCAGGAGTCGTTGGCGATGGCGATATCGGTCCAGCCGTCGTTGTTGAAATCCGCCAGTACCACGCCCATCCCCTTGGATTCCGGTTTACCGACCCCGGAAGCGTCGCTCACGTCGGTAAACGTCCCGTTGCGATTATTGTGATAGAGCTTGGTCTTCTGCCCTTTATAGTTCCCGGGATGGCAATAGGACCGATATCCCGGCCGCCGCTCGCCGCACCAGATATTGTTCCTGGGCGACCACTCGATGTAGTTCGTGACCACAAGGTCGAGCCAGCCGTCCTTGTCGTAATCCAACCAGCCGGCGCTCGTTGACCAGCCGCCTTCGTCGCCGACACCGGCTTTGGCGGTGACATCACTAAAGGTTTCATCTCCGTTGTTGTGGAAGAGGATCGCGCTGCCATAGCCGGTTATGTAGAGATCTGGATATCCGTCATTGTCATAATCGCCCACAGCCACTCCCTGGCCGTAGTGTCCCTCCGCGCCCAGTCCGGCTTTGGCGGTAACGTCCGTGCACGTGCCGTCTCCGTTGTTGTGATAAAGCGCAGAACGCAGAGGCTTTGATGGCTTGTAAATGTCAGTGGCGGCTGACTGCACGAAATACAAATCCATGCGCCCATCCTGGTCGTAATCGAGCCAGGCAACGCCCGTGCCCATGGTTTCGAGATAGTACTTCTCTTCCGTTTGCGTGGAATCCTGCGCAAAGGTAATTCCCGCGGCCTGACGAATATCGGTGTAGCGAACCGGAATCGCAGCAGCGGGTCTTGGCGTGGTGGATCTCGCCTGCCCCCGCTGACCGACGGCAATGCCGTATGCAACCGCCAGGGCTATCGCGACCACAAGCAAGGGACGCAGGCTGAACTCGCAGAACTTCACAAGGTCCGGTCCGCCAGAGAGAGCGCCAATTGCAGTATCTGCTGGCGGGCAGCCGTTGACATGGGTTCGTTGGCGGCGACATGCTGCGCCGGCGCCCGGGAGAGCGCCTCTTCAATCCGATTCACGTCCAGGCCTCCGGCGTGACTGCCTTTGAAGCGGTTCAGCACCTCGCGCGCCTTGTCGAGTTGTCCCGTCTGATAGTAGAAGACACCCAGCGTAGAATAGCTCCCTGCCCACTCCGGCAGGAGGTCTACCGCCCGCTCCAGACGGTCCGCCGCCTGCGCCGTCTCTCCGCGCACCACTGAAACCAAACCCAGCCCCCACAAAATTTTCCCCGAGCCTGGAATCCGCGCCACCCCCTTCTGCAGGGTTTCTTCCGCTCCGGCCACGTCGTTCTCCCGCAACTGCACCAGGGTCAGCGAAAGATAGTACTGGTCGTTGTCAGGGTTGCGGCTGATCGCGCTGCGAAAGATCTCCTTCGCCCGCGCCGCCTCTCCCAGATGCCCATAGATGTCGCCCAGCAGCGACAGGAAGGTATCGTCCTGCTGACCGGCAGCGGAAACCTGGCGCGCTGCTTCCAGCGCCTGCTCATAGGCTCCTTTCCGAAAGTATGCGTCGGCCAGGTTGAACTTCACATCGTCGGAGTCAGGGTTCGCCCGCAACGCCGTTTGGAAATGCCGGATCGCGTCGTCGTACAGGCGATGACGAGCGAGCAGAACCCCGACCCCCGTTTGTGTGCGATAGTCATCCTTGGGGAGCTGGTCGAGCTGCGCGATGGTTTTAGCTGCATCCTCCACGTTTCCCAGCTTCAGGTAGGTCTCAGCCAGAAGGTAGAGATTCTGCGGCTGATCGGGATGCTTTCTGGCCTGCTCGGTCAGTTCGCTCAACTCCAGCTGGGTTCGCGCCTCGGGGGAAAGATTGGAACGATTGTCCAGATACTCGAAAAGATGCTGATAGGGATATGGCCCGGTGGAAGTGTCCTTGGACAGAGTCTGAAAGACGTTCAAGTCTCTCTGTGCCGCTTCCATCTGGTGAAGGCTCCTCTCCACCATCGCCAGCTTGTAGTATCCCGAGGCTGGATCGCGGCTTACCTTCACGTATCGGCGCAGCAGCGCCGCGGCTTCCTCGAATTTCTTGCCGGCGATGCGCAGGTTCGCCAGCTCCAGCAGCGCTTCCGAAAAGTCCGGATTAGAGCGCAGCGCCTCCTGAAACCGCTCTTCGGCCCTCGCATGATTTCCTTGCCGCTCCTCGATGTAGCCCAGATTGAACAGGCAGGAGGCATTGCGCGGATCTTGCTTGAGCCCCTCCTGGAAATACTTTCGGGCTTCATCGAATCGTCCCAGGTGCCGGTAGGAAAGACCCATGAAAGCATAGGATCGAGCCGAAGCATCGACCTCGATCAGTTTCTTGAATTCATCGATGGCCTTCTCCGCCTTTCCCGACATGAAATAGCTTTCGCCCAGCGCAGCCCGCAGATCAGCCCGCTGCGGCGCTATCTTGAGGCCGGACTCGAGCAGCGGAATCGCGTCTTCAAAATAGTTCTGGGTCATGCTGACCCGGGCCAGAAGAAAGATGATGTCCGGATTCTCCGGCGCAAGTTTGCGCGCCCGCACCAGCAGATCGAGGGCATCCACGGGACGCTTCTGGTCGGCGTAAACCTGGGCCAGCAGATAGAGGCTCTCGGCGGATTCCGGCTTGAGTTTCAGGGCGCGATGGAGCGCAGCTTCCGCCTTGATATAGTCGGCGGTGCGAAGGTAGGCCTGCCCCAGGTTGAAGAGGATCTCAAACGTTTCGGGCTGGAGCGCGTTGGCTCGTTCCAGCTCAAGCAGACCCGCCCGGTACTGCCTTTCGGCAGCCAGCAGCACGCCCAGGGTGAAATGGCGCTGGACATCGTCTTTCTTTTGGGCGGAGAGCTCCCTGGCCAATCTCAGTCCTTCGCCGGTGCGGCCGGCCCGCAGATAAGCGCGGACCAGATTGAACTGGGTGGCCTCGTTCAGCGGCCTGACCCGCTGAAAATGCGGGATGGCCTCGCCCGGCAATCCCTTTGCCATCAGCATCAGGCCGAGGTTGTAGTTCCCATCGCGGTTAGTCGGATCCAGCCGCAACACGGTCCTGAACTCCCTTTCCGCAAGGTCAAGGGAGCCGTGAGAGACGTACAGGTTGCCCAGGTTGTTGTGTGTTCGGGTGGAGTTCGGCTCGATTTTTAGGGCGTGCTGAAAGGCATCCAGCGCGCCGTCAAAATCCTTCTGGCTGCTGCAGATGATGCCCAGCAAGTTGTAACCCTCGACGCTCGCAGGGTCCCGCCGGAGCTGCTCTTGAATCTTCTCCTTCGCAGGATCGAGAAGCCCCTCGTCAAGCAGGCGCTGTGCCTCCAGGAATTGAGAAGGGACCCCTTGAGCCTGACGTGGCGTCCCCGCTGTGCCCGCGGAGGTCTGCGCTGCTCCGGTCGCAACCCAGGCGGTCACGAGACAAAGCACGAGAAATCTGCACGTTGCCGACAACATTCCCAAACCTGGCCGCGTCGAGGCGCCCACCTTCCTCCAAGTGCTTCCCGGTGCGCTCACCTGCCGCTCAATGTAGCATTTCCAAAGCCCGCTGAGCCACCTCGTGCTGAGGTTGCAGACGCAGCAGGGCCAGCAGCGTTTCCCGGGCTTTTTCGTTCTGCTTCAGGATCACGTACAGTCGCGCCAGATTCAGGTAGGCCTGGTCAAAATTCGGCGCAATCTGTACGCAGGTCTTGAACTTCTCCTCTGCCTCGGCATAACGCTGCTCCCGGATGTAGAGCACTCCCAGGTTATTCAGCGCCTCGGGATACTCTGGGCGCAACGCCACGGCGCGTGTCAGGAATTCCTCGGCTTGCGGGCGCTGGTCCTGGGCCGCGTAAAGCATTCCCACGCTGTAGTTGGCTTCGGAATCGTTGGGCTGCAGTTCCAAAGCCCGGTTCAGAAGTTTCTCTGCCTCCGCAGCCGCCCCCTGGCGTCGGTAGAGGTTTCCCAGGTTCAGCAGGGCAATGGCATAGTCGGGCTTCAGCCTTAAGGACTCCTGGAAATTACGGATAGCCTCATCTGTCGAGCCTTGCTGAGCGGCCGTCATTCCAAGATTGTTCCAGGCCTCGGGATACTCCGGGCGCAGCCGGACCGCCTGTTGCAGATTCTCCCGGGCCGCTGCGTAGTCGCCCTTCCGCAGGTGCAGCGTTCCCAGATTGTAATGGGCTTCAGGGTTGTCCGGCTGCGCGGCGATCACCTGCCGGAACGAAGCTGCGGCCTGCTCCAGATATCCGTGCTGGAAGAAGGCCACGCCGTAGGTGAAATCGTTGCGCCGAAATCCGCCGAAGTGGAGAGTTCCGCCAAACGGGAGGGCCTTTGCCATGCGTTCGGTCGCGTTGCGAGGAAATGACTGCGCATCCTGGACCACCCGTCTGGGATCCACCAGTCCCTCGTAGACCTTGACGATCTGCCCGTCTTCGTTGAGCAGAAACGACGACGGCAGGCCCAGGTCCCTCCGCCGGTCAAACAGATAGCGATAGACGATGTTGTAGACTCCCGCAACGTCGGCGGTAGCCAGCAAAACCGGGAATGTGATGCCTTCCTGCGTGGCGAAGTCTTTCAGCTCCGGCACATGTGGCGGAATGTCCACGTTGATCGCCGCCATCCGGAGGCCTCCAGCAGCAAGTACCGATTGCGAGCGTTGAAAGGCGCGCAACTGTTCCTTGCAGGGCTCTGCCGCGCTCGCCCAGAAATTGAGCAGCAGCCGCCCGCCCCGGAACGAGCTGAGTGGCCATGCCTTTGCCGCGAGGTCAGGCAAGGAAAATTCCGGCGCGCTCAGAGGCTCTATAAGCCACGTATCGACCGCTGCAGGTAAAGGTTCCACCGCCTGCGCTCGAGCCGGCCGCGCGTACGCCGAGGCCGCAAAAGGTTCAGCGGCAAATTTTCCGGAGCCTTCCTCGATTGCGATCCGATGATTGGCGGGCAAATTCTCAAATGTTTCCGTCTGCCCGCTCGGCCACCGGATCGACGCGCGAACGCTCTCCTCGGCTTTCCCCAATCCGAAGAAGAGCTCCTTCGTGTGTTGTGACAAGAATCCCGATCCCGCCTGCAGATACTTGACCTGCCGAAGCATCGCTGCTTCAACCGTCACCGCGGCGCCGATGGCGTCGCGATTGCTCTTTGTACCTCGCAGCCGGAAGGCGATCGCGTTGCCGATGTCCTGCATGGCGTTGTGCAGTACGCGCAGCTGTGGCGCGGTCCGATTCTTCAGGATGATCTCCAGCCTGCCGTCATGGTCCAGGTCAGCCAGGGCGAAGGCGCGGCTGTCGTCGGGGAAGTCCAACCCCACTGTGCCCGAGACCTCGGAAAAAGTTCCATCGCGGTTGTTGGCGTAAAAAACATTCCTCTCCGGAGCGCTCCAGGTTGCGTCAGTCCGAACCAGTTCGTTGATGGCGTTCCACCCCTGCTCATAAAGGGGAGAGGGCGTGGCGTTCTGCGGAGACTTTGCCACCAGCTGCCGCCAGAAGAAACTGGAGAGATCGCTGGGATCGGGCCCGGAGATGTATCCGTTGGCCACGTAGAGATCGGCGTAGCCGTCACAATCGAAATCCCACGCGTCGGAGGACCAGGCCCAGCGCCCGACCGCGGCGCCCGCCTTGTCAGCTGAATTTTCAAAGCGTCCTTCGCCCAGGTTTCTGTACAGCGAGTTTCCGCGGGCGTGGCCACGGTAGAAAGCGCGGACGCTCTCCGGTTCTCCCTGGTGAAACTTGGCTTGCTCCGAGACCCGCATGCCGGCCGCCGACCACATATTGGCGACATAAATGTCCTGCCGCCCGTCATTGTCCGCGTCAAACCAGCACGCGCTCATGCCCGCGCCGGGGATATCGACGCCGCTTTCCGCCGAAACCGGCCGGAAGGTCCCGTCCCCGTTATTGCGGTAGAGATTGCTGCGCCCGAAGTCGTTGGCCACATAAAGGTCCGGCCATCCGTCGGAATTGCAGTCGCCCCAGGCGCAGGCGAAGCTGTATCGGTCGTTCTCGGCGTTCAGCCCCGCCTCCTCGGTCCTGTCCACAAAAGTCGCATTCCCCTGGTTGTGCAAGAGGAAATTCCTGGGCCCGTTGCGCGCGTCGAAATAGGGGACGGGATAGTGGTACTGATCCAGACCCGCGTAGTAACTGTACAGGCAGAAATAGATGTCCAATCGCCCGTCGTGATCGTAGTCGGCAACGGCGGCGTGGGTGAATGTGCCCTGTGGAGGCCTTCGAAACTGGAAGGCGTCGCGTTTGAGCAGGAACTTGCCGTTTCCCCGGTTCACAAACAACAGCGGCCCGCCCGCGCACACCACCAGCAGGTCCTGCCGTCCCTTGTTCTCGAAATCTGCAAACAGCGCGCAGGCCGTATTGTCCAGCACGCCAACTCCGGCCGCCTCGGTCACATCCTCGAAGGTTCCATCGCCGCGATTGCGATACAGCCGGTTGGGCAGCCCCGAGGGCTGGCAGATGTAGAGATCGTCCCGGCCGTCGTTGTCCATGTCTCCGGCGGCCACGCCGCTGTTGCCGTACACCTCGATTCCACAGGCCCCATCCAGAACCGTGCGCCAGTAGTCCACTCCGCGCAGCATCTGCATGGGATAAGAGTCGGTTCCACCCAGAGCAATGGAAGTAACGTCGACAAAAACCGGCGCGCGTGACCGGCTGAGAGTTTCTTCCCCGGCCTCCCATTTCCTGACTCGCCACCGCTGTGCTTGATCCCGCTCCCACTGGATAAACCAGCGTCCGACGCGCTCCTCGCGCTTCCCATCTTTGCCAACCCCGACCAGGTCGTAGCGGACTTCGGTCTCGATCGCCAGGGGAGAGCCTGCGAGTTCGCGCATTCCCACCACTTCGAACTCAGCGGTGTCGATCTGCGAGAACGTGGAGAGATAAGCCCTCATGCTCTCCAGAAATCGCTCCCGGCCAGCCGCCGGAGCAGGGGCGAATTTCCGGCGCAGAATTTCGATTCCAGGGTCGGAACGCAGCTTGATTTCTTGCGTGGGAACCAGGTGCGGGCCGGCCAGCGCTTCGCCGAGAAATCCCGACAGGCCGTCGAGCGCGGGCGGCCGGGCTTTCAGGCCATGCGCCCAGCCGTCCAGCAGTTGCGCAATCTCCCCAGCGTATTTTTCGGTGAGGAACTCGTCAGCCCCGGCAGCCACGCGGCGAAGAACATCATCCAGCGGAGATTTCGCGGGGTAGCGGGGCGTGAAGCGGATGTCCTCAGCCAGCGAGCTGATTTTGGCCTGGCCACCGTCCGGCGTCGACCCCGCGACCCTGCGCCACCCGCGCAGGGGAGCAGCCAGCAAGAGGCCCGGGGCCCAACTCATACTCTGTAGAAAAGTCCGACGCGAAAAGGAGTCCGTTTCGCCCTTGCGACCTGCCATGTTCCCGGTCTCCTCGCCGACGAGTACCCGTCCCCGGCATGCTAGCATCGCGCGCCGGACCACGAAAAACACGGCCCCGCAGCCGGGGATAGACAGTTTTAGGAGGGCGACACCAGCCCGAATTCCCGAGCCTGGATGGCTAATGGGAAAACACTAGATTTATTCTTGACAAAGTTTCCAAAGCTGTTCTAAGGTTAGTCGGCTTCGCAATGTACACGTTTACATTGCAAACCTGAGTCTCACCGCGTCGTTGCGCCCGCCCCTGGGGCGTATGACTTAGGAGGGAGAAGTCATGACACTGCGGGTCGCTTCACACCGGATCGTTCGCACTCTGCTGGCTCTGGCTGCCGGCCTCTTGCTGTTGAACCTTGCCCTCTTTGCCCAGGTTGACACGGGCAGCATCGTGGGAACCATTTCCGACGCAACCGGGGCCGCCGTCGGCGGCGCCACGGTTACCCTGACCAACGAAGGCACCAGCGCCAGCCTATCCACCACGTCAGGTTCGGACGGTACCTACAAGTTTTCTCCGGTGAGAATCGGCAGCTACTCGCTGACCGCCACTTATCAGGGCTTCCAGACCACCACTCAGCGCAATGTCGTGGTGAACGTGGGCGCCTCCCCGGTGGTGAATTTCTCCCTGAAGCCCGGCCAGGTAGCGGAAACCGTCGAGGTCACTTCGTCGGTTCCGGTGCTTGAGACCCAGGATGCTTCCGTCGGACAGGTCGTCAATTCCCGCAACGTCAACAACCTGCCTCTGAACGGCCGGAACTTCACCTTCCTGGCCCAACTCGCTCCCGGTGTGAACTCGCCCCAGGCCGACACGCGCGGCAACGCTGCCAGCGGCGCCTTCGCGGCTAACGGCCTGCGCCCGGCCCAGAACAATTACATGCTGGACGGAATTGACAACAACTCCGATACTGTCGACTTCCTCAACGGCACCAATTTTGTAGTTCTGCCCCCGGTCGATGCCATTCAGGAGTTCAAGGTCCAGACCACCGATTTCAGCGCGGAGTATGGACGCTCGGGAGCCGCCGTTCTCAACGCCACCATCAAATCTGGCACCAACGCGTTCCACGGC
>CAYOZX010000048.1:0-17405 GCA_964408515.1 uncultured Acidobacteriaceae bacterium | reverse complement strand
CTTCGTTGGACCCGGCAAATTCAACGGCAATTTCAATGGCAAACCGGTCGAGCAACACACACGGACCCAGAATGACGCAACAGCGGCCACACGACGACGCCTCCCAAACAGGCAGACACGGCTCCTAACCCCCTCTCGCCCTATGCCGTCGCCAAGTTTGCCGCGCAGTACCCCATGAAGAGCATCTCTCGCTGTTACGGTCTGGAAACCGTCAGCCTGCGCTACTTCAACGTCTTTGGGCCGCGCCAGGACCCGGCTTCGCCCTACTCGGGGGTGCTCGCCAAGTTCATCACTCTGATGCTGCGCCACCAGCCGCCCACGATTTTCGGCGACGGCAAGCAGAGCCGCGATTTCACCTACGTCGACAACGTGGTCGAAGCCAATCTGCTGGCCTGCCAGGCCGCCGGGCCGGAGGTCGCCGGCAAGGTGTTCAATATCGCCACCAGCCGCCGCACCGATCTCTATCAGATCTTTCAGCTTCTCAAGAAACTGACCGGCTATGCGGGCGATGTGAAGTACGCTCCCGAACGCCCCGGCGATGTGAAACACTCCCTTGCCGACATTTCCCGGGCCGCGCACTGTCTCGGTTATGCGCCCAAGGTGGACATGGAGGAAGGCCTGATCCGCACCATCGAGTGGTATCGCAGCCGCGAAGCGGAACAGCCGGTTGCGGAACCGGCCACGCCCCGCCCTTAGAATCTGCACCGGATTCCGCCGACGCTGATGGCGCCTGGAAATTACTCTGCTTCGAATTCCTCTCGCGCCGACGCAGGCACTTTCCCCACGTCGGCTTCCTGTCCCGCGGCATCTCTGAATGCGGGCGAACGCGTAGGACTCAGCCGTCGCTTGGCCCGCGAATCTCCGCCAGGGACTTTCGGCAGCCCACCGTTTGCCGTCAGCGGCGCTCCGGCCTGGGTTAGGGTCATAAACAGAAGTTCCAGTCGGCTGGACACCCCCAGTTTGTCGTAGACCCGGAAAAGGTAGTTCTTGATGGTGTGCTGGCTTAGGCCAAGACGGTCCGCAATCTCGCGATTCGACAGTCCTTCCGCCAGGCTGCGTACGACCTCTAATTCGCGCTTCGAAAGCAGGCTCAATCCGTTGGCATCGACCGCACGCACCACGGGCGAGGCCGCTAGCGCCTCCACCGCGTAAGACATCTGCTCGCTGTTCGCCCAGATCTGTCCCTGATACACGCTCTGGATGCACTTGGCGAGGGTTTCTACCGAGTCATGCCGGCTGAAGATTCCCCGGGCGCCCGCACGGAACGCCTGCAGGATCACCTCCCGCCGGGAAGTGTCGAGCAGCACCACTGCCAAAACCCCGGGATCCGAAGCCCGCAATTCCCGCAAAACCTCAAAACCCCGCAAAGGCTCTTCGTCGAGATTCGCGCTCAGCACCAGAACATCCACTCGCTGCGACCGCAATAGGGGAGGAAGGTCACGGGAGTGCGACGGCGAGCTGACCACTTGCATTTGGGTGTCCCGCCGAAGAGCTTCGGCCAGCAGTTCGGTGTGAATGCGGGTGTCGTCGGCCACGAGCACGCGGATAGTTGATCCTGTCGGGCCTGGACTGGACGGCATGAACCCCTCCTGAGCTTGAATTTCGATTCAAACTGGCGCCAGCCTGCAATTTGCTGGTTCACTGCTCTGAGAACAACTACCTCGGGGAGAGAAATTTGTCTCACTAAAAACTGGAGAATGTGTAACCAGTTCTCCGTCCAGGCCTTATGGTCATGTCATGAGCCCGCTGACTGCAAACCCGACGATGCGAGGAAAAGTCTAGCTCAGCCCGTCCCAGGCGAGCAACAGGAAGTTGAATCGGATTGCAACATTGCACGGTTACCACGGGACAGGGTGTGCGACCATCATCAGGCGGGATGGTATGGTCCGTGTGTGCCCTGTACCGGCGTACACTGGCATCACGGCTCGACAACAGTTATTAACTGTCGCTTTTTCAATAGATTACCAGTAGAGCGATTTGTGCCGGGGAAGGTGCCTCAAGATTTCCTCAAGAGGTGGACAATAGGCCCTAACTACCCTGGGAATATCGACTCCTGGCATGGGTAACAGTGGGCCTATGCCATAGAGACCGATTTCGTGGAGTGAACGTGCCTCTTGCAGACCTTTGCATGGGGTTGTACTCTGCACATGTAAGTTTTACGGGCCAGCTGCAATCCCTCCCCCCTTTGCATTGCCCAGCATCGAAATGCCATTCGCGTCCGGGTCAAGCTGCGTGCTGTGACTCAGAGGGCGAAGCTATAGATGCCTGCTGCGAATTCCGGCATCGCGGGTAATTTCGCATGACTAAGCCGGCTCCTCTCCATTGGTATGCGGTCCACACCCGCGCCCGCAGCGAAAAAATAATTGCGGAGCGGCTGCAGGAACAGGGTCTGCCGACATTCCTCCCTCTGGTCACGGAGATTCGCCGCTGGAGCGATCGCAAGAAAAAAGTCGAGCTGCCGCTGTTCAGTTGCTACGTTTTCGTGAGGCTGGCGGCCGGCGATCACGATGAGCGCTTGCGGGTCTGCCGCACCAGCGGGGTGTTTGGCATCGTGAGCATGCGCGGGGAGGCAATTCCGGTTCCCGACGCGCAGATCGAAGCTCTGCGGGCGGTGGTGAGGGAGGAGATGCCGTGGGCGCTTCACCCCTACCTAAAGATCGGTCAGCGGGTGCGCATTCGCGGTGGATCGCTGGAAGGCGTAGAAGGCGTTTTGCTCTCGCGCAACGGCGACCGCACTCTCATTATCTCCGTGGACGCGATCCAGCGCTCACTGGCGGTGCGAGTGGAAGGATATGACGTTGAGCCCCTCTAGGTTGAAGTTACACGGCCAGCGCACACGAGTGGAAGCATCGACCTCTGCCGGTTTGACCCTGTAATGGAAACGACGCGCATTCTCGTTATCAGCAAAGACCAATCCAGCCTCCGGCTGGCGGACCGCCGGGGCGAAAGTCCGGACTGGCGCCTGGAAACGATCTCCAGCGGGTGGGAGGCTCTGGAACGGGTGCATTCCGGCCCGGGGCCGGAAGCCGTGGTTCTTGATTTGAGCCTGGGAGATTCGGACGGTCTGCACACCCTGCGTTGGCTGCGCCGCGTACGCCCCGATCTGCCGGTGGTGCTCGTGACCGCGTCGGAAGATCCCAACCTGAAGCTGGAAAGCATGCGTCTGGGGGCGCAGGACTGTCTGGTACGGCCGCTGCGGCCGCAACAGCTGGAAAGCGCGATCCGGCGCTCGCTGTGCGGCGCCCAGGATTACGATCCGGAAATCGGCAGCGACGAAATCGAGCGGATCGACGACGACATGTTCTTCGTGGCCGCCAGCCCCACCATGCGCAACCTGCGGGCACAGGCGGAACTGCTGGCCCAGGTCAACGCTCCCGTGCTCATCCTGGGGGAAAACGGCAGCGGCAAAGATTTGGCCGCCCGGCTGATTCACAAGCTGTCGGTTCGTTCCGAATTCGGCTTCCTCAAGGTGAACTGTGCGGCTCTGCCTGCGGACGCTCTGGAGCAGGAAATTTTCGGGGGCCCCGGAAACGGCCGTTCCAAGCCCAGCAAGCTGGAGTTGTGCCAGGGTGGAACCCTGTTCCTCGACGAGATCACAGAAATGCCCTTGCACCTGCAGGCCAGGCTGCTGCGCGTGCTGCAGGAGGGGCGTTTGGTTCATTCCAGCAACGGCAACCGCGTCGAAATCGACGTGCGCATCCTGGCCGCCACCCAGGCCCATCCAGAACAGGCCATCGCCGACCAGCACCTGCGGGAGGATCTCTACTACCGTCTCAGCACGTTCACGGTGCACGTGCCCTCGCTGCGCCAGCGCAAGGAAGAGATTCCCCTGCTGCTGAGCCATTTCATGAACCGGCTGGCGCGGCGCTATAACCTGCCCGCGCGCATCTTTTCCGCGGCCGCGGTGCAGGCCTGCCAGCGCTACTCCTGGCCGGGCAATCTGCGCGAGCTGGAGAAATTCGTCAAGCGCTACCTAGTGATGGGAGATCTGGCCCCGGGTCCGTCGCGATCCGAGGACAACGATCCCGCCTCTGGGAACCTCCAACTGCCCGCGACCGACGAGCACGCGCAGATCGCCGCCGAGACCGCCCGGCAGGGTTTGGGTCCCTCCGGCCTCAAATCGCTGGTCCAGAGCGTCAAGGGCGAGGCGGAGCGCAATGCCATCGCCGATGCCCTCGAACGCGTACGCTGGAATCGCAAGGCGGCGGCTCGCCTGCTGAAAGTCAGTTATCGGACCCTGCTTTACAAGATCGAGCAGTACAACATGAGCCCTCCCGCGGCCTCCTTCTCCAGCTACGGCCACGGCAGCTCAGATTCGTTCCGGGAACGGAATTTGCACAAAGGCTAAATGCAGCGCGAACGCTACGTCAGGAATCCAAACTCGAGTGGTGACCCCGGCAACACAGCTGTGGGCTCTGAGGTTAATATGCGGCCATCCGTAACCATCCGCGCAATCTACGTTGCACTCATTTCGCTTGTTTTCGCCACCGTCCTAAGCGCCTGGGGTCAGACGCCAACCGCGACGGCGGTGACGACACCGGCGGTACCGGCGCTACCGGCGCCCAACGACACGCCCGCCGCCCCGGCAGCGCCGTCGCTGCTTACCATCGGCGGCGGTGACCTGCTGAAGATCACCGTTCTGGGCGCTCCGGAATCGGATCAGCAGGTACGCGTGGACGTCGAGGGCAACGCCACCTTGAACTTCATCGGCTCTGTGCACCTGGCGGGGCTGACTCCGACCGCCGCTCAGGAGCTGATCGGCAAGAAACTGGCCGACGGCGGGTACTTCCGGCAGCCGCAGGTTTCCGTCTTCACGATGGAGTACGCCACCCAGGGCGTCTCGGTGTTGGGCGAGGTCACCAAGCCGGGCGTCTACCCGCTGCTCGGGCCGCGCCGCCTGTTCGACGTGATTTCAATGGCCGGCGGCACCACCCCCAAAGCAGGCAAGATCATCAGCATCACCCGCCGCGAGCATCCTGATACGCCGCACTCCTACACCATGACCAATGACGCCAACGAGGTGGCCAAGATCAACGTCGAGATTCTCCCTGGCGACACGGTGATGGTGTCGCGAGCCGGGGTGGTGTATGTGGTGGGAGACGTGCACAAGCCCAGCGGAGTGATCATGGACAACGGTTCGGAGATGACCGTGCTGCAGGCCATAGCCATGGCCGAAGGAACCAATCCGACCGCGGCTTTGAACAAGTCCAAGCTGATCCGGCGAACGCCGCAAGGTCCGCAGGAGTTTCCCCTGGCCCTGAAGGACATGCTCGCGTCCAAGGCTCCGGATATGCACCTGCAGGCAGAGGACATTATTTTCGTTCCCGGCAGCGCGGCCAAGGGCGCCGCCCGCCGCAGCATGGAGGCCATTATTCAGGCTGCCGTCGGGGTGGCGGTCTACGGCGCGCGTTAACTTTTCCCCTGTTTGGCAAGGCCCGCCCGCGGCCGCAACGGCCGGGCGCGGGTGATTCGCAAGCGGTGCAGTGACCCAAGGGCAGGAGGCAGGTTGTGAGCAAAAACTTCGAACTCATGCGGCAGGCGGGCAAAGGAATTGGACGGCGGCCCGCTCCGCTCACCGTAGCAGCCGAGGACCATTCCGCCGCACCTATGACCAGTACGGTCCCGGCTCTGATCGACCCGCACGGCTCGGAATGGCTGCATGCGATCGGCATCCTGCGCAAGCACTGGCGGATCTCCGCCCTGTTCGCCGCCATCGTGATGGTGACGGTCCTCGCGGTCACCTTCTTGACCAAGCCCGTATACCAGGCGACCACGCGGGTGGAAGTCGATCCCTCGGGAGAAAAGTTTTCTCTCGATAATTCGGGTGGGGGCGCGAGCGACGCCGAATACCTGGAAACCCAGGCGCAGGTGCTGCAGGGAGACAGCCTGGCCCTGACCGTCATCCGCAAGCTGCACCTCGACCAGAATCCCCTGCTCATGGACGAGACCGATCCGGCCAAGCTCAAGGGGGCACCGAGCGGCAACCCCAATGCCCTGCAGCTGACGCCGGCCGAGCAGGTCACCCTCGGCAACTTCCACGATGGGCTGAAGGTCAAACGCGACACGGCCAGCCGTCTGATTTTGGTCAGCTTCGAAAGCCCGGACCCTGAGCTTGCCGCTCTGGTCTCCAACACCCTGGTCCAGACGTTCATCGAGGAGAGCTTCAAGAGCCGGCACAACGCGATCATGAAGTCCACGGAGCAGTTGTCGCGCCAGCTGGATGACATCCGCAAGAAGATGGAAGACTCCACCGAGGCCCTGACCCAGTTCCAGCAGTCGGTAGGCGTGACCGATTTGGACGCCAACAAGAGCACATTCACCGAGCACATGGGCGAGCTGACCCGGCAAATGACCCAGGCGCAGTCGGAGCGCATCCAGCTGCAGGCCGTGCTGAAAAACGTCCAGAACGGCAATCCCGACACTCTGCTCGAAGTGCGCAACAACCCGGTGGTGCAGCAGCTGACCCAGCGCCTGGCGGAATTGCGCGCCGGCCTCTCGCAGGCCCTGGTGGTTTACGGCAGCAATCACCCGACCGCGAAGAAACTGCAGAGCGAGGTGGACGAACTGCAGAGCCAGCTTGACAGCCAGAAGCGGGCGATCCTGAATTCGCTCCGCGCCAGCTATGCCGCGGCCACCGCCCGCGAGAGCCTGATGTCGGCGGAGATGAAGGGCACGAGCAAAGAGCTGGACAAGGTTGCCCGTTACACCGCTCTGAAGAAGGAAGTCGAAGCCAACGTTGAGCTGTACAACAATCTCTATGCGCGCATCAAGGAAGCGGGCATCGCCGCCGCCTCCAAGTCGGTCGACATTCAGGTGGTCGATCCGGCGCGGGTTCCGGACTACCCGGTTCGGCCCCGCCGGCTCCTGAACCTGGCCGCGGGTCTGCTCGCGGCCCTGATCGGCGGAATCGGTCTGGCCTTCATCTGTGAGGAGCTGGACAACAAGCTGCGCTCTCCCGAGGACATCCGCCGCTGGATCGGAAGCGCCAACGTATCCATCATTCCCGCCATCGCCGAAGGGGAAAATCACGAAGGGCGCCCGGGTTGGAAGGAGCGTATTTCCGGCCTGCTGCCTCCGGCCGACGCCGAAGCCAGCCGCACCAACATGTTCTTCCTGGAGCGGCCGAACTCGCCCGAAGGCGAAGCCCTGCAGGCGCTCTATGCCTCGATCATGCTTTCCTGGCCGAACAATCCGCCGCAGACCCTGTTGATCGTCTCCGCCTTCCCGGGTGAAGGCAAGACCACCGTAGCCCTGAACCTGTCCTACGCCCTGGCGCAGCATGCCAATACCTGCGTGGTGGATGCGGACCTGCGCAAGGGCCGGGTGGCGAACGCGTTCAGCCTGCCCACCGGTCAGGGCCTGGGAGATGTGCTCAGCGGCATGGCGACGCTCGAAGACTCGCTGCTGGAAGTTCCCGCGCTCCCCAACCTGTCGATTCTGCCGGCCGGGCGCAGCAAGGGCAACTTCGGGCAGCTCATCTGCTCGGAGAAGATGGAAGAGGTCATGGGCGGTTTGCGCGAGCGCTTCCGCTTTGTCGTCATTGATTCCGCTCCCATTCTCCCCTTTGTGGACGGGCGAGCGCTCTCCACTCTGGCCGACGCCGTAGTGCTGGTGGGACGCGCCGGCGTGACCACGCGCCAGGCGATGCGGCGCTGCGTGGAGCTGATTTCAGAAGTGCACGGAGCCCCCATCCTGCAAGTGGTTCTGAACGGAGCCGACCCCAACGCTACCGATTACAAGTATTACGGTTATGGCTACGAATACCGTCAACCGGCTTCCAAGTAGCCGGAGCGGAGGCCCTGTGGTAAGGGAGGAAAGCATCCCTTTTCTCTATTCGAGGTTCCGAATCCCTCCCCCTTTCGGACGCCAGCTAGCTCGGAGATCAGTTCGATGGCCGAAAAGACGACGGCACCACTGACGAAAGAGGACCCTATTATGTCCGCTGGAACGATCGAGCGTGCGGCAAGCGCACTGCAGGTGGGATCGGAGAGCAACGGCTTTCTGAAGTATCGCGCTGCCCTGATTTTTGTCTCCCAGGCAGTGCTGGTGGCCATCACTTACTACGTCAGCTTTCTGCTGCGGCTGGATGCAGACCTGGATGCCGCGAGCCGCGCCTTGTTCTGGAAGACCCTGCCCTTTGTACTCGTCATCAAGCTGGTGATGTCCTATCGCTGCGGTCTGATGCACGGGTGGTGGCGCTACGTGGGCATGAGTGACCTGCTCGACATCAGCAAAGCTTCGCTGCTCAGCTCTTCCCTGATCTTCTGCCTGGTGGAGGCGGTGTTTCAGTTTCATGGCTATCCCCGCTCGGTTGTGATCATCGACTTGTTCCTCACCATCATGGTGCTGGGGGGAGCGCGCTTCGCGGTGCGCTTCTACACCGAGCGCGCCCGCAGCTACGGGGCCGAGCGCAACACTCTGATCGTGGGTGCGGGAGAGTCGGGCAGCGCCATCGCGCGCGAGTTGAAGCAGAACTCCAGTCTGAACTACAACCCGGTCGGTTTCGTGGACGACGACCTGAGCAAGAAAGGGGTCAAGATTCACGGGGTCAAGGTGCTGGGGAACACGGATGCCCTGCACGAGTTGATCCTGCGCTACCACGTGGCCTGCGTCATGATGGCCATTCCCCGCGCCAAGGGCCGCGAGATCGAGCGCATCATTCAAAAGTGCCGCGAGTGCAAAGTGGATTTCAAGATTCTTCCTGCCATGGGCGAACTGATCGACCGTCCGGCGGCGCTCAGCCAGGTGCGGCAGCTGCGGGTGGAGGATTTGCTGGAGCGGGAGCCGGTTTCCCTCGACATGGATCAAATTCGCGCCCGCATGGCGGGCAAGGTCCTGCTGATTACGGGCGCCGGGGGCTCCATCGGTTCGGAACTCTCGCGTCAGGCGGCCGCCCTCGGACCGCGCCAACTGGTGCTGCTCGATCGTTCGGAGAACGACCTGTTCAAGCTGGGACATGAGCTCTCGCGCCGATTCCCCCAGCTGGACTATGTGCCTGTGGTCGGCGACATTCAGGATGTCACCCTGCTGCGCGACGTGTTCTCGACTCACCGTCCCCAGACCGTGTTCCACGCCGCCGCCTACAAGCATGTGCCCATGATGGAGCGCAACTGCTTCCAGGCCATCACCAACAATATCTTCGGCACTTACAACGTGGCGCAGATGGCGCGGCAGTACCGGGCGGAGGATTTCGTGCTGATTTCCTCCGACAAGGCCGTGAATCCGACCAACATCATGGGCGTCACCAAGCGGGTCGCCGAACTCATTGTGCAGGGCATGCCGGAGACGGGTACGCGCTTCATGGCCGTCCGCTTCGGCAACGTGCTGGGCAGCAACGGCAGCGCTTTGCCGCTGTTCGAGCAACAGATCGCGCACGGCGGACCGGTCACAGTCACCCATCCCGACGCCCGCCGCTATTTCATGACCATTCCCGAGGCGGTGCAGCTGGTGATGCAGGCGGCGAGCATGGGGCAGGGGGGAGAAATCTTCGTGCTGGATATGGGCGAGCCGGTGCGCATCGTCGATCTGGCGCGCAACCTGATCCGTCTGTCGGGCCTGGAGCCGGATCGCGACATCCGCATCGAGTTCGTGGGTCTGCGCCCGGGAGAAAAGCTGTTTGAGGAGCTGCAGCTGGAAGGCGAAGACATGGGTCACACCAAGCACGAAAAGATCCGGGTCCTAACCGGCAGCAAGATGACCTTTGATCAGGTGTCGGGGTGGCTCGGCGAGCTTTCGGTGCTGGTCGAAGCCAAAAACGTGCACGGTCTGGTGAACAAGCTGGTGGCAATCGTGCCGGAATACTGGCCGAGCCCGGAAATCATCTCCCAGGGCGCAGTCGACCGTCACGACCAGGCATTGAACTACCGGCTGGCGCGCGAGGGCCTTTCCTCTCCCTCCGACTCGGCGGAGTCGGCAGCCTAGCGGTGCAGAGGAATCCATGAGCGACAACTCCTACATCCCATTTCACCAGCCTTCGATCGGCCCCGAGGAGATGGAGGCCGTGCGCCAGGTCTTGCTCTCGGGCTGGCTGACGACCGGGGCGGTGGCCCTGGATTTCGAGAAAAAATTTGCCGAATACCTGGGCTGCAAGCATGCCCTGGCGGTGAATTCCGGCACTTCCGCCCTGCAGCTGGCGCTCGATGCCATCGGCCTGCGTCCCGGCGACGAAGTGTTGGTGCCTTCGTATACTTTCACCGCCACGGCTGAGGTGGTGACCTACTTTGGGGCGCGCCCGGTGTTGTGCGACAGCCTGGCCGGCGGTTTCAACCTGGATGCCGCGGACGCGGAGCGGCGGCTGACGGCGCGGACCCGGGCCATCATTCCGGTGCATATCGCGGGCGAACCCTGCGACCTCGATGCGGTGCACGCCGTCGCCCGGCGGCATAATCTGCGCGTCATCGAAGATGCCGCACACTCCCTGCCGGCCTGGTACCGCGGGCGCCGCATTGGGACCATCTCCGATATGACGGCGTTCAGTTTCTACGCCACCAAGACCATCACCACCGGCGAAGGCGGCATGCTGACCACCGACGACGACGCCTACGCCGAGCGGGCCCGCACCATGCGGCTGCACGGCATCGGCGGCGATGCCTGGAAGCGGTACAGCAAGGCCGGTTCGTGGTTCTACGAAGTGCATCATGCCGGCTACAAGCTGAACCTGCCCGACATTCTTGCCGCGCTGGGTCGCGCCCAGCTGGCCAAGTGCGACCGCTTCTGGAAGCAGCGCCGGGAGATCGCAGATTATTATCTCGACCGATTTGCCCAGATGGAAGAAGTAGAGCTGCCCCCGGCAGGGGCCGAGCCTTCCGACCATTCCTGGCATCTGTTCATCCTGCGGCTGCGCGAGGGGACGCTCAGCATCGGACGCGATGAGTTCATTGAACAGCTCAAGGCCCTGGGCATCGGCGCCAGCGTGCATTTTATTCCGCTGCACCGCCACCCTTACTACGTGAAAGAGTACGGCTATCAGAACCGCGACTTTCCCCACGCCGATGCCAGCTTTTCGCGGGCGCTCTCGCTGCCCATCTTTCCCGGCATGGAAGAGCCGCAGATGCGGCGGGTAGTGCAGAGCGTGCAGCAGGTGGTGGGGAAGAACCGCAAGCGGGTTATGGTCGCGCTGAGCTGAACGCCGCTGGCCCAGCCCGGTTGCCACGGATTTTTGGAAGCCCCGAATGGTGAGACATGGAGCATAGCGCCGCGTTGCTGGCAGAGGCAGAAGAACTGGATCTGGCGCCCGGTTCCAGCCCTTGGAGCCGCTCGCGCGCCAAGCGGGTCTGGGACGCAGCCGTAGCCGGCTTGACGCTTCTGATCTGCCTGCCGCTGATGGCAGTCGTGGCCCTCCTGGTGGCGGTCACTTCCTCCGGACCGATTTTGTTTCGCCAGATCCGGACAGGCCAGGGCGGACATCCGTTTCAACTGTTGAAGTTCCGCACCATGACCCACCGCCAGATTGCGTCCGCGCCCGGAATCACGCGCAGCGGCGATGCCCGGGTGACGCCGGTGGGCCGGTTTTTGCGGCGATTCAAGTTGGATGAATTGCCCCAGCTGCTGAACGTGCTGCGCGGGGACATGAGCCTGGTCGGCCCGCGGCCTGACCTGCCCGATTTCACGCAAGCCCTGGCGCCCGAGTATCGCGGCGTGCTGGAACTTAAACCGGGACTGACCGGGGCGGCCACTCTGCAATTTCGCCATGAGGAGCAACTGCTGGCCGCGGTGGCGGAAGCGGAGCTGGTCAGCTATTACGTGCGGACACTCATGCCGCAGAAAGCGCGGCTGGATCTGGTGTACGCACAGCATGCCAGCTTTTGGAGCGATTTTGGGTTGCTGTGGCGGACAGTGTTTGCCCTGTCCCAGTGACCCCGCCTGCCAGCCCTCTGCTCGGAGTTTTTTCCGCGGTTGGTCTTCACCTTCCGCCACTACCCGGTTGGTCCTGCCCAGGCGCGGAAGGGAGGGGACGTTGTTCCTCCTTACAGCTTCCGCAAACCCACTGAGCAGTGTGAAAATGTGGGGACTGGGCCGTCGTTATGACTCAAGACGCACTTACCCGTAGAAACCTCACTCGGGAACATTGGACGGTGCTCGCCGCCGTCGCCAGCGCCGCCATTCTGATCGGCATCGCCGCCGGCCGTGGCCTGTGGTTTCTTCTCCCGGCGGTGGCCCTGATCCCGTTGTTCTGGCGCTGGCCGGTGCAGATGGCGCTGGGCGGGGTAGCACTGCTGCTGCCGTTCGAAGGCATCACCTTGGTGAGCGGCGGAACGCGGGGAGTGATGTCCATTGCCTTCGTGGTCAGCATGTGGGTGGTGTTTGCGGTGGGACTCGCTGGGGGCCGTCTGCAGAAGCCGTCGGCTGCGGCTCTTTGGTGCGGCGGGTTTATTGCCTGGTCGGCGGCCACTCTGCTGTGGGCGGTGAATCCGGCGGTGGGGCTGGATCACCTGGCCACGGTGGTTGGAGTGTTTCTGTTTTTTCTGGTCGTGAGCTCGCTGCGCGTCACCGAGAAGGAATTTGACTGGCTGATGGCCGCCACTCTGCTGGGCGGAATGGCGGCAGCCTTGTACAGCTTGTACCAGTTCCGGCAAGGGCTCAGCTTTACATCCCGGGAGACCGTGCGCGCCACGCTGGTTTCGGGTGACACCTATGTGAACCCCAACCGGTTCGCCATCCGGCTGCTGCTGCCCCTGGCTTTTGCGCTGGCCTACTACGTCTCGGCGCGCAGCCGCCTGGGGAAGATTCTGGCCCTGTCCGCTGCCGGCCTCACGTGTCTGACCTTGTTGTTCATCGAATCGCGCGGAACCCTGATCGCCGCGGGCGTGCTGATCCTGGTGTTCACGTTGCGAATCAAGATGCTGCGCACCATAATCCCGATTGCGCTGCTGGCGGCCGCCATGGTCGCGGCCACGCCCGCGATCATCAAGCGCTTCCAGGGTGACGACCGCGGCGCCGGACGCTACGACATCTGGCTGGTGGGACTGAAGCTGGCGCAGCGCTATCCCATGATCGGCGCTGGGCTGAGTAACTTCCCGGTGGTGTACACCGATCTTGCCGGGGCGGGCCAACGCCTGTACATGAGGCAGGAGAACGATTCCCACAACATCTACCTCGAGGTCGCGGTCGAACAGGGCGTGATCGGACTGTTCCTGTTCACCATGGCGCTGGTGGCGCAGTTTGTTTCCCTCAGGCGGGCACGCCGGCGCTTCGCGGAACGTCCGGCGGTGATGGCTGCCTGCGAAGCCGCATTCTGCAGCCTGCTGGTTGCAGGCCTCTTCGGGAATATCCTCTGGGACAAGACGTTCTGGCTGTCATGGACGTTTCTCGCCTTTGTGATCACGCTGCAGTTGCAGAAGGCGGCCCAGATGCCAGCGCCGATGGCCGAGGTAAGCTGATGCGCAACGTTCTGCTGGTTGCGTATTCGTATCCGCCGGTGGAGCGCAGCGGCGCCCGGCGGCCGGCGGCCCTCGCCAAGTACCTGCCCCAGTTCGGCTGGCGTCCCCTGGTGTTGACTCCGCGAGCCGAGGCCGCACCCCGCAACGACGAGTTTGTCATTGAGACCGAGTACCGCGACGTTCTAGCGGACTTGAAGGCTAAGTTTCGACTGGACCAGCGGCGCAGTCTGCACGAGCAGCTGGGACTCTCGTTGTCGAAGCAGGCGGGAGCGGACAAGCCGCACACCCTGGCGATTACCATCATCCGGAACCTGCTGACTTTTCCCGATCTGACCAAGGGATGGATCCCCTATGCGGTGAAGGCGGTGGAGGACCTCAAGCGGTCGAAAAGGTCCGTTGACGCCATCCTGACCACCTTTCCTCCGGCATCGGCCCACATGATCGGCGCCCGCGCCAAGCAGATTCTGGGGGTTCCGTGGATTGCCGATTTCCGCGACCTGTGGACGCAGGACATCACCACCATGCGCCCCAGAGACCTGCAGCTTCTGCAAGTGCCCCTGGAGAAGCGCACGCTGCGCACGGCGGACATGCTGGTCGCCGTCTCCGAACCCTGGTCGGCGCGGCTGGCGGGACGCTACCGCTCGCATGAAGTGGTTACGGTGCCGAACGGATTTGATCCCGCTGATTTTCATTCCCGTCCGGCTTTGACCCGCAAGTTCACGATCACCTACGCCGGGGTCTTGTATCAGGGACAACGCGATCCGGCGCTGCTGTTCGAAACCTTGAGCGACCTGATCCGGGAAAATTTCATTCCCGCATCCGACGTTCTGGTCCGCTTTTATACGCCTCCCGAACCCTGGCTGTTGCCTATGGTGCAAAAGTTCGCGCTGGAGCCGGTGGTGGAGTTGAACGGCATCGTCCCGCGGAAAAATGTTTTGCAGCGCGAAATGGAGTCTCAGATCCTGTTGCTGCTGAGCTGGACCAATCCCAAGGACGCCGGGCTGCATACCGGAAAGCTTTTCGAGTACCTGGGCGCGGGCCGGCCAATTCTCGCCATCGGCGGAAACCGGGGCGCGATGACTCAAGTTCTGGAGGAGACGGGAGCGGGCGTTCACGCGTCCTCCAAACAGGAGGTTCGCGATTTCCTGGTGCGCTCCTACGAAGAATACAAGCAGCGGGGACAGGTTTCCTGTCACGCCGAGGCCGGGGCTGTCGCCCGCTACAGCCATCTGGAGATGTCGCGCAGCTTTGCCGACGCCCTAGACCGCGTCTGCGGCGGCGCCGGGAGCGAAACCTGGGCCACCAATCTTGAGATGGCCCGCTCGTAGGCCCATGGCTCGTACCTGGAAAGAGTTCGTGGGAGGCTTAGGCGCGGGACTGCTTTCCGGCGGCGGGCTTCCCCGCCTGCTTCACTCCCGCCTTTATCAGAACGAACTTTCCATCCTGATGTACCACGCGGTGGTGCGGGAGCCGCTGCCGGTTGCGGACTGGTGCTTTCTCGAAGAAAGCGTCTTTCGCCGGCAAATCGCGTACGTGGCGCGCAGTTTCCAGGTGGTGTCTCTGCGCGAGGCGGTGGCGATGCTGGCGGCGGGCGGGTTGCAGAGGCCGACCCTGGCCATCACTTTTGACGATGGCTACCAGAACAATTTCGAGGTCGCCTTGCCGGTGCTGGCCGAGTACGGCTGTCCGGCCACGGTCTTCCTCACCACCCGCTTTCTCAACAGCGACGAGCTGCCCTGGTTCTGCCGGCTGAACCTGGCCCTGACTCTTACGGAGAAGAAAACTCTGGAGTGGGAGGACAGCCGGTTTGCCATCCGCACCAACGCCCAGAAATCAAGCGCCGGCGTCGCCCTGCACAAGGCTTTGAAGAAGCGGCACCCCTACAGCATTGATCCGCTGGTGGATGACATCTGCCGCGCGCTGGAGGTGGATACCCGGCGGAAGTTCCACTCCGGCTCGAACTATCACATGCTGCGCAGCAGCGCGGTGGTCGCGATGCTGAAGTCCGGGCTGATTGAATTCGGCGCCCACACCCACAATCACAGCATTCTCAGCCGGCTGGCGCCGGGCGAGCGGCAAGCGGAAATTCTGGGTTCGCTGCAACGGGTGGCGGCCATCACCGGGAGGAGCTGCGAACTCTTCGCTTATCCCAACGGCGCGCGTGGCGACTACGATCTTTCCAGCATCGAACTGCTGCAGTCGGCGGGTGTGCGGGCGGCCGTTTCCACCATCTCCGGTCCCAACACTGGTGCAACTCCAGCGATGGAGCTCCGGCGCTATGGAGTGGGGTCAGACCTGAATTTCTCCGTCTTCAAGGCCATGGCGCACCACCTGAGCTATCGCATGAGACGGCTGAGTTCGCCGCGGGCGGCGCATGCCTGACCGGAGCGTGTCTTCGGCGGAAAATCCGGCTGTGAAAACAGAGCCCGGATCCGGTCCTGACCGGGAAGAAGAAGTCCGGCTCCGCGCCGCCTACGCCAAGCGCAAGGCTAACATTCCGGCCGATCGCTACTCGAGCAGCAACCCCGGCAACCGCTGCATCGTGCAGGAACTCGAAGCTCAACTGCGGGCCGCGTTGCCCGGGCTGAGCCGCCAGCCTCTGAGCGCGAGAAAGATTCTGGACATAGGCTGCGGCACGGGATACTGGCTTGGCAAGTTTCTGGCCTGGGGAGCGTCCGCGCAAAATCTGTACGGCGTGGATTTGCTCGAAGAACGTGTGGCTCAGGCGCGAAAGCTGTTGCCCGCAGCGGCCACGGTCAGCCCGGGAAACGCATCGCGCCTCAACTTCCCGGACGGCGCCTTCGACCTGGTTCTGCAGTTTGTGGTGTTCAGCTCCGTCCTTGACCGCGCCACCAGGCGGGACATCGCGCGGGAAATGTGTCGGGTTCTGAAGCCGGGTGGGCATATCATCTGGTACGACTTTTTCTTTGACAATCCATGGAATCCGGATGTGCGAGGGCTGAGAAAGAAAGAGATTGCCGGGCTTTTTCCGGAATACCTTCTCCATCTGCAGCGAGTGACGGTGGCTCCGCCCCTGACCCGCAGGATGGGCCGCCTGGCGCCCATTCTGTATCCCGCCCTGGCCTGGGTAAAGCTGTGCTCCACTCACTATCTCGGGGTTTTTCAGAAGGCCTGATAGCAGCCGCCGGGCAAGTGGCTGCAACCTACGCACCGATTTGCGCCCCATGAGCAGAACCGCTACTGACATGTTGCTTGAGACACCTTCCGGAGAGCTGTCCCGCGCCCGGCAGAGTGCCCTGACGGCTGTGGTGGTGGATGCGTCCTGTTTCTCCTTGCCCTACGACTACTCGCTCTGCGAGGCACTGGGCCGGGAGGGTTGCCGCGTGATCCTGGCGCGCAGCCAGTTCCGCGCCGGCGCCTGGACCCGGCCGGCGTCCGGGTTCGAGGTCTGGGACCACTTCTACCGGCGCAGCCATCGCCGGAACCCGGCGGGAATCATGCGGGCGCCGTGGCAGGCTGCCAAGGCTGCCGAGCACCTGCTGGACATGAAAACGCTCCTCCGCCGCGTGCGGCAGATCAAGCCCGATGTCATCCATTTTCAATGGTTGCCGGCCCCGGTCCTGGACAACCTGTATCTGCAAAAGCTCAGTGCCATCGCTCCCCTGGTGCTGACCGTGCACAACACGGACCCACACGGCACCTGGCTGCAGCGCTTTCATCAGAAGCTGGGCTGGGAGGCGGTATTCCGGCACTTCCGGGCGATTATCGTGCATTCTGCATTCAGCCAGCGGCAGATCATCCAAAACCGCTGGGCCTCAGCCGCCAGCATTCACATTGTGCCGCACGGTGTGCTCGACTATTACCACGAGCAGCCCGCCGGTCATTCACCCGTGGCCTCGCCCGCGCAAAGCGTTCTCTTCTTCGGAAATATCGAAGCTTACAAGGGGCTCGACGTGCTGCTTCCGGCCTTTGCCCGGTTGCCCGCAGCTCTGCAGTCTGAGACGCGAGTTCTCGTCGTGGGCACGCCCAACATCGAAATCGCGCCCCTGCAGAACATGGCTCGCC
>CAYOZX010000047.1:6607-17421 GCA_964408515.1 uncultured Acidobacteriaceae bacterium | reverse complement strand
GCAACACCCAAGCCGGCAGAATTCAGCGGACGAGGGGTCGTAGGCGCACGCCAGGCAGGGGCGCCATACAAGGCTCCCAGTACGGCTCCATCACGAGCCGTTTCACCTACTTCCCGACCCGAGGGCGGACCGGGGAACCAACCTTCCCGGCCCGAAATCGAGACACGCAGGGTTCCTGCACCACGTTCCGAGGCGCCCCGCCCACCCTCTGCATACCAGAGGGAGAACCTGCCTCGCCCGGAGAATGTCCCACCTCCCACGAGAGAGGCTCACCCGCAGAATCTTCCGCATCCGCAGAGAGAAGCTCGGCCTGAAAACGCACCACCCAGAGAGCCGGGTCCGCCACATCGACAGAACCCTCCGGGCAAAGAGCCTCCACCACACAATCAGGATGAGGAGCGCCCACGTTGAGGAGCGCATTTACGGTAATGGGATCGCAGCCAGGAACGTTCAGTTGGGAATCTGATGTTTTTGGGCGGCGAGAATCAGGGGGCGCAGGGCCTGCACTGAGACTCCCAGAGTGCCGCCGGAGAAACCATCGATGTAAGCTTCGTTGATGCCGATGACCTGTCCCTGAGCGTTGAACACAGGCCCGCCGCTTCCGCCATGGGCGGTGGGGGCGTCGTAGATGAGCTTGTCGCCCACCACGTCGCCCAGGTGTCCGCAGGTAGCGGAGGGGCGGATGAGGGAAAGTGCGGCCAGTTCGTTGGCGGCGCCGATGTCGTCGCGGCGGTAAGCCAGCCGGTCATAGACTGCGGGCGGGGACTTGGCCACCATTCCCAGCACGCCCATGGGGTAACCGATCACCGCCACCAGCTCTCCCGGTTCGGAGACTTTTGCTGCCAGGGGCAGAGGCTGCAGACGGCGCACGGCGTCGGAGCTTTCCACGCGCAGCACCGCCAGGTCGCCGTGCGCCGACAAGACCAGCGGGGTGATGTCGACCGGCAGAGGAAAGGCGGGGAAAAACGCCACCAGCTTTTCCAGTTCGGGCCGTGCGCCCTTGCGGATCAGGTTATCGGCCTCGGTATCGCCATACCAGGGCTCCGCAACATGGCGGTTGGTGGCCAGCAGACCTTCGGCCACGACAAATCCAGTGCCGGAAATGCGCGCTCGCAGAGCCGGCCGCTTGTGCGGCATAGAGACGCGGTAGATACCGAAGATGTAGCAGATGGAGTTGCGATAGCGATTCAGCACCAGAGCCGGCATGGCCTGCTCCTGCTTTAACTCATCGACGTCGCGCGACAGCTGCAGCAACTCTTCGCGATGATCATTGACGACGACTGGCGGCGGGGCGGGAGGAGGCGGCGCCGGCAGAGGAGAGGGCGGCGCATAGTAGTGGGCCATGAAGCCGGTGCCCACGATCAGGAACAGGCCGAGAACAACCTCGATCAGGCGGGTCCAGGCGCTTGAAACCGGTTCTTCGTGCGATGAGTTATGGTTTTCGGCCATGCGGGACCTGTTTGCCGGTGGCAGAGGGAGGAGAGGCAGCACTACCCGCCGACAGACCGTAACCTGAAATCCCCGGCCCGGTCTGGACCCAATCGGGTTAAGACCAGGGACGGAGCACACACTATCTTGCGGCCTGGAGGCGGGGTCTCCTAGGGTACGGAAGGTGATGTACGGGTGGACTTAGGGAGCACAGATGCCCAGGCGTTCGGCCATTTCCTGGTAGAGAAATCCCTCGCCGGGGCGGTAGGGCTGAACCCATTCGCCGTCGATGACAAACTGGGGTACGGACCGCTTGCCGGTCTGCTGGATGACTTCTTCGGCCGCCCCGGGGCTGTTTTCAATGTCGATTTCGGTGAATGGGACATTGCGTTCCCGCAGAAAGCGCTTGGCAACGCGACAATCGGGGCACCAAAAGGAAGTGTAGACGAGCAGTTGCATAGAGGTTGAGATCAACCTTTGTTTCGATGGAAGTTGAGGGCTCATGGCGTCAAAAAATTCGAGCCGGGGCAATGGTATAGCCGCGAAGGTCGCAGCACCGGAAGTAATAAGGAGATCCGGCCGCTAAGCGACGACGTCCGGCCTAAGCCGGACGTGGCGCGGCGCTGCCGTCCAAGCCGAGCTGATCCGCGATCCTGTGCAGCGCCTGAATGCAGAACCCGATGTGTTCTTCCAGGTCCACGCCCAGGTCGGCGGCGCCATTGATGATGTCCTCGCGCTTGACATTGCGGGCGAACGCTTTGTCTTTCATCTTCCTTCTGACCGATTTGGCGTCCACCTCCGCCAGGGATTTCCCCGGCTTCACCAGGGCCACGGCGGTGACGAACCCGGCCAGCTCGTCGCAGGCAAACAGGGCCTTTTCCATGGGCGTATCGCGCGTGACTCCAGAATACTCGGCGTGCGACATGATGGCGCGGCGGAGTTCGTCCGAGTAGCCGCGCTCTTTCAGAATGGCGTTGCCCTTGTAGGGATGGTCATCGAGGCTGGGATACTTCTCATAGTCGAAATCGTGGAGCAGACCGACCACGCCCCAGAGTTCGCGATCGCCGGAGAATTTTTCCGCATAGGCGCGCATGCAGGCCTCGACGGCCAGCGCGTGCCGGCGCAAACTTTCCGACTGCGTGAACTCAGTTAGTAAACACCACGCCTGCTCGCGCTCGCTCATGGTTTCGTCCCTGTTTTCTCCGGTCTTTCTCCGGACAACGCCGGTTTTTATCCTGATATGTTCCGGGTTTGCCTGGGGAATGTTCTTGACATCCACAGGTGTTATACCGCAGATTACGCTGCAGGTTGGAACCGGGACATTTGGTTCCAGGAGTAGCCCCCGCTCTGGCACTCCCAAACCTAGATGGCCACGACCCTTGCTCCTGTAGACTCAAGGGAAGTCGTTCGCTGTGACCGCTGCCTGCTGGTTCAATTTCGCACTTCCAACGATCTCTGCCGCCGCTGCCATGCCTCTTTAGACGAGGAAGAGCCGCCCGCCGCGGCCGCACCGCCGCCGCCGCAAATGATGCCGTCGAACGGTAACGGGCGGGGACATCTGAGTCTGGCCACCTCCATCCGCGCCTTGCGTCTGCGCAGCGGGCTGAGCCAGCGGCAACTGGCGGCGCGCATGTCGGTGCCGCGGACGTACGTGTCCAAGATCGAAAATGAAAAGGCCACTCCCACCCTGTCTTCGCTGGAGCGTCTGGCGCGGGCGCTGGAGGTGACCGTGCCTGATCTGCTTTCGGGCGGCGAGCGCAACCGGCAGGAAGAGATCAGCGAGCTGATGAAAGATCCCTTCATCGCGGAGTTGATGCCCTTCATTTCGCAATTGAACGGCATGCAGCTTTCGAGCGTGCTGGCGCAAGTCAGGGACCTGACCATGAGGCCGAGGCGGAGCGCGTAGGGAGTCAGGCGTTCGGCCGGGCCTGCCCGGCAGAACAGACGCTTCGACTGCGCTCACCGCATGCCGGGCGGCGGTCCGCATGCGCCACCCAGTGGACGATTTTATCTTTATCCGGGCAACCACCAACCAGGCCGGGGCCGCAAGGTCCCGGCTTTTTGTTTTCCACGATCCACATGGCCTAGGCGGCAAAATCTTCGCTGGGCGGCACGGGCACCGGGGGCGGCAGACGATCAGTCACCTCGGCCAGAGCGGCCAGCTTTTCGGCCAGGGCGGGTGTGAGTGCGCCCGGCCGATAACGCCAGCGAAAGTTCCCCTCCGGCACGCTGGGGGTGTTGAGGCGGGCTTCGCTGCCCAGCCCGAGCACATCCTGCAAAGGCACGACTGAAAGGCTGGCAACCGACTCCTGCGCCAGGCGGATGAAGGCCCAGTGCAGCCCCTCGTCGCAGGGGCCGACGTAGGCCCTGACGGCGCGGCGTTCCGCCTCCGATGTTCCTGACTGCCACCAGCCCAAAGTCGTGTCGTTGTCGTGGGTACCGGTGTAGACCACGCGGTCGGGCGTAAGCCGGTGGGGCAGATAGATGTGTGCGCCGGCGTCGCCGAAGCCAAACTGCAGCACGGCCAGGCCAGGAATCTGATGACGTTCGCGCAGGGCGTGAACTTCCGGAGTGATGTAGCCGAGATCTTCCGCGAAGAAGGGCAAGCCGCCCAGCACTTCGCGCAGCTTGTTGAACAGTTCGTCCTTAGGGCCGTCGACCCAGCGGCCGTGCTCGGCGGTGGGCTCGCTGGCGGGAATCTCCCAGAACTGATCGAAGCCGCGGAAGTGATCGAGCCGCATGTAGTCGCAGGTCTGGGTCGCCCAGCGCAGGCGATCAATCCACCAGTCGTAGCCGCGCGCCTTGACGGCGTCCCAATCGTAAAGCGGGCTGCCCCAGCGCTGCCCGGTTGCGCTGAAAGCGTCCGGGGGAACGCCGGAGACGAAGGCCGGGCCGAGATTCTCCGGCCGCAAACGAAAGAGTTCCCGGTGCGACCAGACATCGGCGCTGTCGTGATCGACAAAGATGGCCACGTCGCCCACCACCCGGATGCGGCGCTGCGCGCAGTAGAGGCGCAGCGCGTGCCACTGCTCGTAGAAAAAGAACTGGATAACCCGGCGGACTTCAATTTCGGCGGCGAGTTGGCGGCGCGCTCTCTCCATGGCGGCGGGACGGCGCCGCGCCAGTTCCGGCGGCCAGCGGTTCCAGCATTGCCGGCCATGGCGCTCGCGCAGGACATCGAACAGGACGAAGTCATCCAGCCACCAGGAGCTTGCGGTGCAAAACTGCTCAAACCGGCGGCGTGACCCGTCCGGGGCAGTCTGCAGGAAGCGCTCTGCCGCTTGTGTAATGAGCGGCAACTTGCGGCGGCCTACGTGGTTAAAATCGACTGCGCCGAGGTTCGAACCCACGCCTGGCAGAGCGGCCGCATCCAGCCAGCCATGCTCAACCACACGTTCGAGGCTGATCAGCAATGGGTTGCCGGCGAAGGCCGAGGTGGAGGAATAAGGAGAGTTTCCGTTGGCCGGAGGGCCGAGCGGCAAGACCTGCCAAAGGCCCTGCCTGGCCGCGGCCAGAAAATCGGCGAACTCGTAGGCTGCCGGGCCCAGATCTCCGATTCCGCCGAGCGATGGAAGAGAAGAGGGATGAAGCAGGATGCCGGTCGCGCGGGGGAATGACATCGTTCTCGACTACGCCGTGACCTGATGCTAGCAGCAATTGGGGGAGAGGCAGCCTGGGGTCGCTTTACTCTCCCTGTTCCCCGCCCGCGCCGCGGGTCAGGTTCTTCATCTCGTCCTGGTTGATTTTGATCTTTCCCGACTTCTCCATCTGCGAGCGCAGGTTCGCAAGGTAGAGATTGAAGGCTTCAAGTTGGCGGTTCTGGAGCAGGGAGTCGCGAACCTGGTCCTTGCGTGCCTCGAAGTCCTGATCGTTCGGCGCCTGCCGTTCCAGAACCGAGAGCACGACACCCGTATTGCCGCTGGTAATGGGACCGCTGATCTCGCCGGGCTTCAGGGTAAAGGCCACGGCTGCCGATCCGCTCATGGAACCGAGATCGGGCACCTGGCCATCGGGCAGCACAAACTCGCTGGTCTTGAGTGCGGCCGCAGCTTCACCAGCGGCTTTTTTCAGGTCATGCTCGGCTTTGGCCCGGTCGGCGAGTTCCTGAGTCTTCTGGGTGAGCAGCGCGGCCACACGCTCGTTGCGGAATTCGGTTTCCACGCGGCTGCGAATTTGGTCGAACGTCGGGGTCGCCGGAGGGCTGATGGCAAGCACCTCGAAAATGGCATATCCCTCGGCGGTTTGCACCTGCTCGGGCGGGGCCTTTTCGGCAGCATTGAACACCGCGCCCATGAATTGCTGCGAGTTGCCCACGCCGGGCAAGGCGTCGGTGCGGCTGACAAAGTCGGTGTTGATGACTTGCAGCCCGCGGGCCGCCGCCGCCTTTTCCAGCCCCGCGGATCGGGCCTGCGAAAGCAGGGCGGTGGCCTGGCTCTCGGCGGCGCGCGCCGCCTTGTCCTGCCGGATCAGCGGCTCGATATCGTTCTTGACTTCATCCAGCGGCTTCACATGCGCGGCCTGCTTGTCGTCGACCCGCAGAATCACAAAGGCGTAGCCGCCGTTGATGACGTCGCTGGTGGCGCCTTTGGGCAACGAGAAAGCAGCCTTCTCCACGTCGGGGGAAGGAAAGCGCCCGCGCTGGATCCATCCCACCGATCCACCCTCTTTGCCGCTCGGGTCATCGGAGTACTTCCGGGCCAGGTCCTCAAATTTGGCGCCGCCCTTCAGTTGCTTCATGACATCATCGGCCTTGGCGCGGGCGGCCTCCACCCCCTTGGGGTCGACCTTGCCGTCGGCGCCGGGCAGCGGAGTCTTGATCAGGATCTGGCGCACACTGACCTGGTCAGGCACGCGATAGTCATCCCGGCGCTGGTTGTAGTAGGACTGCAGATCCTCATGGGTGATGGGAGTCTCAGCCTGAATTTTTGCCAGGTCCAGCAAGACGTAACGGATTTTCCGCTTTTCGGGGATGGAATTATCGTAAGTGGCCTTGTTGCGATCGTAGAAGGCCTTGAGCTCGGCTTCCGTGGGCTTGACCAGCTTAGCCACATCGTCTTTGCGCAACACCGCGTAATCGAACTTCACGCGCGTGCTCTGCTTGTCGAATTCCTGACGCACCTCCGCGTCGGTCACGATGACGCTGCCGGCTACCAGGTTGCGCAGCTTGTCCATGAGCATCAGGTCCTTCACGGATTGTTCGAACATCGGGACGCTCAAGTCCGCGTTCTGCAGAATGTTCTGATACTGTGGCTCGCCCACGAACTTGCCGCCGGGAAAGAATGTGGCGGCATAGCGGCCGTGCTGCAGCTCGTCGCGCAATTCTTCATTCGTGGCCCGGAAGCCGAGCTTCCCGGCTTCAAGCACCAGCATCTTCTGACTGATCAGATTCTGTGCGGCGCGGGTGGTAAAGTAGGGCAGCAGCATGGAAACCTGCTCGCCGCCGCGGGGAAACTGCTGTTGGAGCGCCCGCCTGGCCTCGCGCTGCACCTCCAGAGTGGTGATGGGCTCGCCTGCCACGGTGGCGACTACGCCCTGTCCCGGGCCTCCCAGGCCGATGCTGGAGCCGATCCCGCCGGGAACGAGCGTGATCACCATGGCAGCACAGATCACCAGCAGCATTCCGCCCAAAATGATTTTTTTGGCCGGGCCCGGCGTTTGCAGAAAGCGGATCATCTTCTCGCGACTCCTGATAATGAAGGCGGAAGTATGATTATAGACTACCGCCGTCATGCTTCCGGGCAGGTTTGCATCCGCCTGGGACGCCGGGCCGGCAGCGGTCGAAATCATCGATTGAAACGTGTTAATGGCCGTGTTATGAAGCTGCATGGACTTGCGCGGCGATCCCGCGTGCACAAGCGCGCGGAACGTCGGGAAGCCCGGTCCAACTCTTCCACGAGGATGTCTTGATGAACAAGAGCAGCCTGCTTGGCATCATTCTGCTGTCATTTTGCAGCTTGATTTTCTGTCAGGAACCCAGGCCCGCGGTCTCGAAAGCAACCTTACCGCTCACCACTGGTTGGTCCTTGCAGTCCTCGGGCAAGGTGGATGCCAAGGGAGAGATTATCGCGACTTCCGCCTTCCAGCCCAGGGGCTGGTATTCCGTGACCGTGCCCACCACGGTGGTGGCGGCGCTGGTGGGGCACAAGGCGTATCCCGATCCTTTCTTCGGGTTGAACCTGCGATCGTTGCCCGGAGTGAGCTATCCCGTGGGAGCGAATTTCTCCAACCTGCCGATGCAGCAGGACAGCCCCTTCATCGTGCCCTGGTGGTATCGGAAGGAATTCTTTCTGCCGGCAAGTTTCAAGGGCAAGAGCATCTGGCTGAATTTTCGCGGGATCAACTATCGCGCCAACATCTGGCTGAACGGCAGGCAGATCGCGAAGGCGGATGACACCGCGGGCGCCTGGCGCACCTATGAGTTCAATATCACGGACTCAGCCCGGCCGGGGAGGACGAACGCGCTTGCCGTGCAAGTGTTCTCGCCCACGGACACGGACCTCGCTATCACGTTCGTCGATTGGAATCCGGCGCCTCCGGACAAGAACATGGGCTTGTTCCGGGCGGTCGAGGTCGTCACCAGCGGTCCCGTGGCCCTGCGTTATCCCACCGTCGTCTCCACACTTGATTCGTCCGGCAATGGGAGGGCGCACCTCACGGTGACCGCGCAATTGAAGAACGCCACCAACCAGGCGGTGAAAGGAACGCTGAAAGGCCGGATCGAGAGCATCGAATTTTCCCAGGAGGTGGAACTGGCGGCAGGCGAATCCAAGGATGTCACCTTCACTCCGGAGCAGTTCGCACAACTGGAGATCGAGCATCCGCGGCTGTGGTGGCCGGCGCAGATGGGAAAGCCGGAGCTCTACACGCTGAGCCTGGAGTTCTCCACTGGCGGGAGAGTTTCCGACTCCTCGCAGACGAAGTTTGGCATTCGTGAAGTCAGGTCGGAGGTGCTGGCGGCTAACCGTCGGCTGTTCTCGATTAACGGAAAGAATATTCTCATTCGCGGGGGCGGCTGGTCGCCCGACATGATGCTGCGCGAAGATTCCCAGCGTCTGCGGGATGAGTTCCGTTATGTCCGGGACATGGGCTTGAATACCATCCGGCTCGAAGGCAAGCTGGAGACCCAGGAATTTTTCGATCTTGCCGACGAGCAGGGCATTCTGGTCATGGCCGGCTGGTGCTGTTGCGATCATTGGGAACACTGGGCCAAGTGGAAGTCCGAGGACTTTGCCATCGCTGAGAAGTCATTGCGCGACCAGATTTACCGCCTGCGCAGTCATCCCAGCCTGGTGATGTGGCTGAACGGCAGCGACAATCCCCCGCCGCCCGATGTCGAGCAAACCTATCTCAAGGTCGAAAAGGAGCTCCTGTGGCCGAATCCGGTGATTTCTTCCGCCACCGCCAAGCTGGCGGTGGTTACCGGTGAGAGCGGCGTAAAAATGACTGGCCCGTATGAGTACGTCGCGCCTGGCTACTGGCTGACTGACAGCACCGATTCAGGCCGGCACTGCAATCAGGGTGGATGCGGGGGCGCCTATGGCTTCAATACCGAAACCAGCATGGGTCCGGCGGCGCCGCCAATCGAAAGCATTCGCGCCATGGTCGGCAAGGATCATCTCTGGCCTATCGACGACTGGTGGAACTACCACGCGGGTGGGGGCGCCTTCAAAGACCTGCACGTCTTCACTGAGGCTCTGAACGCGCGATTTGGGAATGCCAGCAGCGCCGCCGACTACGCCATGAAAGCGCAGATGCAGACCTACGAAGGCGTCCGCGCCATGTACGAGGCTTACAGCCGCAACAAATATGTCTCTACGGGCGTAATCCAGTGGATGCTCAACAACGCCTGGCCCTCGATGATCTGGCATCTTTATGACTACTACCTGCGTCCAGGCGGAGGCTACTTTGGCGCGAAGAAGGCTATGGAGGCGCTGCACCCCGTCTATGGCTACGACGACCATTCCGTCTGGGTAATCAGCAGTCAATATGCAGATGCGAAGGGTTTGAAGCTCACCACGAGAGTATTCAACCTCGACATGACCGAGAAGTTTTCTCAGCAAACCCTCCTCGACGCCCCGGCTGACAGCACCGCCAAGATCCTCGCTCTGCCTCAAATCGACGGCCTCAGCCCGACATACTTCCTGGCTCTTCGGCTGGAGGACTCCTCGGGGAAGTTGGTGGGATCGAATTTCTACTGGCTATCTGACAAGCCGGAGACACTGGATTGGGAGAAGTCGAACTGGTACACCACACCCACGGCTTCGTACGCGGACTATACCGCACTGGCGCAATTACCCAAGGTGAAACTGCGCATCTCAGACCGCACGGAACCCAGGGGATCAGAGGTGGTAACACACGTCACGCTGGAGAACCCGAGCAAGAGTCTGGCATTCTTCGTCAGGCTGAAAGTAGATCGCGGCCGGGGCGGGGAGGAGATTTTACCTGTGATCTGGCAGGACAACTACATATCATTGTTGCCCGGCGAAAAGCGCGAACTTACGGCGACTTACAAGACCAAGGACCTGGGAACAGCGAGGCCGACGGTAGAGGTCGGCGGGTGGAACCTGGAGAATTGAGGGATTAGCAATTTGCAGTTGTGAAATTCTCGGCGCATCCTGTCTCCTATCAAGCGCCGCCCGTGGAATCTTCCGGAGGCAGTTCGAAGTCGATGAGGTTGCTGCGGAAGCCGCGCGTCTTGATGGCGCCGAAGGTGATGCCGGCAAGCATCCAGATTCCGCCGACGATCCAGGCCTTCCAACTCAGATTCTTCCACAGGAAAAAGCAGATGGCGAAGCCGGCCAGCGGCGGCGTCCACACCGCCAGAACCGCCAAACCCAGGCCTGCGATTCCCCAAAAAATCAGACTCTCATGCAGCCCCAGGACCATCACAATAACCAGCGCCGTGATCGCGCAGGGAATCAGCGGGCTGCCTCCGCCTTCGCGCACATGATAGCGGAAGAATGCCGCCAGATTGACACCCATGAACGCGATCAGAGCGCCGAAGTTGAGCATCTCCGCCCCCAGGCCATAGCTGATGACGAAGGCGCCCAGCAGCGCAATGACCCCAACGAAGATGACATTGTTGCGCGGCACATGCCGCTTGGGGTCGACCACACCGAAAAATGACTGCGGCAGGGCCTTGCTGCGCCCCATACCGTAGAGCAGGCGGGCGGCGCCGATCTGCGCTCCCATGCCCGAGCCGAAGTTGGCCACCAACAGGGTCACTCCCACGACCGCAAACAAGGGCGCCCAGGCGCGGCCGGCAACGTAGGTAAAGGCGGTGTCAGAGTTGGGGAAGGGTTGCGACGCCGGCCAGATCAGCTGGGCGGCGTAGACCTCCAGCGCCGACAGAATCCCGATCACAAAACAGGTGAGCACCGTGGCCA
>CAYOZX010000047.1:0-6507 GCA_964408515.1 uncultured Acidobacteriaceae bacterium | reverse complement strand
GTAAACAGCATCGCCACCATGGCGATCAGCAGGGTTGTGACCACATGGCCCCGGCCCCGGTCGCTGAGCACGCCGAATACCGACATCGGGGCCACCGGCTGAATCACGATGATGCCGTAAAGAATCAGGTCCCAGAGCGTGAGCGACCGGCGAAGACGGGGAACCGTGGTGGCAGGAGGGCCGGGGGTTGTTGCCATGTCCCGCGTATTGAATTATGCGAGGCGTGGAGATGTCAACATTAAACCGATTTTGAGAATCGATCTTGCGGCGGCCTTTTCGGATGCAAGAGCCCACACGCCGTCCGGCCCTTTTCGGCAAAACGAAAGATTGCATGGCTTCGGCGGCCAAGTAAGAGTGAGAAGTTCGCTCAGATCGGGTCCAATTACTGCTCACTACTTGTCATTACTTCTCATTATTTCTCATTACTTCTGGGACGCGTAGTCGAAGCGGTAGCTCGGGGATTCGTTTCCTGACACATGACGCGTGTTGTAGTTGAGGAAGTACCCCAGGCGCAAATCGTCGAGGGGAAAGCTGGTTCCGGGGAGATAAGGATACGTGCCCATGGCACGGAAGGGCAGCGGTTGGACAGTATTGGCTTCGGCGGCGTAGAAGTCCATGTCTTTTTCGTACCCGTTGGCCAGGAAGAAATAGTCACGCACCCAGCCCGCCGGCAGGACAGGCAACGACGCAGGGTTGAAATCCAGAGCGATTTCATCGCCTGAACCGAATACGGCCATGCGGTCGTCGTAGCTCCTCACGAGCGGAAGCACGTCGCCGTAACGCGTGTAGGCGCCGGCCGGACGTGCGTAAGGGCCGGTGGGGCTCGTCTTGTCGTACACGTAGAGCACGTTACCCGGAGGCTGGTTCTCAACCTTCAGCGGGAAACCGTGGAAGCTCAAGTCTGCGCGGGATAGCGGGACAGACGTAAGGCGAGCGCTCTGATTCTGGCCGGTGCGGCTGATCAGAATACTGTCCCAATAGATTTGCAGATTGGTGGTGATACGGATGCGCCGTGCTCCGCGCGGAAGTTTGCCGGTAAGATCGGCGGTCATGGTACGCGGACCGCCGGCGGGAAAGCCCATAACGGCCACCACGCGCACCCAGCCCCCATTTTTGGTCTGAGCTTCACCGTCGGGAGCGATTGGCTCCAGCCCGGACTGGTGTGCGGCGTACATGCTGGTGGCGGTGAAGTATTCAATTTCGCCGTGCAACAGCAGCCAGAGTGCGCCGCCGCGATAGGCTTGGCCGAGATCCAGTTCCAGAGTGTGCGGTTCGGCAAATCCTTGAAAACGGGTCAGCGCGAAGTCGCCGACGAAGCGGTGGGCCGCAAGCTCGGGCAGAAGATCATGGCCATGCTCGTCCTGCGCGCCTGCGGGCAGCATTGCATCCCGGCTGAAAACCACCTTGAACGCCGGGTAGGGTGGGTTGCTGGCGAAATATTCGTTGGGGAAAACATCGACTGCGGCGGGATGATCGACCGAGAGCAGCTCGACGCGGTCGAGATAGACCGCTTCTTCCAAGGGCTCCATAAAGCGGAAGCTGAGCTTGCCGTCCTTCTCGCGCACCGATTCGCGGGGAATCTTGATGTACTCCGTGGGGCGCGGGAGGTCGCGCTGGCCGGGCGCGATCCAGTGGCCGATGACGGCAGCACCCAGCATGTCGCCGACCAGGGTATAGCGTTTGCCATCCCAGACAAAAAGTGTGGGGCAGGAGCTGCCGCGGCGATCCATCTCCAGGAAGCTGTGCTCTTGCATCCCGGCAATTTCGATTTCATCCTGGATGACGCCGGATGGCCACAGCATGCGAACCACGTCAGCTTCCTTCGCCTGGCCCAGACCGACAATCAGATCGGTTGAATTTTGCCCGAGGTATCCATTGGAGCCGGCAATCTCGAATTTCTGGCGGTTAGCGCCAGCGAAAACTTCGACTTTGGTCCCGACAGCGCTCTTGTTATCAGCCAAGCCCTTGAAGGAAAGGCGGAGCCATTTGTTCTTGTTGGCGCCTTCGTTGCGTAGCAGAACCGATGAACCGCGATTCTGGGTGACGAGCAAATCGGTGGCGCCGTCGTCGTCATAATCAGCAGTGATGATGGCGCGGGGACTTTTGAGCTGAATCTTGTCGAGACCGACATCGGAAGTGACATCTTTGAATCCGTCCGGCCCCAGATTGCGGAAGAGCCGGATTTCGCCCTTGCCGTCGCGGGTCTCGCCCGCGGCCACGAGATCGACCCAGCCGTCATTATCGTAGTCGAAAGAGGCGACGCCCCAACCTCGGACCCAGTCAGTCTTGGGAATTTCGACTTGCTCGAAGGTTTTGGCGTGATTGTTGCGCCAGAGAGTGAGCCCGGGGGTGGCGGTCTGGGTAAAGGCAATGTCCATCCATCCGTCATGATCGAAGTCGAGAACGGCCAGGCCGACGGTGGGCACGCCCGGTCCCCAACCGGACTGGACATGGAATCTTCCCTCGCGTGGGTTTTCAAGGATGGTCGACAGCTTGTGCCAGCCCGAAAGAACCAGATCGACAGCGCGGTCGTTGTTGTAATCGCTCCCCACGGCCGCAAAGGTTGGGACTGGGGCGGCGACGCCAACCTCCTTGCTCTGCTCGGTGAATGTGCCGTTCCCGTTGTTCCGCCAAAGCTGGTTCAATTCAGGAGTGCGCACTTCACCAAACCCATCGGCCTTGCGCCGCAGGTCGAAATACGGGTGTGGGCTTTGCTGAGTGATGAATAGATCCAGGTCACCGTCGTGGTCGTAGTCGATGAACGTCACGCCGAGATTGAATTTTCCCTTGTCGTCAACGGGCGTGATCCCCGCCGCCGCAGTCACATCCTTGAATGCGCCGCCCTTCTCGTTGTGCAGCAAGAGCACTCGATCCTTCAGGCTCACAGCGAGGTCAGCGAATCCGTCATTGTCATAGTCCCCGGCGGTGCAGCCGATAGCGGGCAGGGTGGGGTCGAGTCCAGCCCCTTTCGTCACATCTTCGAACCTGCCTCTGCCCAGGTTATGGTAAAGCGCCATCCCGCCCTGGGGACCGTTATCAGCCAGGAAAATGTCGGGCTTGCCATCGTTGTCGTAGTCGATGAAGCAGGCGCCCGGCCCGAGATACGACGCCAGGTCGACAGCGGGGGTTGGCGCAGGCTTCGATCCCAAGCCGGCTGGCTGCGTAACCTCCACAAACCTGACTGGAATCTGCGGCAAGGCCTTCAGCATCGCGCCAGGAGATTCTTCCACCAGCGAGTATTTCCCCTGGTCCCCGTAAGCCAGGCCGATAGGCGAGCCCAACTTGTTCTGCGTGATGTGCTGGAAGCGCTGCAGGTGTTCGCGGGCCTGGGCTGCGTCGCCCGACTGCTGGTAGGCGCGCGCAATGCCGAATTCCGATGAAGCGTGCAGTGAGTTCAGGTGGAGAGCGTGCTGGAAAGCCTCAATCGCCCGGGGATGGTCCTTGACCTGGGTGAGCGCAGCACCGAGGAAATACCAGGTGTCGGCGTCGTTGGGATCGATTTGCGTGACCCGGCGAAAGGCATCGACCGCACCCTGGGGATTGTCGGAGTTCTTGTACAACATTCCCAGACTGAACCAGGCGTGAGAATCTTCAGGGTCGCGCTTGACAGCTTGCTCAAGCAGCACTCGTGCGGGGTCGATTCTGGTGAGGTTAAGAAGCGCGATACCCTGGTTCAGAGCTGCGATCTGAAGCTTGGGGTCGAGCGCAGCAGCGTCCTGAAATGACTTGAGTCCCTTCTCAAAAAGCTGCTGGTTCATGTAGGCAGCGCCGAGGTTGTTGAGGCGGGCGGCCTCAGCGGAATTGCCCGGCGCTCCGCTCTGGGCGGCGGCAAAGAAGAGCGCCGCAAGAATAGGAAGACCGGCAAGAAGGAGAAGGCTCCGCATCATGGATAGAAAGATTTAACCACAAAGGGCGTAGGACACAGGGAAACAAACCCACGACCACAACCGCCGAGGACACCGGCAACCACTATTTTCCCTAACGCCACGGCTTTGCATAAGCCTGACTGGCCACCGCGCCCTTGCCCTCCTCGATCGTGACCGTCTGGCCGGCGTTGACGTTAGACAGTTTATCCACCTGACCGCTGGGCCACTGCACTTCGACGGAGTCAGCTTTCGCCGCCCCGCCCAGACCGAAGGTCGCCACCAGTTCGCTCTGCGAGAGATAGCTGGACCCGCTGCGCAGCATCTGCCACTGCGCATCCTTCCCGACCTTCAGTCGGATCACGGCGCCGATGCCGTCGCGATTGGACTTGGTACCGCGAAGCCGGACGCGCAGGCTGTGGTTGCTGCCGCCTTCGTTGTGAAACAAATACGCCCGGCCGCCGTTGGTGGTGACAAGCACGTCCAGGGCGCCGTCATTGTCTACATCGGCGTAAGCGGCTCCGCGCGCCACTTTCGGGCTGGCGAAGACCGCACCCAGGCTTTGCGTCACCTCCTGGAACTTCCCGCCTCCAAGGTTGCGGAACAGGTGTGGCGGTTCGGCGTAGCTGACACGTTTTTGCACGCGCTCAATTTCATTTTCGATGTGGCCATCGGCGACGAAGATATCCGGCCAGCCGTCGTTGTCGTAGTCGAAGAAGAAGCAGCCGAATCCGAGGGTCACCAGGCTGGCGCGGCCGACTTCGGAGCGTGGCGCTTCGTCCACAAACAGGCCGTTACCCTCGTTGTGGTAGAGCGAAATCATCTGGTTGGCGAAGTTGGTGATCATGATGCTGGCGTGACCGGAGCGGTCGTAGTCGGCGGCGTCCACACCCATACCGGCACGGGCCACACCATCCTCGCTGAAGGCAATGCCCGCGGAAACGCCCTTCTCCTCGAAAGTGCCATCGCGCTTGTTCAGGAAGAGCTTGTTGGGCTGGGTGTCATTGGCCAGCAGAATGTCGGGCCAGCCGTCGTTGTCATAGTCCAGGATGGCGATACCAAGGCTCTTTGAGGTGGCGTCGTAGAACTTCGATTTTTGGGTTACGTCCTCGAACCTGTCGCCACCCAGGTTGTGCCATAAACGGGCGGACGATCCCTTGTAGGATTCCGGCGTGCAATAGGACTTCTTGGTGCCATCGAGGGTACAGAACAGATCGCCGGCGATGGACCACTGCACGTAGTTGGCGACCACCAGATCGAGCTTGCCATCGCGATCGAAGTCTACCCAGGCGGCGCCGGTAGAAAAATCATTGGGGCCCCACAGGCCGGCCGCCTTGGTTACTTCGGTGAAGGTTGCGTTGCCATTATTGTGGAACAGATGACTCTGTCCCAGCGCGCTGATGAAGAGGTCGTCATGGCCATCGTTGTCGTAATCGCCGACGGCCACGCCCAGTCCGAACATGGGAACTGCGAGGCCGGCTTTGCGGGTTACATCAGCAAAAGTGCCATCGTGATTGTTGTGATAAAGGTGCGGCGTTGTGGGTGCGCCGGCGTGGCCGGGCCAGTTCTCCCCGTTTACGAGCAGAATGTCGGGCCAGCCGTCGTTGTCATAGTCAATAAAGGCACAACCCGGGCCCATGGTCTCGGGAAGGTACTTCTTTCCGAATGCCCCGTTGTTGTGGACGAAGCGAATACCGGCCTGGGCAGTGATGTCGCGAAACTGAATGGTTTGCGCCGCCAGGACGACGGAACAAAGCAAGAAAGCCAGCGGAGAGAGCTTGCGCATTATTCGGAGGCCCCCGCAGCAGGGATTTTGGCGGTGGCCGAGCGCTGTTCACGGAGGCGTGGGCGCGGGCGCGCCGCTACCTGTTTCGCGCCGTCTCCGGGCAACGGGACCGAAAGGTGTTCGTGAATCGCCTGGCGCTCGTTGTTGTCCTCGGGATTGAGCTGGCGGTAGGGGCCGGTGATGGCTTGCGCCGACTCGTCCGCCTTGAAGCGAAGATAGCGGACCTGGTGTTCGTGCGCCCGTTTCTCGTCGCCCAGGCCGTTATAGCAGAGCATGAGATTGTAGTGGGCCTGCAGGTCTTCGGGATCGACGCTGAGCACGGACTCGAGCACCTTGACCGTGTCGGCATATTTGCGCTGAAGGAAAAGAATCCGTCCGAGATCGTTGAGCGCTACGCGGTCCCTCGGGTACTGCGCGATGACTTTGCGGAGGTGGTCGGCGGCGCCATCGTAGTTGCCGTCATTGCGCAGGACCTTGGCGTAGAAGAAATGGGCGCGGGCCAGATCAGGACTCAGCGCAAGCGCCTTCTCGAGCACGACGCGGGCGCGTTCCATATCACCTTCCTGCACCGCGGCCCGGCCGATATTCACCCAACCGTCGGGATTCGCAGGGGCAATCTCGGTCACCTTCTGGAAGGCGAGAGCGGCGCCCTTGAGATCGCCCTGGAGGAACAGGCCGATGCCGTAGTCGTTCCAGCGCTGCCAATCGTCGGCCATCAGAATCTCCCTGGGCTGGGGAGCAGGCGCGTTGCGCGCCGCGACTTGCAGGGTCACTTCATCTTCGGCCAGAGCCACGACAGGCAGGTCAGGGATCTTCTCTTCTTTCGCTGAGACGCCCTTCAAGGGCGCGGTGAAGACC
>CAYOZX010000046.1:16045-17623 GCA_964408515.1 uncultured Acidobacteriaceae bacterium | reverse complement strand
GGAAACCCCCGGCGTGCCGGGGCTGGCCCTGTGCCGGGCTCTTTCAGCGTCTATGACCGCGAAACCGTTGCCGCGTCCCGCTGGGCTGCGCGAAAAGTCCCAGCTGATGTCCGCCACCGAGATTGAGCGCACGCTGGTGCGCCTCGTCCACGAAATCATCGAAAAAAATAACGGCGCCGCCAACCTGGGGCTTGTAGGCATCCGCCGGCGCGGTGTTCCGCTGGCGCAGCGCATGGGCCGGATGATCACTCGCATCGAAAAAACTCCTGTGCCGGTGGGAACCCTCGACATCACGCTGTATCGCGATGACCTCTCCACCCTGGGCCCGAAACCGGTCGTGCAGAAGACCGAAATCGGATTTCCCATTGCCGGCAAAAGCGTGATTCTCGTGGACGACGTGCTCTATACCGGCCGCACCATCCGTGCCGCGCTGGACGCCCTGTTCCGCGAGGGGCGTCCCAGTAACGTGCAGCTCTGCGTGCTCATCGACCGCGGCCACCGCGAACTGCCGATTGAGGCGACCTTCATCGGGCGCAAGGTACAAACCACGGACCGCGAAATCATAGAAGTCAAGCTGCGCGAGGTCGATGATCTGGAGAAGGTTCTGCTGGTGGAGCGGCAAGACTGAACGGAAAGAAGCGAAGAAAGAGGATCAACCCAGGCTTAAGCGCCGGTTCGGCGCTGATCTCGGCCCCTCATGAACCAAGCTGCGCGCGGTTCCCTGCTGGGCATTGAGCACCTCGGTGCGGCTGAAATTCTCGGCCTGCTCAAACTTGCCCGGCACATGAATCCGGCCCGGTCCCGTCCCCTGCTGCGCGGGAAGCGCGTGCTGCTTCTGTTTTATGAAGCTTCGACCCGCACCCGCAGCTCCTTTGAAGTGGCTGCCAAATCGATGGGGGCGATGACCACGCTGGTGCTTTCCAGCGGATCCAGCATCGAAAAAGGCGAGTCGCTGCTGGACACGGGATACACCCTGCGCGCGGTGGGCGCGGACGTGATTGTCATCCGCCATCCCAGCGCCGGAGCGCCCGCGCTGATGGCGAAACACCTCGATATTCCGGTCATCAACGCCGGCGACGGCATGCACGAACATCCCTCGCAGGCTTTGCTCGACGCCTACACCATCCTGCGCCACAAGAAGACGCTGAAAGCGCTCCAGGTGGCCATTGTGGGCGACATCTATCACAGCCGGGTGGCCCGTTCCGCCATTCACCTCCTGGGTAAATTTGGAGCGCGCCTCACCCTTTGTGGCCCGCCCGAGTTCCTGCCCGAAGTCGCCACCAGCCTGGGACCCGGCCTGCATATCACCCGTACGGTAGAAGAAGCAGTCCACGGCGCCGACGTCATTCTGACCTTGCGGGTGCAAAAGGAGCGTCTGGCGGGGACAAAAATCAGCCTGCACGACTACGTCAACCGCTATCAGATGACCATGTCCCGGCTGAAACTGGCGAAAAAAGACGCCATCCTCATGCATCCCGGGCCCATCATTCGCGGCCTCGAGCTGACCTGGGAGGTGGCCGACTGCCCGCAATCGGTGATCGTGGAGGAGGTCCGCAACGGCGTGCCGGTGCGCATGGC
>CAYOZX010000046.1:11619-15945 GCA_964408515.1 uncultured Acidobacteriaceae bacterium | reverse complement strand
CCCGCGTAGATCCGGGGGAAGGAAGTAGCAGGTGGCCGGGATGAGAAGAGACAATCGCAGCCTGCTGATCAAGGGGGGACGCCTCATCGACCCGGCGGCCCGCATCGATGCGCCCATGGACGTCCTGCTGCGCGACGGCTTGGTTGCCGAGATCGCGCCGCCGGGCAAGACCCGCGGAACCGCATACGAAAAGTTCGACGCTCGCGGCTTGGTGGTCGCCCCCGGATTCATCGATCTGCACGTGCACCTGCGCGAGCCCGGCCAGGGGTATAAGGAAACCATTGCCAGCGGCACCGCCGCCGCGGCCGCGGGGGGATTTACTTCCGTCTGCTGCATGCCCAACACCCAGCCCGTGGTGGATTCGCCGGAGTGGGTCACTTGGCTGCAGCGCCCGGAGCGGGGCGCGGTGGTCAACCTGTTCCCCATCGCCGCGGCTACCCTGGCCAGCAAGGGAGCGGTGCTCACCGACTTCCGCGCCCTGCAGCGGGCCGGCGCGGTGGGCGTGACCGACGACGGCAAACCCATCCTCAGCGAGACGGTCATGCGTGAGACTCTGCGCCTTTCCTCGGAGATCAATCTGCCCGTGATTCAGCACGCCGAAGACACGCGTATGACCGAGCGCTGCTCGATGAACGAAGGCCCGACCTCTTTTCGTCTTGGTCTGCGCGGCATGAAGGCGGCGGCAGAAGCTTCCATCGTGGAGCGCGACGTCCAAATGGCCCAGCAGTTTACCGGCGCCCGCCTGCACGTGGCCCATGTTTCCACCGCCGACGCGCTGAAGGCGGTTCGCCGCGGCAAACGCAGCAAATCGCAGGTCACCTGCGAGGTGACGCCCCATCACTTCACCCTGACCGATGCCGACGTGCGCGACTACGACTCCAACTTCAAGATGAATCCTCCCCTGCGCTCGGCCTCCGATCTGGAAGCCATTCTGGTTGCTTTGGCCGATGGCACCATCGACGCCATCGCCACCGACCACGCTCCTCACGCTCCCCACGAAAAGATCATTGAGTTCGAGCGCGCCGCCTTCGGCGTCACCGGACTCGAAACCGCACTCGCCCTGGCCATCACCCGGCTGCACCTCAAGCACCGCATTCCGCTGACGCGCGTCGTCGAGCTGCTCACCGCCGGCCCGGCGCGCGTCTTCAGCCTGAAGGGACGCGGATCGCTGGCTCGCGGCCGCCCCGCCGACGTCACCATCTTTGATCCTAAAAACGCTGGACCTTTCATGCCGCCGCCTCGCGCTCTCAGGCCCGCAACACGCCCTTTGACGGCTGGCAGTTGACCGGAAAGGTGGTGGCCACGATTGTGGGCGGAAGAATGGTGTATCGGGCGGATTCCTAGGAAGGGCCGCTCATCAGAATTGCGGCTGAGGAGGGACCTCTCTTCATCCTAAAATTCCCATCCTTTTCCCCACCCGGCTGAGCACTTCCAGCGCCTGCTGGAGTTCTTCCTTGGTGTGCGTGGCGGTCATGATCGTCCGAATTCGCGCTTTGCCCTCGGGCACGGTCGGAAAGGCAATTCCCGTGCCCATCACGCCTTCCTGGAACAGCGCGCGGGAGAAATCCATGGTCAGCTTGCCCTCGCCGACGATAATGGGAGTAATCGGCGTTTCGCTGGCGGGTGTCGTGTTGCCGCCGATATCAAAGCCGAGCCGTCCCAGTTCCTTCTTCCAGAACCGCGTGTTCTCCCAGAGTTGCTCGATGCGCTCGGGCTCGTTCTCCAGAACATCGAAAGCCGCGATACAGGTCGCCGCCACCGACGGCGGATGCGAGGTCGAAAACAGAAAGGGGCGCGCCCGGTGGTAGAGGAATTCGATCAGGTCACGCGTCCCGCAGACGTAGCCGCCCAGCGCCCCAATCGCCTTCGAGAGGGTGCCGACCTGGATATCCACGCGCCCATGCATCTGAAAATGATCAATCGTGCCGCGCCCATGGCGGCCCAGCACCCCGGATGCGTGCGCATCGTCCACCATCATGATGGCGCCATATTTCTCCGCCAGGCCGCACAGCGCGGGCAACGGTCCGATGTCGCCATCCATGGAGAAGACGCCGTCCGTGATCAGCAGCTTTCTCCCCGGCTGGTTCCGCACTCCGGCCAGCTTCTCTTCCGCCTGGGCGGTATTCTTGTGCTCGAAGACCAGAATCTTCGCCCGCGACAAACGCGCCCCGTCAATGATGGAGGCGTGATTCAACTGGTCGGAGATGATGAAGTCATCCTTGCCCAGCACCGCCGACACCGTGCCCGCATTCGCCGCGAAGCCAGATTGAAAGACCACGCAGGCTTCCACATTCTTGAAGCGCGCAATCTTCTCCTCCAGCTCCATGTGGATTTTCATGGTTCCGGCGATGGTACGCACCGCGCCCGATCCCACGCCGTACCTGCGCGTGGCCTCGAGCGCCGCCTCGCGCAGCTTGGGATGCGTGGCCAGTCCCAGATAATTGTTCGAGGCCAGGTTGATGACTCTCTTGCCGTCGAAGGTGCACACCGGCGCCTGCTCGTCCTCGAGCACGCGCAGCCGGAAATACGTGCCCTTGGTTTTCAGGTCGTCGAGCTGGCCGGTCAGGTAAGAAAGTGGATTGGAGCGAGCGGTCATCGCAAGCTGTCGCTTCTGGTCGAAGACCGGGCTTCGCACAGATCGGCCAGAGTTTTCACGTCGGCAACTTCCAGGTCGGGCTTGCCGGCGGCCGCCCTCGCCGCGCCTGCGCCCGGTCTGGGCGACGCCCGGTTCACCCACACCGTGGCAATCCCGAGCGCCTGCGCCGGCAGCACGTCGTGGTAGATGCTCTGGCCGGCGTGCAGCCAGCGCCCGCGCGGCGCTTGCAACCGTTCCTCCGCCAGTTGAAACATGCGCCGGGAGGGCTTGTACGCCCGCGCCTGTTGCGCCGTGATCACCTCATCGAAGCTCACCTCGAGGCGCCGCGCCGTGGCGGCAAACAGATCGTCGTCGATGTTGGAAATAATCGCCAGCCGGTAGCGAGTGCGCAACCGGCGCAAGGCGGCCACTGTGTCCGCAAACGGCTGCCATTCGGCCACGGACTCCGGCAAGGAGCGTATCTCATCGTGGCTCGGATTGAACCCTAGCCGTTTCCCGAATCCGTGCACTACTTTCTGCAGCACTTCACGGTAAGGAAGGAAATCTCCCTGTTCGGCTTCCGCCTCGAGTTCGGAATAAATTCTGAGCAACTCGGCATCGCTGACGCTCTTGCCGTGTGCGGCCAGGATGGGCCGCAGCGCCGAAAAAATACCTGCTTCCCAATCTATCAGCGTGCCATAGCAGTCGAAGCTCACAACCTCGAATCGCGCGAGATCCAACCCGCCGGCCGTCGCTTGACTTTCCATCACGGAAGTTCGAGCCATGTCCGTTCGAGCCATCGTCAGATGATAAGCCCTCAGGGTAGGCTGTCCCCCTGAGGGCAGAAAACTGAGACCTGAGAGCTGTTTCAGGATTCCTTACTTCACTTCGAGCGGCTGCTCCAGCTTGAAGCTCAACGCCGATTCGGCCGGCAGCACGATGTCCTTGTTGCCGGTAAAGGCCGCGCCGCCTGTGCCTGCGCCGCCGCCGGCGAGGGCTCCGATGGCTGCGCCCTTGCCGCCGCCCGCCAGTCCGCCGATCAGGGCGCCCACGGCCGCTCCGCCGCCGGCCAGCACTGCGGTCCGCTTTCCTTTGCCCTTTTCGGTGCGAACGACCGATGAGGTAGAAACCGCCATCTGGCTGCCGCCCACGGTAATGGAAGTCAGGCGCACCTGCAGAACGGCGCCGCCCTTGAACCGGCCCAGCGGCTTCGCATCCACAACTGTTCCCGAGGCGCTCGCTCCCGCGGGGATGGCCGTCTTACCCTCGACGTCGATCGGATTGGCGACGGTGGCTGTAAAAGTATCGCCCGGATTGCTGATCTTGGACCCTACGGCATTTCCCAACCGCACCGTCACCACTGTGCCCGCGGGTACTACCAGAGGCTTCGGAGCCTCAGCCTTGGCCTCGGATTTTGCCATAGACTTGTTGCTGGACATGGCCGATCCTCCGGCCGCGCCCGATGGCCCGCTTGCGGAAGAAGCCGCTCCGCTCCCGCTCTCGGGCGCGCTCGTCTGATCCGCTGGCTTGCTGCTGCAGCCCAGCACAATGAAACACAGATAGAGACCCAGGGTGAGTGCTGCCAAGCGCGTTCGCATGATTCCCTCCATGATGGGATGGTTTATCAGAAATACTGCCGGTGGCGCAAACGCTACGAACGACCTACTGCAGGGCTCCGAAACATTGGTCTAGATTTTATCCTCCAGCCCGGACGATGTCACTGATGTGGGGCGGACACTCCTGTCCGCCCC
>CAYOZX010000046.1:6076-11519 GCA_964408515.1 uncultured Acidobacteriaceae bacterium | reverse complement strand
TTAAGGTTTGGCGGACAAGAGTGTCCGCCCCACATCAACTCGACTTCATTTCCGGGAGGGCCGGCGCACCATCCTCGGACGGCGTGGGCGTCGCCTGTCCGCTCGGTGAAACCGACGCGCCCGCGTCGGGCGGGAGCGGCTCCTCTTCCTGCGCCTTGTCTTCCAGGAACTTCGCCGTGTTCAGCAGTGGCCTGCCCAACGACGGATTGTACGCCGTCCACGCGCCATCCGTTCCGCGCTCGAACTGGGCTCGCATGGCTTCGATTTTCGAGTCGAGATCGTCGAGATAATGCAGCATGAGGGCTTCCGGGAACATGGGCAGCTTGGGCGAGCCGAAATCGTACTGCCCGTGATGGCTGATGATGAGGTGCTCGACCAGGGTCTTCAGCGGGTCCGGGAAACCCGGCACCTGCGACAGCTTTTCTTGCAGCATCTCCAGCTCGATGATCATGTGGCCCAGGAGCTGCCCCCGGCTGGTATAGGAAAAAGACCGGCTGTACGCGAGTTCGTGAATCTTCCCGATGTCGTGCAGAAAGGCTCCCGTCAGCAACAGGTCGCGGTTGATCTGGGGATAATTGCGGCATATCAGATCGCAGGAGTGAAACAGGGATACCACGTGTTCCAGCAGTCCCCCGATGAAGGCGTGATGCAGCGTCTTGGCCGCAGGCGCGTTGCGATAGGCCTCTGCGATCTCCGGGTCCGCCATGAAAACTTCTACCAGCGCCTTGAGATGGGGATCCTGGAAGCTGGCCACGTAGCCGGCCAGCGTTTGCCACAGCTCGCCGATATCTTTCCTGGTCTTGGGCAGGTAATCGGCGTAGTCGATTTCCGCCTCCGCCAGCCGGCGCACCTTGTGAATGGTCAGCTGGAAGCGGTTCTTGTACTTGTTGACCAGTCCCTTGACCTTGACGAAGTCGTCCTGCTCGAAGGCGTCGATCGCGTCCTCGACGTTGTCCCACATTTTGGCCTCGAGGTGGCCGCTGCGATCGCCCAGGGTCAACGCCAGGTAAGGCTCCCCGCTCTTCTTGGGTTTAACCTGCCGCGAGACCACCACGAAGGTCGAGGTGATGACCTTGTTCTCGTGCTTCACGCAATCGGAAATGAAGAACTCTTTCACTTTGCCGTAACTTGCGCCTTGTCATTCCCAGGACTTCAGGTCCGGGGAATCTGTGCTACCCGCCCAACCTGTTCAGATGATTCCCAGTTTCTTCTTCTTTTTCTTCAGTTCCTTGGCTCCGGCATCCTTGGCGGTGGTTTCCACGGGACCGGTCTGGTTCGGGCTGGCGCCGGTGTCCACGTAACCGGGCTTGACGTACATAAAGGCGTCTTCCCGCAGTTTCTGCAAATAGGCCCGCAAGGCCGGCTGCAGTTTCTGCATATAGATCGCGTTCTGAAGCTTTTCCTCAATCTGATTCATAGGCGGAACGCCGGCTTGCGGGTGCTCGGTCACCTTCAGAACCACGAATCCCTGACGCGTGCGGATGGCATCGGAAACTTCGCCCGGCTTCATGGCAAACGTCTTTTCTTCCAGTTCCTTGGCCAGCGTTCCCCGCTTGAAGTAGCCCAGATCGCCGCCCTGGGCCGCCGTGGGACCGTCCGAGCTCTTCTTGGCGATGTCTTCAAAACTCGTGCCCTTGCGAATCTGGGCCTCAAGGTCTTCCGCCTTGGCCTGCGCCGCCGCGATTATGGCGGCTTCGTCCGCGGTCGCGTCTTTGTCCTTGTCCTTTTTTTCCGTAGAGACCAGAATCTCGCTCAGGCGGATTTGTTCGGGCTGCTCCAGTTGCTGCTTGTGTTTGTCGTAGAACTCCTGCATTTCCTCCTTGCTGATGGACATGTGCGAGCCCACTTCCTTGGAGATCACCTGCTGGGTAATGATCTGGTTCTTGAGATTCTGTTTGAAGTCTTCAAACGAAACGCCTTGCTGCTCCGCCGACTTTTCCAGGTCTTCCATCGATCCCAGATTCATGTCCTTGCGCATCTCATCCAGGCGCTTGATGACCTCGGTGTCGGCCGTGATGCCGAGGTCCTTTCCTTTATCCAGCAGCAACTGCTGGTCGATCAGGTCACGCAGCACGTCCTTGTCCCGTTCGGCGATGATCTTGTCCGCGTTGCTCGGATCCTGCTGCTGCACCTCCTGCTTCAGCTGCTCCTTGCTGCGCAGATATTCGCTGCGTGTCACGATCTGGTTGTTGATGCGCGCGATGATCTCCTCCACGACCGCGTCCGCCGTGAGCGCCGGAGGCAGTACGGCCGCGAGAACCAGCAGAAACCAGGGCAATCCTCGTCGCATGGCAAATCCTTGGGGCCGGGCCGCAAGCCCAGCCGAGTGAGTCTTTGTCCTCATGAATTGTAACTCCCGGACCGATCTTGGGGCCACGGAGCAATCTGCGCTCCACCTGGACACAAGTCCCTCGTTCCACCACCAGGGACGCGCAGTTACGCGACAGGGTTCCTTTTCTGGATTCTTCCTTGTCTTCGTGCAACTTGGCGCCGCTCGGCTGCTCGAATCGTCGTCTGCTCCGCTGGCCTGCAACTGGACGACTTCGCTATCATAACCAGTTTGCGCCCGGTGATCGTTGCCGTCAGGAGAGGTGAATGAAGGTTTTTGCAGGCTGCACCCTGGTTCTTCTTGCCGCACTTGCCGGTATTCCCGCTTCATCCCAGAAAACCAAGGCCCGTAAGAGTCCCCCGCCTCCCGGTCTCGCCCGATTGCAGAAGATGATCGCGCGCTTTGCTCCGGCAGCACTGCGAGTGGACATTTCGAGCCTCTCAGGTCCTGACCGCCAGGCCCTCGCCAAGCTGATCGAGGCCGGCCGTCTCATGAATGATGTATTCCTGCGGCAGGCCTGGGGCGGCAATCCAGACCTCTACGGCCGCCTCAAGCGGGATGCATCAACGCTAGGCAAGGCCCGCTCCAAGCTGTTCTGGATCAACATGGGACCCTGGTCCGGACTGGATGGCTGGCAAGCCTTTCTCCCCGGCGTTCCCGCGCGCAAACCTCCGGCAGCGAATTTCTACCCCGAAGACATGACCCGGCAGGATTTCGAGACCTGGCTGGCGTCGCTGCCCGCGGAAGAACGCCAGAAGGCGCGAGGCTTCTTCACCGTCATACGCTGGAAAGACGGCAGTCGCTCCAATAGCCACGGCGAACTGGTGGCCATCCCTTACAGCGAAGAATATAAGGACGATCTGGCGCCGGCCGCGTCTCTGCTGAAGCAGGCGGCCGCCCTTACCGATAACGCGTCTCTGAAGAACTTCCTCAGCCTGCGCGCCGACGCTTTCCTTTCCAACGACTACTATCCGAGCGACCTGGCCTGGATGGATCTGGACGCGCCTCTCGACATTACCATCGGCCCTTATGAGACCTACAGCGATGAACTCTTCGGCTACAAGGCGGCGTTCGAAGTCTACGTGAACCTGCGCAACGATGCGGAAACCTCGAAGTTTTCCGCGCTCAGCGCCCATCTGCAGGAAATCGAAGACCACCTGCCCATCGATCCGCAGTATCGCAATCCCAGGCTGGGCGCGGCTGCGCCGATCCGCATCGTCGATGAAATTCTCTACGCCGGCCAGAGCAACAGCGGCATCGTCACCGCAGCCTACAACCTTCCCAATGACGAGCGGGTAGTCAGCCAGAAGGGCAGCAAGCGGGTGATGCTCAAGAACGTGCAGGAAGCCAAATTTCGCATCGTGCTGCTGCCCATCGCGCGCCGCGTGCTCACTACATCAGCCATGGTCGATGTGAATTTTGAGTCCTTTTTCAATCACATCGTGGCCCATGAGCTCATGCATGGCCTGGGACCGCACCGCATCACCGTCGCCGGGCGCGACACCACGCCTCGCGCCGAGTTGAAGGAGGTGTTTGGCGGGATCGAGGAAGCCAAAGCCGACGTCACCGGGCTGTTTGCGCTGCAGTACCTCATGGACCACGCGGCTCCCATGAAGCTCTCCGCGCTCTTGCCCTCCGATGCCGCGGCCGAACGCCAGCTCTACACCACCTATCTCGCCTCCATGTTCCGCACCCTGCGCTTCGGGTTGCAGGATGCGCACGGCAAGGGCATGGCCATCCAGTTCAACTATCTGATGGATCGCGGAGCCTTCTCCCAACGCCATGGAACCTTTGCTCTGGACCTGGAAAAATTCAAGCAGGCGGTGCGCGATCTCGATCACGACCTGCTCATGTTGGAAGCTAACGGCGATTATGAGGGCGCGAAACGAATGCAGGACGAGACCGGCATCATACGCCCGGCGGTGCAGAAGGTGCTGAACCGCCTGCAGGACATTCCTACTGACATCGACCCTGACTACGTGACCGCCGACGAGCTGGTCGCGCTCAAGCCCGAGCCAAAACCAAAGCCTGTGCAAGGCAAGCCCCGGCGCTGAACGTCGGGAGGGTGGAGCAGTAGCGAGCGGTCAGGCTTGCCGGTTCCGATACGCCCTCTAGCCCGGCTTCGACGGGCGGACCAGGGCTAGCGCCGTGACGTCATTGTGGAGCGGCGGCCTGCGCATGAACTGCTGAACGTCTTCGATCGTGGCCGCACACAGTTCTCTGGCGGTCTCGTTCGCCGCCTGGCGCAGGCTGCTCTTCACGCGTTCCAGTCCAAATTCTTCACGTCGCCGCCGGCCTTCAAGCAACCCGCGCGACACCAGAAGCAGCGCTCCTCCCGGCGGCAAGCCGACCAGGGGGGCGTCGCAGGTGGCGTGCGAGAACAATCCCAAAGGCAGGCCGGTGGCGCGCAGCTCGCTGATGCCCATGGCGTCGCGCAGCAGGCCGGGGGTGTGTCCCGCGTTGAAATAGCAGACGGTGCCGAGATCTTCGTTGTAGCAGCCAGCGAACGCCGGGCACGAACGCACGCCGCCCTCGGTGGCCATGATGGTGCGGTTCAGCTCCAGGCACAGCTCGGCCATGGCGTCAGCTTCGTTGATTTCATCTTCCGCGAACAGCTCTGCCGCCCGGCTGCGAAAGGCCTGCTGCGCGGCGGAGACGACTGCCTGGTTGTCCTCGCGCCGCCCGGCCACATCCAGCAGCCCGAACAGCACCCGGTTGCGGCTGACGCGAATGAAGTCGTGCAGGTCGCCTCCCTGGCGCTCGCCGAATGACGCCGCCGCCAGCTGCGCCTGGCGTAGCTCCGGGACCTCGGACTGTACCGGCTCCTGGACCGCTGTGCCAGACTTCTCGTGTTGGAAAAGGAAACGCACGCGAAGGTTGAACCGGAACTTAGCACAGAAGGCGGGAGCGGGCAATGAGACTGCCGGGGAGGGGTCTCACCCCGCCGAAAACCAGCCAGTCGTGTCCGCCTAGTGTTCCGGCGGGAACATTTTGTGGGTACGGGAATGTAAGGACATTCGGACCTAACACTATGATACCAAGGGGCTTATGTTGATCTTGAGAAGGAGGTCGGGAAGTAACACCAGACGCCCTTCAACTTCCCACCGGTTCGGT
>CAYOZX010000046.1:3893-5976 GCA_964408515.1 uncultured Acidobacteriaceae bacterium | reverse complement strand
GGGAGAGATAATCAATAGTCAGGTGCACCGACGTCAAAGTCAGGTAGACCGACGCGGAGTCGATCTTTATGAATACCCAGACCCATTGGGAAAAGATTTTACGCGCAAAAAGCGCCCGACGCTGTCAGCTGGTACCGTCCGCACCTGGAGAAATCGCTGGCACTGATCGAACAGGTCGCTCCTGAGCGCACCTCAGCCATCATCGACGTGGGCGGGGGAGAGTCTACGCTGGTGGACGATCTGTTGGCCGCAGGATACGAGAACATTACCGTGCTCGATATTTCGCAGACCGCCATTGAGGCCAACCGAAAGCGGTTAGGCGCATTGTCTGATCGTGTGCGCTGGCTGGCCGCAGACGTGACCAAGTTCGAGCTGGAGCGCGCAGCCTATGACGTCTGGCATGACCGCGCAGTGTTTCATTTCCTGACCGCCGAAGCCGATCGTGCGGCATATGTGCGCCAGGTGGCTAGATCCGTCCGGCACGGCGGGCATGTAATCGTCAGCACCTTCGGGCCGGAGGGGCCGACGAAGTGCAGCGGCCTTGACGTCGTGCGCTATGATGCCGAGTCGCTGCATCGCGAGTTTGGCGTGCATTTCCGCCTGCTGGGGAGTTCGAAGGAACTGCACCAGACACCGTTTGGAACCGTCCAGCAGTTTCTGTATTGCTATTGCCGAGTCGAGTAGGAGGCGAGTTGGGCCACCAGCCGGAAACTGGCTGACCCAGGTGCGTCGGCAGCGGTGATGGCTATAATCAATGCCATGGAGAGCCATCTCTCAGGAGCCGCGGTGGACAGCCCGACCTCAGAATACCGGGCGCACCGCTGCAGTTTTCACCCGGATCGCAAGGATCTGTACCTTCGCCTGGACACAGTTGCCGTCTTCGTGCGCGACCAGGATCGAAGCCTCCGATTCTATGTGGACCAGCTTGGATTTCGTGTGGCCTTCGACACCCGGCTTCCGTCCGGCGATCGCTGGTTGACCGTCGCGCCTCCAGACGGCACTGGCATGCTTGCGCTGGTTGCTCCTGAGCCTGATTCCGAGGAATACAAGCTCATCGGCCGTCCCACTGAAGTCACCTTCCTGACCGAAGACATTCTTGCCAAGTTCGAGGAATGGCGCGGTCGCGGAGTGCGCTTCCATCGGGAGCCGAAGATTCAATCTCCGGGCGCGACCTCTGCCAGCTTTGAAGACGTGGACGGAAATACGTTTACCCTTTTACGTCTGGACGAGATGACGGGAGAAATTGAGGCCCAGCGTAGCGCACACGTGCAGAGACTGGAATCGGAACGCCGCGCGGCCCAGGAGCTGGAAGTTGCCCGGCAAGTCCAGGCAAGATTGTTCCCGCAGGCGCAACCGGCCCTGACGACGCTTGAATGCCAGGGTATGTGCGTCCAGGCCCGCCAGGTGGGAGGCGACTATTACGATTTCCTGGACCTCGGGCGGGAACGGTTTGGGCTTGTGATCGGCGACGTCTCCGGAAAGGGAACCGCGGCCGCGCTGCTGATGGCCAGCCTGCAGGCACACTTGCGTAATCAGTCCGCAACTTATTGGAGCCGTCCCTACGCCCCGTTCGCTTTGGATCAGCCGGAGCGCTTCTTGCGGTCCGTAAACCGGCTCTTCTTCGAAAATACAACGGACAACGCCTATGCCACGCTCTTCTTCGCCGAGTACGACGACAAGATGCGACAGCTGCGCTACGCGAACTGCGGGCACCTCTCGGCTTTCCTTCTGCGCGACCACGGCCAGGTTGAGCGGCTCGATTCCACGTGCACGGCGATTGGACTCTTCAAAGAATGGAATTGCGTCGTGGATCAACGCGCCCTCCGGCCAGGAGATACCCTGACGCTCTACACGGATGGCGTTACCGAAGCCTTTAACGATGAGGGGGAGGAATTCGGAGAGCGACGCCTGATCGAAGCCCTACGGCAACATGGCGCTTTGCCTTCGCACGCCCTGCTCAATCGCCTGGCGGAATGCGTTCGTCAATTCAGTCCGCGTGAACAGTATGACGACATCACGCTGGTGGTGGCCCGCTGCAGAGGCGATTAGCCATGCCTCTGGTGTCGAGCATCATCTCCGCCGC
>CAYOZX010000046.1:0-3793 GCA_964408515.1 uncultured Acidobacteriaceae bacterium | reverse complement strand
GATCCCGGGCGTTCTTCGATTACGGGCATGGAGAGCGACCGCGGCGCCTTCAAGACTCCAAGTCTGCGCAACGTGGAGTTACACCCCCCTTATATGCACGACGGCAGTCTTTCCACGCTTGAAGAGGTGATTGACTACTACGATCGCGGAGGAAGTCCGCGTCCCGGCAAGTCGCCCTTCATCATGAAGATCGGACTTACCGATCGCGAGAAGCGCGACTTGCTCAGCTTCCTGAAATCCTTGACCGACAACTCGGCAGTTGAGGAGAAGTGATTCTTCACTGAACGGGCTTTGGCCTCGAGGTCAGCACGGACTCAACCGGTCTGCGATACAGGCCGGGAAAGACTTACGCCAGGTCGAACAGCAAAACCTCTGCGTCGGCGCTACCCTTGATGCTCAACCGCTTCTCCTCGCTGATGGCGGCGCCGTCTCCCTGATCCAGGCGCTGGCCGTTCAGTTCCACTGACCCCCGGGCGATTTGCAGCCAGGCGTAGCGGCCGCCGGAGAGCGTGTGCTTCACTTCCTGCCCAGGTTCGAGCAGGGTGGCGTAGAGCCGGGCATCCTGATGGATAGTGACCGATCCATCCGCGCCGTCCGGGCTGGCGATGAGGCGCAGCTTGCCGCGCTTCTCGGCCTCCGGGAACGACTTTTGCTCGTAGCTGGGCGTGTGACCCCGGCGATCGGGCACAATCCAAATCTGCAGCAGGTGGGCCTCCTCGGTGCGCGAAGGATTGACCTCGCTGTGGCGCACACCCGTGCCGGCGCTCATGCGCTGTCCGTCGCCAGGGCGGATGACGGAGCCGTTGCCCATACTGTCCTTGTGTTCGAGCGCGCCTTCGAGCAGGTAGGTGATGATTTCCATATCACGATGGGGATGCATGGGGAAGCCGTGCCCGCCCTGGACACGGTCCTCATTGATCACCCGCAGGGAACGGAATCCCATGAAGCGCGGATCGTAATACTGATCGAAAGAAAACGTGTGCTTGGTGTCGAGCCAGCCGAAGCTTCCTCCGCCGCGCTCGTGACTGGGCCTGATCTGAATCATGGGGTTCTCCGTTGGTTTGTTCGTTATAACGAGTATTTGATGCAGGGTTGTGAACGCAGGATTCAGACCGGGGATCATCCGATTCGAACTTGTTGATTCCGGGCCGGATACAGCTACCGGCCGTCGAAAAACAGAGCCGACGGGGCAAGGCTTAGGAACGTGCAGTTGAACCTCGGAGGACGCGGAGGACACGGACGAGGCACAAATCCCGATCACAGAGGACGCGGAGTACATTGAGCAGACGAATTCGCAACCACAGAGGACGCGAGGATACACGGAGGGGAAGCACTCGGGGAGCGAGCCGGCGGCTATTTCTTTTCTGCCTTCTTTGCTGAGCTTTCTGTCTTCTTCGCGCTTTCGGACTTCTTCGACTCCTCCGCTGCAGCGGCGCCTTCCTTTTTTCCGGCGGAGTCGCCATTGGACGAACTGGCAGCCTGCTTCCTGGCGTAGTCGGTGACGTACCAGCCCGAGCCTTTGAACTGCACGGCCGGCGCGGAAAGGATCTGCTCGACCGCTCCGCCGCAGTCGGGGCACTTCTTTACGTGGGGATCGGAAAACTTCTGGATGCGCTCAAAGCGGTGATGGCATTTCTTGCACTGGTATTCGTAAAGCGGCATGAGGTTGGCGGAAATCTCCTGAAAACGAACTCCTGCAACTGATTCTAGGGATTGGGCGCAGGCCAGTCAATTCAGGGGAATGTCCGGGTGGTGCTAGACTCGGCGGAGTGACAGCGGCGGAGAGCACGGGCAAGCTGGCAGCAGGTCTGTACCTGGTGGGGACACCCATCGGCAATCTGGAAGACATCACCTTGCGCGCCCTGCGGGTACTGAAGGAGGCGGACCTGATAGCCTGCGAAGATACCCGCCAGACCCAGAAGCTGTTGACACACTACGGCATCGCGACCCGCACGGTCAGCTATCACGAGCACAATGAGATGACCCGCGCTCCCGAGTTGGTGCGCGATCTGGAAGAGGGGATGCGGGTAGCGCTGGTGACCGACGCCGGCATGCCGGGAATTTCCGATCCCGGCTATCGTCTGATTTCGCTGGCCATCCGTCACCATGTTCTCGTGGTGCCGGTGCCGGGGGCGTCGGCGTTCCTTGCGGCGCTGGTGGCCGGCGGCCTGCCGGCGGACTCGTTTCGCTTCGGCGGATTCCTGCCTGCGAAGCGCGGACAGCGGCGACAGGCGCTCGAGGGCATTCGTTCGTCGCCGCGCACGCAGGTGTTTTACGAAGCGCCGCACCGGCTGATGGAGGCACTGCGGGACGCAGTCGAGATTCTGGGTCCGGGGCGGCCGATGGTGGTGGCGCGCGAAGTTACGAAGGTCCACGAGGAGTTTCTGCGCGGGCGGGCGGGCGAGTTGCTCAGCGCCTTGCAGTCTCGCGGGGAGATCAAGGGTGAAATCACGCTGCTGATCGGAAAAGGCGAGGAATCGGAGAGCGCGCCGCGAGTGGCAGGCGTCAAGCAGAAACTTCAGCAGATCATGGCGGAGGAACAACTGGACGAAAAGGCCGCGCTGAAGAAACTGGCGAGGGAGATGGGCGTGTCGAAGAGCGAAGTGTACCGCGAGGTGCAGAGGAACAAATAGATTTTCTAGACGCCAGGCATTTTGCCCAGAAGGATCAGGATCATGTCGATCGTGTCCGATGCCCCGTGCGCCAGGATGGGGATCCACAGGTTCCGGCCAGTGGCCAGATACATGACGCCTAGTGCCAATCCCGCGAGGCTTTCTTCGATCACCCCAGCCGGCCCCTGATAACCGTGAGCGAAGCCGAACACAACGCTGACAATCACCAGGCTGGCGATCCAGGCATCCTTGGACCCGCCCAGTCCGGCAATCCGATTCATGAGATACCCGCGCCAGAACATCTCCTCTCCGAACGCAGCTAAGGTCCAGGAAAGCGCAATAAACAGGAGTGTCATCCTGAGGTTTCCCGTGAGTTGCTGGAACAGCTCCAGGTCGGGCTGCCGGCCGACGAGTTTGGCAAGAATAGGTTGTGTCACCAGAAGTTGAAATGCTTCCAGCAACGCGCCTGCAACAACCCCGAGCGCGAGAGTCACGGGCCAGGAGCGGTATGGGCTGAGTCCCACGGTACGCCATCCCAGTTTTCGGACCCGCAGTGACACCCATCCCACCAGGAGCAGTTCGGGAGTTTTGGAAAAGGGAATCAGTCCGCGGAGGTCGGCGACGAAGATCAGGCCAACCAAGAGAAATTCAGTAAGTGCCAGCCACGTACCGTCGCGCCAGTCAGGAGGGGACTGCGCGCCCGTCTCGTCATTCACTTAGTCAGCTCCCGTTTCACCGTTTCGCTGACGACTTTGCCGTCTACGCGCAGGCCCGCACCCGAGAAACGCGCCATCACGTTCTTCATCACCCCTCCCATCTCTTTCATGGTCGGCGAACCCATTTCGGCGATGACCGCTCGCACCCCGGCCACGATCTCGTCTTCGCTGGCGGCCTGGGGAAGATAGGTCTCGATCAGCTTGATCTCCGCGGCTTCCTTGTCGGCCATTTCCTGCCGGCCGCCCTTGGTGAATTGCTCGACGGAATCCTTGCGCTGTTTGATCAGGGTGCCCAGCACCTGCTGCGACTCCTTATCGTCGAGCGGCGCCATCTTCTCGATTTCGCGGTTCTTGAGCGCGGCTTTCACCATGCGCAGTGTGGACAGGCGCGGTTCGTCCCGCGCTTTCATGGCGGCGGTGATGTCTTTCTGGATCTGCTCGCTGAGGCTCATGCTTGGGATTATA
>CAYOZX010000045.1:6931-17784 GCA_964408515.1 uncultured Acidobacteriaceae bacterium | reverse complement strand
CCTCGAAGGCAAGCCTCTGCCCTACTTCCCCAATCCCGTCACCAACGACCGGTAGGGATTCGTGAGACTCCAGCTGCGCCATCCGCAGGGTGGCCGCGGTCGCAAACCGAAGCTTCGCCCTGTGAGGAAATCTTCTTTCTGGGAAACCGTCGGAAGGGTCCCCGTCTATCGCTGCGGAGGGTCCGCTGCCGGCTCGCGGCTCGGCGCGGCCGTGGAAACTGGCGCAGCGTGCGGTCGCGGGAGTTGCGAGGTCATGGCGCTTTCAGGATTCAGTAAATGCTCATGGTCGGGCCCAAGCCCCAGCTTGATCAGGGCGCGGGCGTCGGGGACGGTCTTGCTTTGCCACCCGTTGTCGGCTTGATACCGCTCCATGGCTCTTTGTGAGTCGGTATCCCACACGCCGGTTGCGGAACCGTCGAGATAGTGCTCCCGGATCAGGGCTTCCTGAATCTCCAGGGCACGTGCCGCATCGATCTTTTCTTGTCCCCGCTTGCGCCGCTTGGCCGTTTTGCGGGACTTCCTGCCCTTCTTCTTGGATTGGGAAGCTGAGGGTGAGTGCGCGACCGGCTTCCCGCTTGCCGAAGCAGCCTTGCTCTTGTTTTGTGCTCCCGCCGCTCCCGACAGCAGCAGCCAGCCGCCGACGCTTAACAGCACGGCCAGAAGGAAGCCGCCCGATCGCGCCGTAACCCCGGCGGAGACAGTACTTTGTCCAGGTATTTTGTAGGAAATGTGCACGCTCGATAATCCCGGATTTCCGGGCCCCGTGCCAGTCCCTTTCGGGCCAGTACCTAGGTTACGGAAGGGTACCGGCTAGAAAGATCGTTCCACCCTGGCGGCCGGCCCCGCGCTGGCGCACCAGGAACACCACTTCCTGGCCGCTCTTCCACGTGGCCACCACCCGGTTAAACGTCTCGATACTATCCACCGCCTGCTTGTTTACTTCCAGGATAATATCACCGCGGGTCAATCCGACATCGTCGCCGAAGGAGCCGTTCTTCACCTCCTGCACGATCACGCCCTTGCCTGCGGGCACATCGAGCTGGTCGGCCATGTCCGCAGTAAGTGCGCGCACGGTGACACCCAGTTTGCTCTCTTTGGGACCCTCTTCGGGGCCGCCTTCCTCTTCGTCGCCCAGCCGCGCCGCGAACAACTTGGCCCGGTCGGCCACCGTCACGGCCGCATCCTGCTTCTTCCCGTTACGAACGAACCCGAGGTTGATCTTCGAGCCCGGTTTGCGGGCTGCGATGTCCGCCACCAATTCGTCGCCGTTCTTCACCGTCTTGCCGTCAACGGCCACGATGGTGTCACCAACCTTCAGCCCTGCCTGTTCTGCCGGGCTTCCCGCGGTCACATCCGAAACCGTCACTCCCGAGCCCGTTCCGTACACCCGCGCAATCGCCGGATTCTCCTGCGCGTTGAACATGATCCCGATGGAACCGCGCGCCACCCGGTGATCGGGGCCAATGAGCTGGTTATAGACCTGCACCACCGTGTTCGAGGGCAGGGCAAACCCTACGCCGGCGTAGGCATTGGTGTCGGTGAGGATGGCGGTGTTGATACCGATCACCTCTCCTGCCATGTTCACCAGGGGTCCGCCGGAGTTGCCCGGATTGATAGCGGCATCTGTCTGAATGAAGGACTGGAATTGCCTCCCAGGCACGATGTTACGGCCTTTGGCAGAGACAATTCCGGCCGTGACCGTCTCCTGCAAGCCAAACGGACTGCCCACCGCCAGCACCCAGTCGCCGACCTGCATGCTATCGGAATTGCCCAGCTTGGCGACCGGAAACGCCTTGTCGCCCTCGATCTTGATCACCGCCAGATCGGTTTCCTGGTCCGTGCCGATCACCTTGGCATCATGCAGCGTGCCCGGAGGATCATCCTGCAGCTTGACCCTGATCCGGTCGGCCTTCTCCACCACATGGCGGTTGGTCAGGATATATCCCTTGGCGTCCACAATGACGCCCGAACCCAGGGACCGCTCGCGAACGGCGCCTCCGCCCGGACCCTGGCCGCCTTGTCCACCCGGCCCGCCAAAAAACCGGTCGAAGAAGTCGTCGAATGGGTTGGTATCGTCATTGTTGGGAAGGCCGCGGCGCCGGCGCGGCGTCTTGATGGTCGACTCAGTGTTGATGTTGACTACGCTCGGTTCCAGCTGCTTGGCAATCTGCGAAAACTGGCTGGAGAGGTTCTGCGGCGAAGGCACGCTCAGCATGGCCGCATCTGCAGGCCCTCGCCTGTCCTGGCCCTTCACGCCATAGGAAATCACGGTGCCAATCAAGATGCCCACCGTCAAAGTCAGCAGAGTGTACGCGAGGCCATTGGCCTTCAAGCGTTCCCGTAACGCGCTGGCGCGCCCATCCATAAAACTTCCTCCCACGAATGATAACTCTTTGATTATACCCGCCTGCGACTTCTCTATGGGTTAGACGCCAGTCTCTCGGGAAGGTGTTGCACCTTCAACCATGGCGTCCTCACCGCGGATGCCCCGCCCCGGACGCGGCCCGTCCTTGTCCCCGTGTCTTGGTCTCCGTGTCTCGACGGGACAGGTCTGGGATTTTTCCTTCCCCGTGGACGAATATGTTACCCCCGGCCGGATTCCAGCATGCGCTCGGCTCGGCGGCAAACACTCAAAACCATCTAACTCCAGTGCATCCTTCGTTTACCGCTCATTGTGCGTACATTCCGATATTGACAAAATGTTCCTGCAGGAACATTAGCGCGATTCGCGGTCCGCCGGACCAGGCTGCGAGGCCGGCTCTCACGGCGCCACCCCAGCCAGCGCCAGCAGTGTCAGGAAGATGCGTTTCAGTCCCAGGTCGCGCCCGCTGCAATCGAACCACTCCTGCAGCGTATGGGCGCCCCCTCCCGTGCCCCCGCCGCCGATCGCGATGGCTTCGCGTCCCAGCGAGAGCGGAATATTGGCATCGGTGGAAGCCCGCTGCACCTGGGCGGCGTTGCCCAACTGCCCATCCACGGCGCGAACTACCTGCAGGATGCGCGCCTGAGGATAGAGCTCGCCCGCCGGCCGGTTGCCGATGGGTACGATTTCCGAGCTCAAGCCGAAGGGCCGGCGCGAGGCCGCGCGATCCTGGGTCGATCTCGAGGCTTCTCCCACGGCCTGATCGAGCGCCTGCCGCAGGGCGCGCTCCAAGCGTTCCATCTCCGCCATGGAAGTCGAGCGGATGTCCACCCGCATGGAGGCGGATTCCGGAATTGAGTTCACCGAGGTGCCGCCGCGGATCACGCCAATGTTGAACGTGGTCTTGGGCGCGGGGGCGACCGGAGTCTGCGCAAAAGCATGAATGGCGCGGGCCAGCACCAGAATCGGATTGGGCGCGCCGAAGTCGCTCCAGGAATGACCGCCCGGGCCGCGCACGATAACCTCAAAACGGCGGCTGCCCAGGGCTTCCGCGACGATGGTGTCGGCGCCCGCGCCGTCGAGCACCAGGCTGTAATGAATGGCATCCTTCCAGCGCGGCGTGGAAAAGATGTGGCGCATGCCGCGCAGATCGCCTTCGCCTTCTTCGCCCACGTTGCCGATGAATACCAGAGGCAGCGCAGGCCGAAGGCGCAACGCCTGCAACGCCCCCGCCATCGCCAGCATGGCGACCACGCCGGCGCCGTTGTCCGACACCCCCGGCCCGTACAGGCGGCTTCCTTCCTGGCGCACGTTCAGCGGCGTGCCAGCGGGAAATACGGTATCGAGGTGGGCGCTGAGGGACACGTAGCCGCTGCCGTGACCTGGGTGCAATCCGAAAACGTTGCCGACATCGTCGCGCGAGACTTCCGCCAGCCCCAGTTCCCCGAACTTCTCCGCCAGCCACTGGCAGCGGGCGCTTTCCCCGAAGGGCGGGGCTGCGATGCGCGCCAGCTCCAACTGCCAGAGCGCAAACTGCAGCTCCTGGGAACGGAACCAGCCGAAGGCGGAACGCACTGCGGGCAAGGAACAGAGCTGGGCGATCTCCTGCTGCACCCCGGGAAATTGCTCCGCGACTTCCATTTGCGGCGGCATGAGGGAACGATTCGCTGCGTCATCTTACAATGCCAGGAGCTTACGGCGGGCCGAACTCCGCGGCCGCGGCGCTGCTAGAGCGCCTGCTTGGGCTCCAGGCATTCCCGAATCTCAGGTTCTGTCAGGGTGTGGTCCGAGGCTTTGGCCCGCCGATAGATCCGTTCGACCACCTCGTCGGTGGCGGGCACGCCGTGGCGTTCCAGCCAGAACAGCACGTTGGATTTTCCGCTCATGGGTCCGATATCGATGATCTGCTCCAGGCCGAAAAGGTGCGAGGGCACGCCCGAGTAGACGGCGTTCACCAGTTCGAGATCATTTTTTCTGTAAGCCTTGATGACCGCAGCGGCGTGCACGCCGGTGGCCGTGCGGAAGGCGTCCTCGCCGACCACGGGGTAATTCGGCGGTATGGGAACGCGGGTAGCCCGGGATATCGCCTGGCAATAGTCGGGTAGCCGGGTGAGGTCCTGGGTGGACCAGGGCGGCACGCCCATCAGCTTGAGGTTCACCAGCATCTGATCCATTTGCGTATTGCCTACTCGCTCACCGATGCCCAGCCCGCAGGCGTGAACGCAGTCTGCTCCGGCGATCAGCGCGGCCATGGAGTTGGCCACGGCCAGGCCGCGGTCGGAGTGCCCGTGCCAGTCCACGCGGATGGTTTCACCGCAAGGTTTGACCACCTGTTCAATCACAAAGCGCACCAGCGCGTATGCGCCCGCGGGGGTGGCGTGGCCGGCGGTGTCGCAGAGCACGATGGAGCGCGCCCCGCAGGCGATGGCGGTGGCGTAGAGACGCTTGACCATGGCGGGATCGCAGCGGGTCGTATCCTCGGTCACGTACATGCATGCCAGGCCGAGCGAAGCCGTGAACTTCACCGCGTTTTCGGTGGTCTGCAAGAGGAAGTCATCCGTCCATCCTTCGGTGTTGCGCCGGATGGGGCTTGATCCGATAAAGGTCGCCGCCTCGATGTCGAGGCCGGTACGCTGGACGATTTCGGCGATGGGGCGAATGTCGTTCTCGTGGGTGCGGGCGGCGCAGTTGGCGCGAATCTTCAGCCGGTTGCGGGCAATCTCTCGCGCCAGGGCTTCCACGTCGGCCAGGGCGCGCGGCCCGGCGCCCGGCAGACCCAGGTCGAGCGAGTTGATTCCCAGAGCCTCCATCAGGTGAAGAATTTCGATCTTTCCCGCGATCGAAGGGTCGCGCACGGAAGGCGACTGCAGACCGTCGCGCAGAGACTCGTCGTTGAGCAGAACGCGTCCCGGGGGACGTAACCGGGCGGCGTCAGCGGCGAGGTTCCAGTCGTAGATGAGCTCGGAAGCGTTCAAAGGATTCTGCGCGGACGCGACCCTATTTCTTTGCGGGCACGGTGAGACCGAAGACCGATGTCTGTCCCTGGCCGGCGACATTCAATCCCGTGACCGCATCCGGGTTGGGCAGGTAGAGCGTCTTGCAGTGCTCACAGCGATAGACTTCGGCGTCGCGTCCCCAGGCCTTCTCGGCATCGCCACACGCCTGCTCGACTACGTCAGCCGTATAGAACCAGCGCTTGAGATGACCGCCGCAGAACTTGCCCTTGGCATCTTTCTCGTTGCAGGAGCGCTGTCCCGGCTTTTTGACCTTCACCTTGTGATGGGAAAGCTGCGGCACGACGGTTTCAGTGGCCAAGAGTTCCTCGTGGTTGCCGAATATATTCTACTGGAAGGTTTTTGTGGCCTCAATCGAACTCGCGCCGCGGCGGGCTCTGTTCCGGCCCCACGCGTCCGGGCGTCACCTCGGCGACAGAGTAGTTTTCTCCTTTGACTGGTCCGCCGGCCAGGCGGCGCAGCATGGCGATCTGGCCGACATGGGTTAGCGCATCGGCGATGGGGCCCTGAAAAAGTTTTTCCGGCGCGGCCTGCAAGGGTTGCTCGGAGGCCAGATAGCTATCGAAGGCTTCGAGCGCGGCAAAGAAGCGATCCCGTTCCTGTTCCCAGGCAAGCGGCCTGGCGTCCTTCCAAGCCTCCTTGCCTTGCGCCAGTGAAAGCGCCCAGTCCAGCAGATCACCGATGTGAGCGAGAATCTGGACGGGCGTGCGGCTGGAGTCGCCGCAGCGAAAGCTTTCAAAGCCGGCAGGAGCGCCGCGAATGGCCTTGCCTCCGCGATAGGCAAGCGTGGCCAAAGTATGGCGCAGCAGGCCGCGTTTGGGATCAGTGTGCTCGGTGGTCATTGGGCTTGTTCGCTCCTCGCTTCCAGTTCTTAACTCCTAAACTTTTAGCACAGACACCCGGCCAGGTTTGAGTCCGAGAACCCGCAGACCCGCGCACACTAATACTCCACGCTCACCAGGAACAAACCACTCGCCGGCGCCGTAGCTCCGGCCGCGGAGCGCGAGCGGGCCTGCAGAATGCGCGTGATGTCTGAGGGCGCAAGAGTGCCCTTGCCTACCAACACAAAGGTTCCTACCAGGTTGCGGACCATGTGGTGAAGGAATCCGCTGCCTCGAACCGTATAGACGAATTCCTCGTCCTGGCGTTCCCATGTGGAGGAGAAAATTCTCCTTACATTCGAGGTCGGCTCCTGTCCGCCTTCCGGATCCACCGCGGCGAAGGAGGTGAAATCGTGTTCTCCGACAACCGCCGCGGCTGACCATTGCATTCGTGCCTCGTCCAACGGATAGGGATGGTGCCAGACGTAGCGTGCCAGAAAGGGCGGGCAGACCGCCGCGCGATACATGCGGTAGCGGTAGGTCTTGGCTTGCGCCGACTTGCGGGGGTGAAACCCGGGTGGCGCTTCGCAGGCGTGCAGCACCCGGATGGCCGGGGGTAAAACGTCATTAAACGCAACTACCAGATTTTCGGGGGGAATGGGGGAGGCAGTCACAAAAGTGGCGACCTGGCCGAGCGCGTGCACACCGGCGTCGGTCCGCCCCGAACCCTGGGGCAACACGGTTTCACCGGTCACGCGTCTAATGCCTGAGGCCAGGGCGCCCTGGATGCTGGCAGAACCGGGCTGCACCTGCCATCCCGAGAAGTCTGCGCCATCGTAAGCGAGGAGCAATTTGAGATTGCGGGTCAAGATTCTTTCGAGTCCTCCTCGCGTCGCGGCTCATCTAACCGGCCTGGCAAATCTTTACAAAATTTTACCGGCGGAGGGCCGTGCCGGCGAAAGCGTGACCGGTGGTGTCGGCTATACTGGGGCATCACTTCGCGACGTGCATGAGAAGCAGCGGGCCCCCAGACCCACAAAAGATGAAACCAGACATGGGCCATTTGCGTACCATCGCCTGAGTTGAACAGCCTTGTCCACTTTCAGCAAAAGCTCTTGCAGGGAGAGAAACGAATGTCTTTTTCGGCTTTGCAATGTGCCCTCCAGCGGAGCGTTGCGGTCGTCCTGACCGGTATTCTGGCGGTCAGCGCCGGAGCGCAAACCGCACCCGCGGTGCCGGATTCTCCGCAGCCCCAGCGGGTGGTGACCACGAACTATACTGCGCCGCACAGTCACTTTCCCAATCCCATCGGACCCTACCGGCCGCACACGCTGCCCGCTCCGAACTTGAGCAATACGTCGCGCATCGATTCCCTGATGAAAGACGGGAAGCTCTACCTCTCGATGAATGACGCTGTGGCGCTGTCGCTGGAGAACAATCTGGACATCGCCATCCAGCGCTACAACCTCAACATCGCGGACACGGACATTTTGCGGGCGAAGGCAGGAGGCAGCACGCTGGGCGTCAACAGCGGCATCGTGACCAATACTCCGGGCGGAGGCACGGGCGGACTAAGCGGAGTCGTAGGATCGGGGACTGGCGGCACCAGCGCCGGACTGGGCGGGGCCGGCACCGGCACCGGCGGACTGGTGAACTCAACCCTGGGCAGCGGCGCGCCCATCACCAGCTTCGATCCGGTGATCTCGGCAACGCTGCAGATGGACCGGTCGTTCACCCAGTCGTCAAGCGTCTTCAGCCCGATTCCGGTGGCCAACCAGAATGCGGGCACGGCAAGCTTCAGCTACCTGCAAGGCTTCATGACCGGCACCAACCTGTCGGTCGGGTTCAACAATACGCACACCACCAGCAACAGCCCAACGGCGACTTACAGCCCCCTGCTGGTCTCAGCATTCAATTTCCGCCTGACGCAACACCTGCTGCAGGGCTTCGGCTTCGCGCCCAACAGCCGTTTTCTCAAGATTGCCAAGAACAATCGCGAGATTTCAGACGTGGCGTTCCGGCTGCAGGTGACCACCACCGTAGACCAGATTCAGAACATGTACTGGGACCTCGTATTCGCGTACGAGAACGTGCGGGTGCAGAAAGAGTCGCTGGCCTTCGCGGAAAAGACGCTGTCCGACACCAAGAAGCAGGTGGAAATCGGTACCCTGGCGCCGATCGAGGTGGTGCGCGCGCAAAGCACCGTAGCCAGCGACCAGCAGCGGCTCACCCTGGCTTTGACCAACCTGCAACTGCAACAATTGCTGATGAAGAACGCGCTCAGCCGGACGCTGGTCGATCCCCGGCTGGCGGACGCCGAAGTGATTCCTACCTCGACCATGCAGCTGCCAGAGCAGGAACCGGTGGTGCCGACACAGGACCTGGTGAACTCCGCGCTCAACCATCGCGCGGAACTGGTGGAAGCCAGGATTACTCTCGCCAACAGCGAGATCAGCAACCGGGCCGTGCACAACTCCCTGCTGCCCACTCTGGACCTGTATGCATACTACGGCGGTACGGGCATCGGCGGGAACGTGGCCCTGCCCGATTGCACTCCCAATAGCGGCCCGTTTGAGAGCTGCTTTGATCCCACGCGGGCGGCGCCCCCTTTCCGCAATGGCGGCCCGGTGAGCTACAGCAATGCACTGAGCCAACTGGTGGATTCCAGCGCCCCGGACAAGGGCGTGGGCTTGAGTCTCACGATTCCGCTGCGCAACCGGGTGGCGCAGGCCACGCAAATCCGGTCGGAACTGGAGTACCGGCAGTCGCAGATGCGACTGCAGCAGCTGGAAAATCAGATTCGCATTGAGGTGCGCAGCGCCCAATTCGCGGTGCAGCAGAACCGGGCGAGTGTGGCCTCGGCCCAGGCGGCAGTGGACCTGGGGCGGCAATCGCTGGACGCGGAGCAGAAGAAGTATGCGCTGGGCGCTTCCACCGCCACCCTGGTGCTGCAAAACCAGAGCGCGCTGGCGCAGGCGGAATCCACACTGGTTTCGGCGATGGCGGCCTACGAGAAGGCGCAGCTGGAGCTGGACCGAGCCACAGGGCTGCTTCTGGAGCATTCCGGTATCCAGGTGGCGGATGCGGAGCGCGGCGAGGTGACGCACATGCCGAATGTTCCGTTCACCGCCCCGCGGACCGATGCCCCCTCGACGCAACCGCCGACTGCGCCGGATCAACCGCCGGCTCCGCAGCCACAGCAGTAGACAGGGCAGGCGTCCTCAACTGCTGGCATAACCTTCCGTGAATTGCTGCGCCCGGACCAGAATCTCCGGGCGTTCGCAGCTTGCCGTCCGCCAGGCGCCTGGCATCGCGGGCGCCATTCCGCGTGAACCACCTCCCGGTTTATGCTCTCGGCGTGAAGCTTTCCGTCGTCGTGATCACCTACAACGAGGAAGCCAACCTGGCACGCACCTTGGCCAGCGTGGCGACACTGGTGCGCGACGGGGCGGGCGAAATCATCGTCGTGGACTCGGGTTCGACCGATCGCACGGTGGAGATTGCGAAATCATTCGGCGCGAAGGTCTTCGTAGAGGACTGGAAAGGCTACGCAGCACAGAAGAATTCGGCGATCGCGAAGGCGGCCGGAGACTGGATCCTGAGCCTGGACGGGGACGAGGAAGGTGACCCGGAGTTCTGCAGACTGATCCCCCTGCTCACCGCGAGACCCCAGGGGCTGACCGAGAGTGAACTCACCAGGCTGACACGCTCTACCGCTCGCGGGGACTCATCGGACGCAGTGGAAATGGCACTGCAGCAGGAGGAGGCGGAGGGGAATGCGCCGGCTCCGGCGATCCATGGGTACAGGATCGCGCGCCAGAATCATTTTCTTGGCCGCTGGATCAGGCACGGCGGCTTCTGGCCGGACCCAAAGCTGCGCCTGTTTCGGCGCGGGCAGGGACACGTGGAAGAACGTTCCGTGCATGAAGTCATCAGTGTCAATGGCCGCGTGATCGAACTGCGCAGCGGGTTTCTGATCCACTATTCCTACCCTACGCTCTCCGATTACATTGAGCACATGAACCGGTACTCGTCGCTGGCCGCGGAGATGGCGGTGGCCGAGGGACGCACCGCGTTCAGCGTGATGAACGTCGTGGTTCGTCCGTGGCTCACATTTTTCTACAACTACATCCTCCGGCTGGGGTTTCTCGATGGACGCGAAGGGCTGCTCCTGCACCTGTACCATGCCGTGTACGTCTCCTGGAAGTATGCGAAGCTCTGGGAGCGTGGACGCGCAGGAGCCGATTCGTCGCGGACTGGAGTCCGACCGGAGTGACAAAGCTGAAATCTGCCGGGGTCCATTTAGCCTGCCCTTGTGCCGTCGGGAACAGGATTTTCCGGAATTGCCAGTACCGGCGCAACGCCGTCAGCGTAGCCAATGTCGAACAGCATGCCTTCTGACAGCACGCCGCGCAGCTTGCGAGGCTCCAGGTTGATCACAAACAACGCTTGCCGGCCCTCGATCTCGCGCGGGTTGGCGCGCTCGGCTTTCATGCCGGCCACGATGGTGCGCTCGTGATCTCCGAAACTCACCTTCAGCTGCACGAGCCGGTCGGAGCCGGGCACGTCGGAGACAGAGAGGATGGTGCCGACACGAATGTCGATCTGGTTCAGTACGTCGATAGAAACGGCGGGCTTGATGGGTGCGGGGGTCAT
>CAYOZX010000045.1:0-6831 GCA_964408515.1 uncultured Acidobacteriaceae bacterium | reverse complement strand
ACCACGGAGCACACAGAGGACACGGAGAAGGCTTCCGCAGACTTAACCACGGAGCAAGCAGAGGACATGGAGGCGCTTCCGCAGACTTAGCCACGGAGCACGCAGAGGACACGGGGTACTCGCGTGACATTTTTGCGCGTCGGTGCAGTTGTCTTGCGGCAGCCTCTATTTAAGTCTTGCCCTTACCAAGGCAACAATTTCCTCCGTCACATAGGTGGGTGGACAAATGCGAAACAGGGGCTTGCCGGCGACCGGTTTCAGCGACAAGTCCTGCCAGGCAGGCAGGAGTGTGCCGCTTTCGTGCAGGATGATGGCGTCGGCGCGGTCCAGAAATTCACGGGCTGACTTCTTGAAGTCCGGCGTGGAGGGGTCCAGGACGGTGAGGTAAAGGTCCGGGCGAAGGAATTTGAGAACGCTGTTGGATTCAAGAATGGCATGCTCGCATTCAGCCAGCCGCCGGCGGATGGCGGGCATCGCTTCCGCCAGTCTTCCCTGCTGGCTGCGCACCCACCAGGCGCGTTGCGCGCCGGCGGCAAGGAAGCGTGAAGTGTCAGTGCACCCGCACGGGTCACGCTCTTCCGAGATCGCCCAAGTGTGATCATCGGTCGCGCAGTGACAGGGCTGACCATCGCGGGAACAGACGCCGTGCCCGTGCTGGGTGATTTTGATCGCCGTCCAGCGGCATTCGGGAAGAGCCGCGATTAGGCCGGCAACCACGCTGGTCTTGCCCACGCTGCGGGAGTGACCGCCGATAACAATGAGCGCCATAACTTCGGCCAAGGTGATTCGCAGGCGCTAGTCTTTCTTCGCGAGCCGCGCCAGCCATGCCAATTGCTTCAGGTATTCGCGGATCGGGCGGGCGGGTGTGCCCCAGAAAATCACGCCCTTCCCTCTGACGATCTTGTTAGAAGGCACTCCCGACTGGGCGCCTAAAATCGCGCCTTCCTGGATGCGGACATGTTCGGCGATTCCGACCTGCCCGCCCACGATGGCATTCTTCTCGATGACCACGCTGCCGGATACCCCCGTCTGGGCCGCAATGACAACGTCTTCCCCAATCCGGCAGTTGTGCCCGATGTGCACCAGATTGTCGATTTTGACACCCCGGTGTACACGTGTGGCCTCCAGTGCGCCGCGATCAATCGTGGCATTGGCGCCAATTTCGACGTCGTCCTCGACTTCCAGGCTGCCCATCTGGGGAAACTTTTCATAGCGTCCGGAAGCCGGATCGTGCACGTAACCGAAGCCGTCGCTGCCCAAGACAGCTCCCGCATGCACGATCACCCGGTCGCCCAGGCGTGTGCCCGGGTAGATCGTGACGTTCGGGTACAGCTGGCAATCCTGGCCGATATGAACTCCGGGGCCAATTACAGCGCCCGCACCGACGCACGTCCGATCCCCGATTTCGGCGTCCGCGGCGATCACAACCCGCTCCGCCACGGCTATCTCCTTGCCCAGCCGGGCCGTGGGGTGAACCACGGCACTGGGGTGAATCCCGGGTGGGTGCTGGGGCGGGGGACAAAGCATCCGCGAGGCACGCGCAAAGGCCAGCTTAGGGCTCTGGCAGATGAGCAGAGGCTTGGTGATCGTCTCCGCGGCATAGATCGCGCGCGCGAATTCCCCCGTGATCACGGCCGCTGCCCGCGAATCGAGCGCGGCGCGCAAGTTCTTTTCCCCCTCGACAAACACCAGGTGGTCCGGACGGGCCGATGGAATGCCGGCCACACCATTCACTTCCAGGGAGCCGTCTCCCAGCACTTCCGCGTGCACCGCCTGCGCGATCGCAGTGAGTGAAGCCCTCATGGCATCTTCAAGTATACGTTTGTGTGTTCGTGGTGTGGGATAGCCGGGTTTAGACTAGGAGAGTGGAACGCAAGGTGTTCTGGATCAGTTTTGTGGTGCTCGGGCTGGCGGCAGACTTCATCCTGCCCATCTGGTGGGCGCTGGCGGCTACGATTCCGATTGTGTTCGCCAGCTGGTGGATTGCCTATCGAAGCCAGTGGTTTTGAAGCTACGTTTTGCCTTCCGGCTTCGCCTCCGGACTCCTGGCTCCCTAGCCGGGCTGCGGCTGCCCTCAATACAGTCCCGGCTCGCCGAGGGGCCGCGTCTTCCAGCGGCGGTGCACCCATAACCATTGCGCGGGATAGCGCCGCACATAGTCTTCGATAACCTTCGTAAAGAGCTGGGTGTTGGCGGCGATGTCGGCCTCGTCGTCACCGCTGCGGATCAGGGTGAGGGCGGGATCGAAGCGTAAGCGGTATTTCCTGAGCACCGGGTCCCAGATAGTAAACGTGGGAACGACGGCAGCGTCGGTGCGCAGGGCGATTCGGGCCAGTCCGCTGGCGGTGCAGGCAGGAACACCGAAAAAGTTCACAAGAATGCACCTCGGCGGGGGCATGTTGTGGTCCATGGGTAAGGCCACCACCTCGCCGGCTTTCATGGCGGCAAGAAGGCCGCGCACGAAGTTGTCCTTGCTGACGGTGGTGTTCCCGTGCATGCAGCGGTAGCGGGTGATGAGCCGATCCAGATAGGCGTTGTCCAGGGGCCGGACGACCACGTGCATGCAGTGGCCGTGCAGGGAGTGAACGAAGGCGGAAAGCTCCCACCCCCCGAAATGTGCGGTCAGAAACAGGACGCCTTGGCCGCGGGCGAAAGCGCGCTCGTAGTTCTCAAAGCCGTCGTAGACCACCACCCGGCTGACATTCTCCCGGGTATAGCGGGGAAACTGGCAGACCTCGGCCAACTGGCGGCCCAGGGAAGTGAACTCCCCGCGCAGGATGCGGGCATGCTGGCGACGACTCTGGTCGGGAAAGGCCAAAGCGAGGTTGCGCATGCCAACGCGGCGCAAGCGCAGGTGCAGGAGATAGACGAGCCAGGCCAGCGCAATCGCGACCGCGCGTGAGAGCCAGCGGGGTAAGAGGCTGAGAATCTTGATGAACGGCCAGGCAAGCGCGTACTCGATTCGCGGACGCATTCGGGCGAAACTGGTGACGCTAGCAAGCGGCGGCTCAGCTGTCAAACACCACGGGCAGAACACCGGCGCCGGCCAGGCCTTCCAGGGCCGGAGAACCGGAGTCGTCTCCGCCCGGTTGAGCCCAAAAAGCCGGCCAGACCGGGACGGACCGGCTGTGCGGAGGCTACTTTTTCTCCTCCGCCGCTTTTGCCCACTTGGCCAGAACGCTCAGAAACGGGTAGGCGTTCTGCGGCGCCTCGATGGTTCCCGTCAGGGCGGTCTTGAAAGGCACCATGCGTCCATAGAATTCGCGGGTGCTGTCCTTGTCCTGATCGACGGCGGCGCCGCTCAATTCCAAGCCGGCGAACACGCCCCGGGCGCGGGAATAGCTGAGAACCTGGGCCTTCATTTTCCAGTCGGTGGCAGCCGCCGCCTGTCTGCCTACCGGTCCGGCGGCGACGCTGGCGTCGGCGCCCAGCTTGAACTTGCTGCTCAGCAGGTTCTTCATGCCGTTGTCGTTCATGATGAGCATGACCAGATCAACCGCCTGAGCGCCAATCTGCAGACCGAAACTTCCTCCCTTGATGCTGAAGAACGCCGGAGCGCTCCAGCCTTTGGGAGTGCGGCAACTGGCCACGCCGCGGCCATAGCGGGCGCCGACGATGAATCCGCCCTTGAGCATGGTGGGCACCACGGCCACGCACTGGGCTGATGCCAATACCTCTTCCGGGATGCCCTGATCGGGGGCGGCTTCGATTTCATCCAGCACCGTACCCGATGCTTTGATGCGATCCTCGGCCTTGTTTTCCTCTTCGTCAGCGGCCAAAAGGGGAAGAGCAAGACCGATGACTACACACAGAACAAGAAGTCTTTTCATTTTTCTCTCTTTGCTTTCTCGTGGCGATAGATTGGGCTGCCGGTCAACGCGGATAATTTTAGCGGATTTGGGAGGTCGAAAGCAGGAGCGGGGACCGGGACGCAAAAGAGGGGGCCAAAAAAATCGGGGTCAGCCGCGGCGACCCTAAAATCTCCGCTTCCAACCCCGTCTCCCAGGTTCTGTGGTAGGTGAGGCGAGTATGGGGTTGCAGGGAGGAAAGGACAAGATTACCTAGGCCATTGTCCTAAAGTAACTAGCGGGGCTGGCCTATTTCGCACTCACCAGCGAGTGGGTAATGGCGTGTACGGAGAGCGCGATGCGGTTCTGGACCCCGACCTTGCGCATCAACTTGGCCACGTGCGCCTTGACGGTGCGCTCTTCGATCCCCAGGGCTGAGCCGATTTCCTTGTTGGAGCGTCCCGCCACCAGCATTTCCAGAACTTCCTTTTCGCGATCGGTGAAGGTCACGCGACCGGCAGGAAAGATGCGGCCGGGAGCCGAACTGACGCGCTCGATGAACATGGAAAGCACGCGCCGCGGAGCCCACACGGAGCCCTGATTGACAACCCGGATGGCCTGGACAAATTCGGCTGGCGCAGCGGCCTCGTCCACGTAGCCTTTGGCCCCGGAAGCCACTGCTTTTAAAATGGTTTCCTCGTCCATGCCGGAACCTGTCACAATGATGCGCAGGTCGGGCCGGCTGGCTTTGAGGCTGGCCATCAGATCAAACAGATTCTGGCCATTGCGGTTGCCCAAGAGCACGAGGTCGATGTTCGAGAGGCTGGCGATATCGGGGAGCGAAGCGGCGATGAGTTCGAAATCGGTTTCGGAGTCGAACAACGCGCGGAATCCGACAAAACGCAGTGGGTCACTCTCCACCACCGCAAGACGGATAACCGGTTTTTTTGCTGGCGAGGCTTTCATCGCGGTCGCAGCCTTCATAAGGGGTCCCTGTTGAATCCTTGCACTGCCGAGTCTGAAAATCGTGTCTAGCATAACTGAATTGTCGGCGGATGAAGGCATTCGGCAACGGGTTCGCCATTACGCCGGTAACATCAAAAGCATCCAAACCTTGAGGGCTGGGGAGCAAGCCATGAGAACAATCAGCAGCGCGATCACCCCGGTAGCGGTGGTGCTTCTGGCAGCGGCCATGGCGGCTGCGGGACAAACGGCCTATCAAGCGAAATTTCCCGGCGATCCCGCCCGCTCCGAGGCGGAGGCCGGGGCCCTGGGATACATGCGGACGGTGCTGCGGGCGCAAAAACTCTACAAGAAGAAGAACGACAAATTTGCCCGCTCCCTGGCGGAGCTGGTCCACACTGGGTCATTCACCAAGCGCATGGTCAATCCCGAGCGGGGCGAGTACACCGTCGGGTTCCGGCCGAGCAAGGAAAAAGCCAAAGATGGCTTCCAGTTGGCGCTCACGCCCAAGCAACTGGACACCGAGCACCGGTCGTTCTACGCCGAAGAGGACGGCGTGATCCACGGGGACGATCAGGGCCCGGCGAGTGGGAATTCGCCGGTGGTGAAGTGAGACAGCTTGGCCCGTGGCCATGGCGAGCCTCAGGGGCGGACGCGAGCCGGTGGCGGCCTCGCCGGCACTACGCGGTAAGAGTAAACTGACAATTAACACGATTGGTCTCTTTTCCGCAGCCAGGAGAGTACCCATTGAGCCTTACGGAAACCGAAGTCATGAGCGCGCTCAAGCAGTGCTATGACCCGGAGATCCCCGTCAATATTGTCGATCTCGGCTTGATCTACGGGGTGCGCCTGGATCCGGCGCCGGATGAGAAGCAGGATGTCACCGTAGACATGACGCTGACCGCTCCGGGCTGCCCCTCGCACGTCATGATTGGAGAACAGGTGAAGGCCCGGGTCGAGCAGTTGCCGGGAGTTCGCCAGGCGACGGTCAACGTGGTCTGGAACCCGCCGTGGACGCCGGAGCGGCTGAGCGCGGACGCGCGCAAACAACTGGGAATCGAGTGATCAGCTACTGAGCAGGGACTCGTACCAGGCACGCGAACGGTTCTCCACGGCTTGCGCGAGACGCTCTCCCACCCGCGACGCGACGTCCAGGAAGTGATTGCTGCGCTCGATGTAGTCGGGCAGGCGTCGGCGGATTTCCCCGAACTTTTCCGGATATTCCGATGCCACCGTCGCCAGACCCACGCTACCGACGATAATTGCGGCGGTCCACCTTCGCTTCAGAAGCAGCGCCGTGCCCAGGCCTGCCGAACCGCTGATCAGCGCAACTTTCCAGTTTTGCATCCTCAGCCTCCGCTCGCACGCCATTGTAACCGGGAGCCAACCGATACCGTATACTGCCCAACTTACCACGGAGGACCAGCCATGCCGAAGGTTAGCAAAGCCTTGCTTTCTGTGTGGGCACTTTCGCTGCTTGCCGCTCTGCCTGCAGCCCAGACCTCGCCTCGGGCCAGGGATCTGGGCGTTCCCTTCGACGGTACGCCTGGGCGGTTCAACGCGATCACCGACGTTCAGGGAGTCGAAGTCGGCCACACGACGCTGATTTCCGGAGACGGACCGCTGAAAGTGGGTGTCGGCCCGGTGCGCACCGGGGTGACGGCGATCCTGCCGCGAGGTAGGGATTCGCTCGATCCGGTCTTCGCTGGCTGGTTTGCGCTGAATGGCAACGGTGAAATGACCGGAACCACTTGGATCGAGGAGTCCGGCTTTCTCGATGGACCGGTCATGATCACCAACACGCACAGTGTGGGGGTTGTCCGCGATGCAGTTATCGCCTGGCGTATCAAGAAAGCGCCTCCGGATTCGGAGGGATACTTCTGGTCGCTGCCAGTTGTGGCGGAAACGGCGGATGACGACCTGAACGACATGAACGGATTTCATGTAAAGCCGGAACACGTGTTTCACGCCCTGGACGCGGCCCACAGCGGTCCCGTGGAGGAAGGCAGCGTGGGCGGGGGCACGGGCATGATCTGCAACGAGTTCAAGGGCGGCATCGGGACCGCGTCGCGCGTTCTGG
>CAYOZX010000044.1:0-17839 GCA_964408515.1 uncultured Acidobacteriaceae bacterium | reverse complement strand
AGGCGTCACCGTACAGTAGATCATGTCAAATGTGGGGCGGACACTCTTGTCCGCCCCACAAAAAACCGGCCTAGAACTCCACCGCGGTTGTGTTCCCGCCGCACACCAGAACGCCTACCCGTTCTCCGGCCCTCGGCCGATACCGGCGCGAGAACAGCGCCGCGAACGCCGCCGCTCCTCCCGGCTCCGCCACCACGCGCAACACCTTCCACAACGCCTTCTGTGCCTCCACGATCGCCGGGTCGGAAACCAGCAGCACCCGCTCGACGAAGGCCTGCGCGATAGGGAACATCAACTCGCCCACCCGCTTCGGCGCCAGCGAATCAGCGGCGATGCCTCCGGCTTCGGCGTCGACCGGACGTCCCGCCTCAAGCGCCCGCGTGAGCGTGGGCGCGGCTTCCGGCTCCACCCCGACGATCCGGACGCGGCCGCCGTACCAGGCGGCGATTCCGCCGATCAGCCCACCCCCGCCCACCGCCACCAGCAGCGAGTCGAGCTCGGGATACTGCTCTTCGAACTCCAGCCCCACCGTACCCTGGCCCAGCAGGGTTTCCACCTGATCATAGGCATGCACAACCAGCGCGCCCGATTGCTCGGCCCACTCCGCGCTGGCGGCCAGGGCATCGGCGTAACGCTGGCCGGTCACCACCAGTTCGGCGCCGTAGCCCCGGATGCGTTCCAGCTTGCTGGGCGAAGCCACCTCGGGAACAAAAATCCGCGCCGCCACCTTCAGCTTCATAGCCGCAAATGCGACCGCCGCCCCGTGATTTCCACCTGATGCCGCGACCACGCCCGCGGCAGGAATCTCCCGCACCAGCAGGTTCGTGAACGCGCCCCGGGCCTTGAACGATCCGGAATGCTGCAGCGACTCCAGCTTCGCAATCAGGCGTATGCCGTTCAGGCCGAAATCGGATCCCTCCACCTCCAATACTGGAGTTCGCCGCACGTAAGGCCGAATCTTCCGGTAAGTGGCAGCGATGTTTTCGGGGTTGACGTTGCTGTGGCGCACCTGAAGGTCTCCGCGCGGGACCGCCATCATAGCAGGGTGAAGTTTTCACCCCGGCCGGCCGATAAATCACGGGTGACCGTCCCCGCGCGCGCACCCGCTCCTGCCCAGGACAAAGCCCCTGTGTCTGCCCTGCGCTACGTGGCCAGGCAGCCCATCCTGACCAAGGAGGAGAAAGTCTTCGGCTACGAACTGCTGTTTCGGGACGGTGTGGAGAGCTATTTTTGCCCCGAGGACCCGGAAGCCGCCTCCCGCAGCACCCTGGACAGCTCCCTATTGATGGGATTGGACGTGCTTTGTAACGGCCAGCGCGCCTTCGTCAACTGCACCCGCGACATGCTCATCAAGGACTACGTCACCTTGTTGCCCTCCGGTCAGACCGTGGTGGAAATCCTGGAGAGCGTGGAGCCCGACGATCTGGTCATGGCTGCTTGTCAGCGGCTGAAAGAGGGCGGGTACATGCTTGCCCTGGACGACTTCAACCTCGACGACCGGCGCGCGCGCATGACCGAACTCGTCGACATCCTCAAGATCGATGTCCGCACCACTTCCGCCGCGGACCGCGCCGCCCTGGTCAAGCGCTACGGCCCCTGGCGCTGCCGCCTGCTGGCGGAAAAGGTCGAAACCCGGGAGGAGTTCCTGGCCGCCCAGAAAGCTGGCTTCCTGTATTTCCAGGGCTACTTCTTTCGCAAGCCGGAAATCGTGACCACCCGGGAAATTGCCGGTCAGCGGATCAACTACGTGCGCATTCTGCAGGCGGTTTCCCAGCCCGAACTCGACCCGCGCGAGATCGAAAAGACAATCAAGAGCGACGCCGCTCTTTGTTACCGCCTCCTGCGCTACCTGAATTCGCCTGTGTTTGGCTTCGGCAGCGAAATCCATTCCGTGCGCCATGCGCTCTCCATTCTGGGGGAGCGGGAGCTGCGCCGCTGGGTGCGCCTGGTCGTGACCCTGGTAGCGGCCAAGGACCGCTGCAGCGAGCTGGTCCTCTCGGCCCTGGTGCGCGCCCGCTTCTGTGAGCTGCTTTCTCCCAAAATTCAGCATGGGGAGTCGGACCTGTTTCTGCTGGGATTGCTGTCCATGATCGACGTCATCCTGGAAATCCCGATGGCGGACGTGCTGGAACAGGTGCCCATCGATCGTGAAACCAAAGCCGTGCTGCTGGGCGGCGCCAGCCGCCTCCGTCCCGTCTACCAGCTTATGCTGGCGCAGGAATCGGGCGATTGGCAGAACACTGCGGAGCTCTCCAGCTCTCTCCATCTGGCGGAGAGCGAAGTTGCCGAGTGCCACTGGCAGGCCATGCAGTGGGCTCGCCAGGTCAGTCCGGAGTAGCGTCGCACGGTTGCTTCCGCTCGCGCCTTGCCACCCGTCTCGCCGGACCTCCAGTTACCTTTGTGTAGAAAGCGGCAGGTTTGGGGCTTGCGCTTTCGCCCGGCCTGGCGGTACCATACTCATGTTCCAGCGGCCATGCTCTCCAGCTGGCCCTCCGCGACCCCCTGGCCCCAGACGCCATACGGATAGAGATTCATCGCGTGAGTTTCAGGCGCGCAGTGGTTTTTTCGCCAGACGGTCCATGCGTCTGCGCGACGCGAGGTCTATCAAGAGCTTTGACCCGGCAACAGGATCGATCGAGTCCCCCTTCGGGCGGACCGAATTGCAGCACCAAACGAGAACAACATGAACGTTGGACCTGGACACCCCTCCGGTGGTGGAGGAGGGAGAGGTAAGCGGCGGCGCGGACGCCGTCCTCCCCATCGTGGCGGCCACCCCGGGCGCGACCGCCAGCAGCACGGCGGCATCTACACCGCCCCTATGGATCACAGCTATCGCGCGGCCCTGGCCGGCGGCAACAACGGATCGCGGCCCGGCCGCATGCGTCCCGGCTTCGCTCCCGCCTATGCTCCGGTCGAGCCCGAGCCCCTGCCTCAGGGTGACAATGGCAACCCCCGCATCTTTGCCTTCGTCGATGACCTCTTCTTCCAGGCCAAGATTCAGGAAACGGCGCGCAAGCTGAATGTGAAGGTCGAATTTGTCAAGACCGAAAAAGACCTTCTCGATCACATGAAGCAGAATGGGGAGGAAAAGCCTTCGCTCATCATCTTCGACATGAACAACGCCGCCGCCAAGCCCCTGACGTTGATTCCCAAGCTGAGGACCAAGCTGAAAAAAGGAACGTCCATCATTGGCTTCCTCTCCCACGTACAGGGCGATCTCAAGCAGAAGGCGCACGAAGCGGGTTGCGACATGGTGCTGCCGCGCTCGGCCTTCTCCCAGAACCTGCCGCAGCTTCTGCGCCGCCACGGCGCGCCGGAAGCGGAAACCGAAAGCCCCAACTAGTCCGGCAATCGCGGACGGTTGTCCTCGGTCGCGCGCCAGGCGCCGCCCGACAGAAGAGACTGCCGCCAAACCTCGGCCCTACCCTCGCCCCTATCCTCAGTACTATCTTCGCCCCTATCTTCGCCCCTATCCTGGCGGCCACCTCAGAGGGCGTCCTCCGAGCAGATGCACGTGCAGATGAAACACCGATTGCCCGGCCCCCGGACCGACGTTCAAAACCGTTCGATATCCATCCTCGATGCCACGCTGGCGGGCAATCTGCGCCGCCACCAGGTGACAGCGGCCAATCATCTCCGCATCCTGATCTGACGCCTCCTTCAGGCCGGCGAGGTGTCTCTTGGGAACTACCAGCACGTGCGTGGGCGCCTTCGGATTGATGTCCTCGAAGGCGAATGTATGCTCGTCTTCAAATACCTTCCTGGACGGAATCTCGCCAGCGACAATGCGGCAGAAAAGACAATCGCTCATGACGGGCCGTTCCTGTACGGGAAATTGCGCATGCGAAGCTAAGATTGTAGATTCTGAACCGCGGATTGTGAAATCGTGCCCTGGCTCAACATGTACCCCGCTGCCTCAGATCGCAATGCCCTGGCGCGCCGTGGCCGCCATCTCGAAATCTTTACCATCGCGTGGAACAGCCTGGAGGGCCTGGTTGCGATCGCCGCGGGAGCCGTGGCCGGCAGCATCTCGCTGGTGGGCTTCGGCGTGGACTCGCTTATCGAAGTCACCTCCGGTGCGGCCTTGTTCTGGCGACTCCGGGCTGAGCCGGATGCGAAACGCAGGGAAGTTGTGGAGCGGCGAAGCCTGCAAATCGTAGGCTGGTGTTTTCTTGGGCTGGCCGCCTATGTCGCTTACGAGGCCGCCTCCAGCCTTTGGCGCGCTCAGGCGCCGGAAAGAAGCGTGGTCGGCATTGCGCTGGCCGCCGCGTCTCTCGTGGTCATGCCTTTGCTGGCGCGTGCAAAGCGAAAAATCGCCACCGGTTTGGGCAGTGTGGCCATGCGGGCCGACGCCCGGCAGAGCGACTTTTGCGCTTATCTCTCGGCTGTCCTGCTGGGAGGACTGCTTCTTAATGCGTCGCTCGGATGGTGGTGGGCCGATCCGATCGCGGCTCTGGTCATGGTTCCAGTGATCGCCTTCGAGGGCCGACAGGCGCTCAAGGGTCAGCCCTGTGCCGACTGTACCTGAGTCGGATCTTTGCCCCTGCCGAAATATCGGCACTGAGCGGCAAAAACCTGGCAATAAGGGGGAGGAAAAACAGTGCTCACCGGGGGAAAAGTTTTTCCACAAACGGGGTAATCGAAAGGTAATCTGCGACCAGTTACGAAAGGACGACGCTGATCCAAGAAAAATGAGCGTAACACTATTATTGGCAACAGCTTAGATATCGTTGATCCTGATAATCAAGATTCAACTTTTTCGTTGTGCAATCTGCGCTAAGTCTCGTACTATCGCTGAATTGCAGAGCTTGTCGGGATGGCTGAACATTTTCCTGGCAGGGCTCGTGCATCACATCAGTAGACCGAACCCGGGATGGGGAAAGAATCAGTGAGACTTTTCAAGCGCTCTGCAACGTTGGGGTTGGCAGTCGCCTTTATCCTGATCGTGCTCTCCCTCGCGGCCATGGCCGCCACGGTGAGCACGCGCTCGCTCACCGCGGGGAAATCGAAGTCCAGAAAAGTCAGCGAAACGGCGTCGACCCGCCGGCGTTTGAGCCATCTCTCCCGCAGCCGGGGCCGCACCACCCGCGCCAGAGTTGCCCGCCGTCATCGCCGGCGGCACTACGAGCGCTTCACCGCCAGTTCCTACATGGATGACGTCACCCAGGGGGACGTCACCGAGGGCGAAGATCCCGTAGTTCGCCAAGCCGCCATCGATGCCCTGGGCAACATGAACGGCACCGTCCTCGCCATCGAGCCCACCAGCGGCCGCATTCTGGCCATGGTGAACCAGAAGCTGGCCTTGTCGAGCGGCGCGCAGCCTTGCTCCACCATCAAGCTGGCGGTCGCGCTGGCCGCGCTGAGCGAAGACCTGATCTCCAAGGACACGGAAATCAGACTCGGTCGCCGCAGCCGCATGAATCTCACCTCCGCGCTGGCGCATTCCAACAACGCCTACTTCGAAGCCGTCGGCCGCCGCCTGGGTTTTGAGAAAGTGAGCTTCTACGCCCACCAGTACGGCCTGGGCGAACTGGCCGGATACAACATCGCCGGCGAACACCTGGGAAGCTATCCTGACCACGTGATTTCCTCGCGTCTGGGCGGCGTGGGCAAGATGTGCTCCTTCGGCGAGGGCATTTCCATGACGCCCATGCAACTGGGAGCGCTGGTTTCCGCCATCGCCAATGGGGGCACGCTCTACTACCTGCAGCATCCCGCCACCCCGGAAGAAGTTGCCAACTTCGAACCTCGGGTGAAGCGCCACCTCGATATCGCGCCGCTGATTCCTGAGATCTCCGACGGCATGGCCGCGGCCGTCAGCTACGGCACCGCCCGCAGGCTGCGCGTGAACTTCAACGAAGAAGAGATTCTGGGCAAGACCGGGACCTGCTCCAAGGCCGGTACCCGCTTCGGCTGGTTCGCCTCTTACGCCAACACCGACGTTGGCCGCATCGTGGTCGTCGTCTTCCTGCAGGGTGGACGCCCGACGTACGGTCCCAAGGCGGCAGAAATCACCGGACACATCTACCGCAGCCTCTATGACCACCAGTTCTTCATTCCGCGTCCGACGCTGTCCAACAGCACCGCCGACCTGAAGGCGGTGGAAAGCACTCAGTAGATTTCGCTGGCGCGAAAAGAACACAGATTCCTCGTCACTTCGTTCCTCTAAGTGACAAGTCTGAGGTGGGCCGGGCGATGCTGGGTGACAGCCAGAAGCTAGACTTTCTTCCTCTCGTCCTTCTCTACCACCCCGTCCTTGATGTGGATTACGCGGTGGGCGTATTCGGCGATGTCGTGTTCGTGGGTGACGAGCACAATCGTGTTGCCATCGGCCTGTAGACGGTCGAACAGCGCCATGATTTCGTTGCCCGTCTGGGAGTCGAGGTTGCCGGTGGGCTCGTCAGCCAGGATGATCGACGGGTTGTTCACCAGGGCGCGGGCGATCGCGACGCGCTGGCGCTGTCCGCCGGAGAGCTCGTTGGGCTTGTGCTGCATGCGCGTTTCCATGCCTACGGAAGCCAGCGCTCCCTTGGCGCGCTCCACCCGCTCCTCGCCCGGCACGCCGGCATAGATCAGCGGCAACTCCACGTTATGCAGGGCGGTGGCGCGGGCCAGCAGGTTGAACGTCTGGAAGACGAAGCCGATTTCTTTGTTGCGGATGCGCGCCAGTTCATCGTCATCCAGTTCGCTGACCAGCTGGCCGTTCAACCAGTACTGGCCCTTGCTCGGGCTGTCGAGGCATCCGATCAGGTTCATCAGCGTGGACTTGCCCGAGCCCGAGGGGCCCATGATGGCGACATACTCACTGCGCTGAATGCGCAGGTTCACCCCGCGCAGGGCGTGCACCTGCTGCTCCGAGCCCATGTCATAGGTCTTCCACAAGTCCTCGGTGCAGATCATGCACGATTCCGGCGGCGCCGACACCACGGGCCGCGCCAGGTTGATCACTTCAGCGGTTGCCATTTTTCTCTCCTGGTCCTCTCGGGACACCTGCCTGCTCCGATCTTCAGCCAGCAGACTGCCTGTTGGACGAACAGATCTCCTTATCGTTAGTGAACCGCGGCCAGTAGCGTCTGGACCGATCCGGGTATCTCAGGGATGCGTCCACTGACCACGGCCGCCTATTCGCTGTCCTCCACTACCTTCTTCGGCGCCGCGTTATCTATTTTTACGCTGGTTCCCGGCCGCAGAGTACGCAATACCTTGTAGCTGCCGGTGATGATCTCGTCACCTTGCTTCAGCCCGCTGAGGACCTCGATGTCGGTGGTGCCCGTAATTCCCGTTTCGACGGGCAGAAACTCGGCCTTGCGGTTGCGGATCACGAATACGCCCTGCATTTCGTCCCGCTCCCCCGCTTTTGGCTTGGATGCGCCCTGAACCGGAGCAGCAGCCTGCACGGCCGACCTGTCCCCGTTGCCCGCCGCCTTCAGGTCGGCCTGGGTACGTACGGTCAGGGACTGGATGGGAATGGTCAAAGCCTGCCCGCGAGTGGCGGTGGTGATCTTCGCCGTGGCCGAAAGCCCGGGCCGCAGATTTTCCGGTGGATCCAGCAGCGTAACTACGACCTTGAAGTCTTTTGCTTCCTGGCTGGCCGAGGTCTGCTGCGATGTGGAAACGCCCGTGGAACGCACCATGGCATTGTTGCCAATCTCGCTGACTACGGCCTTGAACGCCTTTTTAGGAATGGCGTCGATGCTTACCTCCGCGGGCAGATCCAGGCGCACGTTGACGATATCCGTCTCATCGACCTTTACTTCCGCCGTGATGACGGACATATCTGCCAAGGTCATCAGCGTGCTGCCCGGCGAATTCTGGATGCCGATAACCACGGTCTCGCCTTCGCGCACCGGCAGGTTGGTGATCATGCCGGGAAAGGGAGCGGCGTAGGTTGTCTTCTGCAACACGTCGGTCGCGTGGGTCAGGTTGGCGCGGTTCTGGTTGATACGGCGGTCGGCGGAGTCCTTCTGCGCGTTGGCTTGCGCCACGCGGGCCTTAGCCTGCTCCAGTCCCGCCTGCGCGGTCAGCCAGGCCGCTTTCTGGCTGTCGTACTCGGACTTGGCGATCAACGCGGCCTGATAGAGTCCCTGAGCGCGGTTCCAGTCGAGCTGCGCGCGCTCGAAGTCCGATTGCGCCCGATCCAGGTCGGCGGCGGCGGTATTCAGGGCGGCCTGCGCCGCCAGCGCATCGGTTCGCGCCACCTCCAGGGAAGCCTGGGTGGCGTTCACGTCCGCCGAGGACTGCACGTTTTCCAGCTGTGCCAGCAACTGTCCCTTCCTGACCCGGTCGCCTTCTCTTACGTACAGCCGGGTGATCTTGCCAAAGGCGTTGGCGCCAATATTCACATAGGTCTTCGGCCTGATCTCGCCGGATGCGCTCACGATGGAGGCCAGATCCTGCCGCTCAACCCTGCCGGTTTGCACCGTGACCACGCCCTTGCGGCTTTCGTGAACGGCAATGCCAACCACGGCCAGCGCCAGCACAGCGCCGCCGATGCCAACGGCGATCTTCTTTCCCTTGCTCATGGCTCCCTGGTTACGCCCCGACTACTTTTCATCACGCCTGGATTGCATGAACCCGGCCGAAACTCCAAGGCTCAGCTTGGATCGCGCCGCCTTTCGACCGGGTTCGAGCGGCAACTGGGAGGCACATTCCCAGTTACGCGATAGCGTCCCTGAAAGTTCCTGCGGAACGAGTCCAAACTGCATCCTACACAACAAAGATCAGTGATTGCCCCGGCGTTTGCGGTGCGGCTTCACACTGATAACAAATCGATTATAGCGTGAGTGACAGGCGCCGCTGGGCGCGTCGGAAAGGCGTCGGGGGTGGCTTGCGACGGCCCGGTTATGCGCCGCGATGGGGGCGGTTTTTGACAATCTTTACAATTGGTTAGCAGCAATTTGCCGCCTTGCCTTAGGGCGGGGAAAGTCATAGAATGTGTAGCCAAAGAGTTCGGTTGTTTAGGAGTACCCCAATGTCCCGGGTAGGCTGTCTTTATCGCTATCTCGCGGCCTTTATTCTACCCAGTCTTATTCTGGGGCTGGCGTCATTCACCTCCGCACAGGACACGAAACCGGACAGCGGCAGCGCGGCTGCCTCCGATTCCTCGGCCACCCCGGACAAGGGCCAGGAAGCGGATCCTCTGAAGCGTCCGCTGACCGAGAAACAGCGCAAGCAGAATTCGAAATCGCTCAAGGTCGAGTTGAGCAAGACCTACAAGAAGTGGCTCGACGAAGACGTGCGCTGGATCATCACCGATGAAGAGCAGAAGGCTTTCAAGCTGCTTTCCAACGACGAGGAGCGAGACCAGTTCATCGAAGCCTTCTGGCAGCGCCGCGATCCCACTCCGGATACGGTCGAGAACGAATTCAAAGAAGAGCACTACCGGCGCATGGCCTACGCCAACGAGCACTTTCCCGCCGGCATTCCGGGTTGGAAGACCGACCGCGGACGAATCTACATTATGTACGGGCCGGCGGATGAGGTGGAATCGCATCCCTCGGGCGGTTCCTACGAGCGGCCGATGGAAGAGGGCGGCGGCGAGACTTCCACCTTTCCCTTTGAAGATTGGCGCTATCGCTACCTGGAGGGCATCGGCCAGGAAGTGATCATCGAGTTCGTGGACAGGTGCATGTGCGGCGACTATCACATGACCATGGACCGGTCAGAGAAAGACGCGCTGCTCTACACGCCCAACGCGGGACTGACACTGTACGAACAGATGGGCATGGCAAGCAAAGCCGACCGCTTCTCCGGCGGCGGCCTGGAGCGGCTGGGGCGATCTCCCTTCAATCAAGATCTGCAGAGCAAGCAGTTTGACCGGCTGGAGCGGTTCTACAAGCTGCAGAAACCTCCGGCGATAAAGTTCAAGGACCTGGAAGAAGTGGTCAGCCACAAGATCAGCGTGAACCTGATGCCGTTCGACGTGCGGACGGACTTTGTGCGGGTTACCAGCGACACGGTGCTGGTGCCGGTGACCATCCAGGTGAAGAACCGGGACATTACATTTGTCAACAAGGACGGGGTGCAGCGGGGCACGGTGAACATCTTCGGCCGCGTGACCACGCTGACCGGCAAGATCGTGCAGACCTTTGAGGACACGGTGCAGGTCGACGTCCCGGCGGAGCTTCTGCCCAAGGTCACGGAGAATTCTTCGGTGTACTGGAAAGCGGTGCCTCTGCGGGCGAATCTGTACCGGCTGGACGTAGCGGTGAAGGACGTGAACGGCGATCGCTCGGGATTGTGGAGCAGCCGGCTGCCGGTTGCGGCGTTTGATGACGACCGCCTGTCGACGTCTTCGCTCATCGTGGCTGACACCATGCAGCCGGTTTCCACCAAGGAGATCGGCACCGGCATGTTCGTGATCGGCAATACCAAAGTCCGGCCGCGAGTGGCCGCCGCCAACGGCAAGCCGGCGGTGTTCAAGCGCGACCAGAAGGTCTACATCTGGATGCAGGTTTACAACCTGGGCATGGACGAGAAAACCCATAAACCCTCGGCCACGGTCGAGTACAATGTAATCAATGCGGCTACCAACAAGCCGGTGATTCATGCGGTAGGATCGACCGACCAGATGGGTAATGTCGGCGACCAGGTGACGTTGGAGAAGTCGCTGTCGGCTGCGAATCTGGATCCCGGGATCTATCGTATTCAAATCAAGGTGAACGACAACATCTCCAAGCAGACCGTGGATCCCTCGGCTATGTTCGCTGTCGAGTGAACCGTCAAGCTTGGTTTCCTGAGGAGTTGGAGTGAAGCTGGGGAGACTCGGGTTGCCGCTCGGTCTGCTGGGAATAGCGCTGGCGCTGCCGGCGCTGGCCGCGGACCGGCTTGGCTCCATCTCCGGATATGTGCGCAGCGCGGCCGGCGTTCCCCAGATGGGTGCGCTGGTGGAAGTGCTGGGCTCGGCGGCGCACTCGCTGCGGGCGTTCACCGACGAGAACGGATTCTATTCGGTCAGCGGTCTGCTGCCCGGGGTCTATACCGTCAGGGCCTACTCCCCTTCATTCCTGCCCGCACTTAAGGACCGGGTCGGGCTGCGTCCGGGAAGCAGTGCGTTCGTGGACCTGAAGCTGAGCGGGTTGTTTGAGATGATCCAGATGCCGCCGCTGCGCAACAGTGCAGCCGGCGATGATGACTGGAAGTGGGTATTGCGGTCCGCGCCCAACCGTCCCATCCTGCGCATGTTGGAGAAAAAAGATGACCCGCAGGTTGCGTCGTCCGAAGCAGGTACGCCGGCGAGGGACCTGAAGGGTACGCTCTCCTTTGTGGCGGGCCCGGCAGCGGGAGGGTTTGGCAGCGCCTCGGACATGAGCACGGGATTTTCGGTAGAGAAGTCAATGTTCTCCGCCGGAACCGTGGGCCTGCAGGGCAATGTGGGTTACGGCGGCGGCGTGCCCAGCGCCGTGCTGCGCGCCTCCTACCGCCATCAACTGGGGAACGGATCGAAGCCGGAGATCGCCTTGACCATGCGGCGCCTGGCGGCTCCGGAAATCGACGCTCATACCTCTGCTTTGCAGGCGCTGGCGCTGAGCGCGTCCAACCAATTCACCCTGGGCGATGTGCTGGAGTTGCGCTTCGGCAGCGAATTACAGACCATCCAGTTCCTGGGGCGGGTGACGGCATTCCGACCTTTTGGCTCGGCCGACCTGCATCTCTCGCCCGATACCGTGCTGGAATACCGCTATGCGACATCGCAACCGGATAGCCGGGTGGAGAAGGGTTTCGAGTCTGCGCCAGCCGACCTGAGCGAGTCCGGCCCGCATGTCAGCCTGGCGAGTTTCCGGTCCACGATCGAGCGCGCGCACCATCACGAAGTGTCCCTTTCGCGACGCATGGGAAACACCAGCATGCAGCTGGCGCTGTACGCTGACCGTGTGGCCGATCCGGCTCTGACCGGCGTGGGCAACGTGTCGGCCGACGGCGGCGAGGTGCTGCCTGACCTTTATTCCGACACCTTCACCTATCGGGGGAGGGAACTGGATACGCACGGGGCGCGGGTGGTCGTGCAACAGAAGCTTACGTCTGAGCTGACCGCGACCCTGGATTACGGGTTTGGCGGCGTTCTTGATCTCAGCCAGCCGGAAGTGGCCTTGCAGGATGCGCGCCGCGAGAGCCTGGTGAGAGACCGGCACACGCTGGCGGGGAAGTTCAGCGGCACGGTGCCCCACCTAAAGACGCGCTGGATTGCTTCCTACCGCTGGATCAGCGGTCAGGCTCTGACTCCCGTGGACATGTTCAATGCTTCGGCAGGTCAGGCGGATCCCTACCTCAATGTTTTTGTGCGCCAGCCCATTCCCGGAGTCGGTTTTCTCCCCTGCCATATGGACGCAATCGTGGATGTCCGTAATCTTCTCGCCCAAGGTTACGTACCGGTGATGGGACAGGACGGCCGAACCGTGTATCTGGTCCAGTCCGCGCGCACCGTCCGCGGCGGTGTGGCGTTTACTTTTTAGCTGCCCGCCGTCAGCTCTCAGCCCTTAGCCCTTAGCCCTTAGCCTTCAGCTCTCCCTGCTGTGAGGGGCCTGCTCAGGTCACCTGCCTCCCGCCTTGATTAAGGAAGTGAAAGTTGGACCATCCTGGCACATTGGATCCGCAAATCGAATAACTGCATCTCCTTCATTCAAAAGGCAATAAGACAAATGATGCGCTTGGGGGGTATAATCGCGGGCGCTTCGATCAACAGCAAGAACAATTGTGGGTGGACTGCTGGCGGTCTGGTTGCCCGGCAGTAAGGGAGATGTTTCCATGAGAGTAAAAGTGCTCCTCGCGTTCGTTTTCCTGGCATGTGGTTCGCTTCTGGCCCAAACCTTCCGTGGAACGATTCTGGGGACGGTAACGGACCCGTCGGGAGCGGTCCTGGCCGGTGCCAAAGTCACGGTGCGCAACGTCAATACCGGGTTAGAGCGGACGACGCAGACCAGTGCCGACGGCAGTTACACCGTGCCGGAGCTGCCCATTGGAACCTACACGGTCACGATTTCACAGGGGGGGTTTCAGACATCGGCGACTCGCGGAGTGGAAGTAGAGGTGGCCTCGGAGAAGCGGGTGGACGCGGCGCTCAAAACCGGGCAAGTCGCAGAGGTCGTGGAGGTTTCGGGAGAGAACCTGCCCCAGGTTGAGAGCACGTCAGCGGAGCTGGGCGGGGTGCTGACCACAAAGGCCATCGAGAACCTTCCGGTCAACGGGAGGGACTACACCAAGCTGATCTACCTGAACCCGGGCGTGGCGGGTTCTCCGGACCAGATCTCAGACTCGCCCGGGTCCTACGGCGTGTTCTCGATGAACGGAGCGCGCGGGCGGGCGAACAACTTTCTTCTCGACGGCACCGATATGAACGACGGGTATCGCAATGACCCGGCGATTAACGAGGCGGGGGTGTTCGGGACGCCCGCGACCATCCTGCCGGTGGACGCGGTGGCGGAGCTGCGGGTGATCTCTAATTTTGAGCCGGAGTACGGACGCAATGCCGGGGCCACGATCAACATTGTGACCAAGAGCGGGACCAATGCGTTGCATGGGTCGGCGATTGAGTTCTTTCGCAACAGCGCCCTGGACGCGCGCAACTACTTTAACCCCTCGGGCCAGCCGGCGGCTCAATTTCACAATAACCAGTTTGGCGGATCGCTGGGCGGTCCGATCGTAAAGGACCACACGTTCTTCTTCCTGAATTATGAGGGACAGCGCGAGCGGGTGGGCGTGGTCACGCTGGGATGCGTGCCCGAGCCGAACCGCATCGCCTCTGACGGTGGGGCGACGAATTCCGTCATGGCGGCGCTGCTGAACCGGAATCCGTGGCCTGCTCCCAACCTGGGGGCGCGGCCGGTCTCCACCGATCCCGATTTCGACGACTTCGAGACAGGTTGCCCAAGGGGCTCGAATGCTTCGGTGATTTCGCCCTCCAGCAATCGTGTCGACAGCCTCATCGCCAAGATCGATCACAGCTTTAATCCCTCCAACCTGGTGACCGGAAGGTACTACTTCGGCGACAGCGACCAGTCATTTCCCCTGGCGCTGACGGCGAGCGGCGGCCAGTTGCCTGGCTTCAACACCTTCACGCCGACCCGGGTGCAGCTAGTTTCTCTTTCCTACGTAAAAACCATCGGCGCCTCCAAGGTGAATGAATTGCGGTATGGATGGAACCGCTTCGCGGAGGGCTTCTTCCCCGAAGATCGGGCCTTTCAACCCAGCTCCATCGGGCTGAACACGGGCGCGGCCGACGCCGGACTTCCCATCATGCTGGTGGGAAGTTTCGCCCAGTTGGGCGCCACATCGTCGGTTCCCCGGCACCGGGTGGACACCAACAGCCAGCTGATCGAGGGCTTTGCCTGGAAGATCAACAAGCACGATCTGAAGATCGGTTTTGAATTCCGCCGCACGACCATCCAGCAGTTCTTTAATAAGTACTTCCGCGGCCGGTTGTCCTTCGATACGCTCTCGGATTTTCTCTCCGGAACGGTGGACGGGGGCTTCCAATATTTCGGAAATTCGACGCGCCACACCGCCGAGAACAGCTATGGCGTGTACTTTCAGGACGGCTTCCGGTTGACTCCGCGGCTCACCTTCAACTACGGACTGCGCTGGGATTACTTCGGAGTCGTACACGAGAAGAACAACCTCTTTAGCAACATCACCAGCCTCGACCTGGCAGGCGCGAATTTCACCCTGACGCAAGTGGGGACCGGCGGCCTGAGCAAGCTCTACGAGCCTGACTACAACAACTTCGCGCCCCGCGCCAGTCTGGCCTGGGATGTGACCGGCCGAGGCAGGACGGTGATCCGCGCCGGATTCGGCATCTTCTTTGATGCTTTTTCCCAGGACTTCTTCCTGGGACACCTGCCCTACTCGCCCTTTTTCGACCCGGGGCCGGCCTACAACAACATTGGCCCGGCGCCCATCCTGTCCACCGGGCCGACGCCGCCGGGAATTATCGTCGCCGGAGATCCGGTGTTTAACCCGACCACTACCTGCGACGTCGAGTGCGACGCCTTCGGGTTTGACCGCAACATACGCACGCCGTACATGGAGAACTACAACTTCAATATCCAGCAGCAATTTGGAAGCAAGACGGTGCTGCAGGTGGGTTACGTGGGCTCGCAGGGGCATCATCTGTTCCGTATGAATGACCTGAGCCAGCCCAGCGAGGCTGAGATCACTGCTTCCGACTGCCCCAACGGGCCTGGGCTCACTCCAGGGGTCGCGTGCCCGAGCGGCGGCATCACGGGTAGTTACGGAGTGCCGCGGCGCTACATCGGGAGCAATCCCTACGGGGCGTTCTATGTTTTGCAGGAGCAATCCAGCGGAAGGTCAAATTACAACTCGCTGCAGGCGAGTCTGCGGACTACCGGGTGGCATGGCGTTACGTCAATCCTGAACTATGTGTGGTCGAAGTCCCTGGATGACTCCAGCGACGGCGAGGACTTCGAACCGAACGCCTCACAACCCAATGACAGCACCCGGCCGGGTCTCGAGTACGGGCCCTCCAATTTCAACGTTCCCCACCGGCTCACGTGGGTTTTCGGCTACGAACTGCCCAATCGCGGCGGAAGCCTGCAACGCCTGAAAAACGGCTGGGGTCTCAACAGCACCGTGAGCCTGCAGAGCGGCCAGCCCTTCCAGTTCAACTACAACTTCGAGGACGACTTCAGCGGAAGCGGGAACGGCTTCGACCGGCCGGATGTAGTGGGCCCGATCACATATCATTCGCGTGATCCGTTCAACTTCGTCAGTCTCGATTCCTTCGCGATTCCCTGCACCGTCGATCCGACGCAGGGCGCAAACGGGGTGAACACGGATTGCATTCCCGGCACCCGCCACTTTGGAAACCTGGGCCGCAACGCCCTTCACGGTCCGACTTTCAAACAATGGGACCTGGCTTTGTACAAGACCACCGCCATCACGGAGAGGGTGAGCATGCAGTTGAGGGCGGAGTTCTTCAACCTTCTCAACCACCCGAACTTCGCCAATCCCTTCCTTCCGTTGTTCCTGGCCGATCCGGCCCAGCAGGGGTTCGCGCTGGCGGGCAGCCGGGAGGTGGGAGTGCGCGGATATCAGATCGGCGCCACGGGCGATGTCGGCATCGGCAATCCGTTCCTGGGAGGCGGCGGGCCGCGCGGGATTCAACTGGCGGTCAAGTTCAACTTCTAGCGGCAGTCGAGCAGGATTGATGCGGCTCCTCGAACACTTCGGGGAGCCGTTACTTTTGCGTACGCCGTTGATCCGACGCCTCGCGGGTCTCCGGTGCCCAGTTGTGATACCCTCCAGTTCTCAATGCCCGAGCCAAGACCAGAGCGCCGTCGCGGTCCGAGGTTTCCGGCGCGCGTGTTCGTGTCCATCAAACACGGGGAAGGACTGCCCGACACGGCCGGCGTCTCGCGCGATTTGAGCCGGAGCGGGATTTTTCTCTATACCGATTCCCAGATCAGCGCGGGCACCGAACTGGAGATGGTCCTGATTCTTCCGGCCGAGATTACCCAGGGCGAGAAGCAATGGGTATGCTGCCGGGCTTCCGTGATAAGAGTGGAAGACGGCGAAAAGCAGGGCAGGCTGGGCGTGGCGGCCAGCATCCGGAGCCTGGAAGTCCTGCCGGAAATCCCTTCCTAAATAATTGCAGGACAATGGTTTAGATGGTATCCATGCGGGCAGGAGACCGGTGAGCGGTCGCGCGCGTGGCAGGTTCTGAACGAAGTGCAAAAAATTGCACTTTTTTGGTGCAATGCCTCATTTCTGGTGCAATAATGCTCTCCCTCGCAGGGTTTAAGCAATCCTGCTTTCAAGAAATTCTGATTCGCGCCGATGCTGGTTGCAAGGAAAGAGCAGAGGAATTCAGGCGAGCAGGGTTTATATGTTGCTGGAAAAGTTGCTCGGAGGCGTCCTGCGGGTGCTCACGCCGCTGGGGCCGCGCTACGTCAAGCCGGCGCTTGTCCAGCGGATCTATCTCCTGTGGATTTTTCGCCACTTCCAGGTCTTGCCGCTGCAGGTGCTCACTCCAAGGCAGCGCCGCGTGATTGATGCCCTCTGCGCACAGGCGGATTTTGTCTCTGTGACACAGGCAAACGGATGGGATCCGCCGATTCTGGGAACCCTGGAGCCCCGTCCGCCGATGCCGGCTTCTTCGACCCAGGATTCCGCCTCCGAGGGTCGCGGCGATGTGTCGCCGTTTGCGGCGGACATGTTTCGGCATTGGGCACCCGCCACTCGTTGGTTCAAGGGGAAAGAACCGGTCCCGCTTCGAGCTCATCGGGTTGCGGCTGCAAGTGCGGCTTCGACCAGCGGCGCACGGCGGCGACCAAGGCTTCCTCGCCGATCGGCTTGGCGATCACCTCGTTGATGCCCGCCTGGCGGCAACGCCCGACCGTTTCCGCGGAATCGTCCCCGGTGATCACCCCGATCGGCGTCGCCCCGCGCCGCCCGGCCAAGCCGAGGCCCAGCCGGGCCGTGGCGAACGAAGCCGCCCCTGCGTCGCTGTTGAAGGCGCCGGCCGTGACCAACACCTCGACCACACCGGAACCGGTTACCGCCGCGTCGCCCGACGCCCTGGCCGACAAGCTGAAGGAAATGACCGCCGGCAAGTTCGACAAGATTTTCGGCAGCAAGAAAGAGCGCGCCGGCTTCGAGGCGTTCTACAGCAGCCGGAACTTCGCTCCGCTGTGGATCAGCAACGGCGCGATGAACGACCGCGCCAAGGCTGCCATCGCCTACCTTTCGACCGTCGACGCCGATGGCCTCGAGCCGTCCGATTATCCGGTGCCGCAAATCAAGCCGGACGCCGATGCCGACGCGCTGGCCGACGCCGAACTGCGCTTTACCGACACGATCATGACCTACGCGCGTCACGCGCTGA
>CAYOZX010000043.1:12937-17925 GCA_964408515.1 uncultured Acidobacteriaceae bacterium | reverse complement strand
CTTCCTCCCGCAAGCGCATCGGCTACAGCCCCTTCCACGCACGCGGCCTCCGCCTCCAGGTTGAAGGAGTGGCGCAGCATCATGGCGACGGACAGGATCGCGCCCAGCGGGTTGGCGATACCCTGGCCGGCGATGTCCGGGGCCGACCCGTGGACCGGCTCGTAAAGGCCCACTTTCCCGCCGATGCTGGCCGATCCCAGCATGCCCAGCGACCCCACTACCGCCCCGGCCTGGTCAGACAGAATGTCACCAAACATGTTTTCCGTCAGCAACACGTCAAAGTCCGCCGGCCGAGCCACCAGCGCCATGGCCGCGGAATCCACATACATGTGGTTCAAGCTGACGTCGGCATACTGCTGGCCCACGCGGCCCACCACGTCCCGCCACAGCCGGGAACAGTCCAGCACGTTGGCCTTGTCCACCGACGTGACCTTGCCGCGGCGCGACCTTGCCAGCTCGAACGCTACGCGGGCGATGCGCTCAATCTCCGCCTCCCCGTAACTCATGGTGTCGGTCGCGCGGCGTTTGCCAGGCTCGCCTTCTGTCTTCCGCGGCTGGCCGAAATAGATTCCGCCCAGCAGCTCCCGCACAATCATCACGTCGGTCCCGCGCACCACTTCCGGCCGCAGGGGTGATCCCTCCTCCAGAGCGGGAAAGCAAACCGCCGGCCTCAGGTTGGCATACACCCCAAGCTCGCGCCGCAACCGCAGCAGGCCGGCCTCGGGTCGAAGATGGCCGGGATACCCGTCGAAGGCCGGACCGCCCACCGCACCCAACAGCACCGCGCCTGAATTCAGGCAAGCCTCTAGAGTCTGCGCCGGAAGGGGATCGTTGTCGGAAACCAGCGCGGCCCCGCCCACCGGCTTGCGACTGATCTTGAGCTCATGATGGAAAGTGCCGGCGACAGCCTCGAGGACCCGCACTGCTTCGTCGGTCACCTCCGGGCCGATTCCGTCGCCGGCAAGGACAGTCAGATTCAGCAGCATGGCGCCCTATTGTATGGCCGGCCTTATGATCTGCGCACGCTGCCTACCGATCCACGGGCCTGGCGTTGCCCTGCTTGGTTTGGCGCCGCTGGCTAGGCGGCGCGCAACCGCCGTTGCTTTTTGCGCTGGTTGTCGGCGATGCGCGCCTTGACGATCTTTTTCACCAGAGAAGCCGGCAGCGGTTTGTCGACGGAGAAGCGGATGGTGCCTTTCGAGGTGGCGAAGTCCTTGAGTTCCTTCTTGAACTCCTTGATCAGCGACGAGTTCATGGGGAACAGGCTGCAATGATTGGCGAATGCGGCGAAGGCTACGAGCGAGCCTTCGTACTTGAACGTCGGCATGCCATAGCTGATGGCTTCGGTGGTTTCCGGCGGGACCACGGAGGAGATGACGGCGCGGATGCGGTCCAGCGTGCTGCGAGCGGGCTCGGGAACACCTGCCAGGTACTCGTCGATCGTCCTGGGAGCGGTGGCGGCCTTTTTCATAAGAACGTCGCCAACAGATTAACATCCGAACAAGCAGGCCCGCCAATCGCTTAGGGCTTAGAGCCGATCTCGATCAGACGTTTAGTCATCAGGACCAGCCCGAGAATCTGGGTCCACTCCGAGACAATGTTGCCTACTACCTGTCCCCACTTGCTGTTGGGATTCATGGCCCGGAAAGCCACCACCCAGGCGATTCCGGTGATGACGAGGAACAGGGTGAGGGAATGGCAGCGCAGGAAATCCAGCGTCGGCGAGAGGAGCTGCCCCTTGGGCTTCTTGCTCTCGCGCGACCCTTTTTCGTAGAGATGCTTGGTCATCAAAACCGTGACCAGGACGCCGCTCCAGTCTGCGATGGCATTTCCGAAGAAGGAGCCGACGTGGGTGTTCGGGTCCCAGCGGGAGTAAAGCACCACCAGCAAAATCACGGTCGCCAGAGCCGAGAGGCTGAGGGAGTGCCGGTGCCAGATCCGCTTCAGGATGTGTCCGCTCGTCATGGGATTACTCTACCCGGTCAGGGGCCTGAGCGCGAGATCGGCGAGAGGGCTGTTTTTGTCATGCTTGGTACAGCCCGCATAGGTTTCCGCCAGCAGAGAGAGTGACCAATCTGAAGGCGGTCAGCGGCTCGTGCCAATGAACTCATGGTTCTTCGGAGCCTGAGTTCAGGCTCCCACTTTGGCTTTCCTCGTCCTTCCGGTCGGAGGCGCGGGCCAATCCCGATGTTACAATCCCCAACCGAGGGGGGAACTCGATGGCTAATTTGTCTTCAATGTTAAGGCAGTTGAAGCAAGAGCGGGACCGGGTAGCACGTCAGCTCTCTGGCTTGGACGCAGCCCTGAGGGCGTTTGCCGGCGTGTACGGTGGAAAGCAACCGGGTGGGCGTAGAAGGCTTTCTGCTAAGGCGCGCGCCAGGATTGCGGCAGCGCAACGCGCAAGATGGGCCAGATTCAGAGCAAAGAAACAACAGAAATCAGTCTAGGCCCGATATTCGCAAAATCTCCCACCCTGCCTGGAATCGGGTTTATCAATCCAGGACTACCCGAAGTCGCGCAAGGGTGGGAGAAGCGTTTCTGACCTCTTTGAGCGCGGTCTTCCAATCGGATTTCCACTGAAAGTCGGCTTCCGCCGGATCAATCGCTGAACGGGCCTGGCCAGGGACGCGTCAGGGCTGAAGGATCCTTCCTGGGCTCCAGGGGCGAGAATCCGTGCTCGACATAGGAGTCCGCCGGGCGCTCACCGATCGGATGAGTATCCAAATTGCGCTGGGCGTCGGCCACCTGGTTGCCAGTCATGATCTTGGCAATGCTCCTGATACGTTCTATGCTGCGCCGGTCGCCTCCCGCGGCTGCCTTGCTGTACCAGCAGTAAGCGGCCACGTAGTCCAGGGGAACCCCCTTTCCCTGTTCATAGAGGAAGCCCAGGTCGGTCTGGGCACGAGCGAAACCCTGCTCGGCGGCGCGACGGGTCCACTGGGCGGCGAGTTGGTAGTCGCGTGGGACGCCGCGTCCGTTGAAGTACAGAAACGCCAGATTGCTCTGGGCGGCGGGCACTCCCTGATCTGCCGCAGCCCGAAACCAGCGGGCAGCTTCTTCGTCACTTCGGGGAAGACCGTCGCCAGTGAAATAGAGCGAGGCCAGATTCAACTGGCCGATGGGATCCCCGCGTCGGGCTGACTCGCAATACCAATAGACGGCTTGGGCCATGTCCTTGGCCACTCCGTGCCCATGCTGATACATGGAAGCCAGGTTGTTGGCGGCCGTGGCGTGTCCCTGCTGAGCCGCGGCCCGATAATAGGCTACGGCCTGAGCATAGTCCCGCGGTACGCCCTCACCCTGCTCGTAGAGATACCCCAGCGAGAATTGCGCGCTGGTCAGGCCTTGTGCTGCAGCGGCCGAGAGCCAGCGGGCGGCTTCTTCGAGATCGCGGGGAACTCCGATCCCCCTCATGTAGTTCTGCGCCAGGAAATATTGGGACTGGGCGTCGCCCTGTTCCGCCTTGCGTCGCAGAGTGACCTGGGCGGAGGCAACCGGCCACCACGTCGAAAGCGAAACCATGATGAACCCTAGAACAATTCGACTCTTCATCTGAAACCCCGATTCGGATAACCGCAGCCTGCACGGTCATCGTTGTGTCTGGCAAGGACTTTCGGGCTGTTGGACGGGCGAGAGCAATGTTTTACGCCACACCTGTTTCGCACTTCTGGTACACGCGGGAACTTACTGATGGCATTGCGCGTATCACTGATGTCACACGCTCTGGCGGGAGCTCCTGCGGCTCAGATCGCACGGCTCACCTAGGTGCGACACTCTCGTCTAAGCAGAATCGGAATGACGCGGCCCATTTTGTCCCCATCCGTGATCCGCTTTGAGGCCTTCGAGGTCGATCTCCAGAGGGGAGAACTGCGCAAGCAGGGGCGGCGGCTCAAGTTGCAGGAACAACCGTTCCGCGTTCTGACCATGCTGCTGGAGCGCCCCGGCGAGGTCATCCTCCGGGAGGAAATGCGCGAAAAGCTCTGGCCGGCGGACACCTTCGTCGACTTCGACCACGGATTGAACAGCGCCGTGGCCCGGCTGCGCGAAGCGCTGAATGATTCGGCATCGCAGCCGCGATTCATAGAAACGGTTCCCCGGCAGGGCTACCGATTCATCGGGGTCTGCAATCAAGCCTCAGGGCAGGAACCGGGGCCGGAAGTCACTCATCGAGAGGATCGCGGATCGCGCCGGCATACATGGTGGATCGCACTGACGACGGGGTTGTCGCTTCTGCTTTGCGTTGTCGGCATCTGGTGGCTGGTACAAGAGCGCGCTGACGCTTCATTGCCGCCTGTCGTAGTCACTCCTCTGGCAGGTCTCCCCGGCTATGAGGTTGGACCGGCGTTTTCCCCCGACGGCAATCAGGTGGCCTTCCTGCAGTTTGATGGGTCTGAGAATTCAGGCCTTTACACCACCATGGTGGGCGGCGAAAAGCCGCTGCGGCTCACCAAAAGCCAGAGGGACTGCTGTGCGACATGGTCGCCGGACGGGAAAGAGATCGCGTTCCTGCGTTTCACCGACGACGCCATGGGCATCTATACCATTCCTGCTCTGGGAGGCACGGAACGCAAACTGTACACAACCCCACACCCGCCATGGGCGGGGCTATCTTGGTCTCCCGACGGTAAAACTCTGGCTTTTCCGGAAAGCCCCGTAAGCAACGGCCGCTCCTGGATTGCTTTGCTCTCGCTAGACACTGCTGCGACGCGGCCTCTCACCTCGCCGCCAGATGAGTCCCGCGACGCGGCTGCCGTCTTTTCACCGGATGGATCCAAAGTAGCGTTCGTCCGGGGAACCGTCGCCGGCGTAGTGAATGACATTTATGTGACCCCCGCGGCAGGCGGGAACCCTACGCGGCTGACGTTTGACAATCAACCCATCATGGGGTTGAGCTGGACCGGGGACAGCCGCGACATCGTTTTTTCCTCCACGCGTGGTGGACAAGCTAGTTTGTGGCGAGTCCCAGCCTCCGGAGGCACGCCCCGCCC
>CAYOZX010000043.1:9959-12837 GCA_964408515.1 uncultured Acidobacteriaceae bacterium | reverse complement strand
GGTGTCCCCCGGATGGTTCCCACCGTCAAGGGTGCGGATAATCTCGCTCCCAGTTGGTCGCGCGACGGCAAGTGGATCTATTTCGCTTCCAAACAGGGGGCTGGTCCTTTTCAGCTCTGGAAGGTCTCGCCAGGCGGTGGCACGCCCGTTCAGATCACCAGGACGGGAGGACTGGCAGCCGCTGAATCTGCTGACGGTTTCCTCTATTACTCCAAGTATGAAAACGAGGGGATTTGGAGAATGCCGCTCGCGGGCGGGGCAGAAGAGCGGGTTTCAGACCGGCCCGATGGATTTGATTGGTTCAGCTGGGCCCTGGCCCCGGGCGGCATCTACATCCTCGACCGCAGGAAAGAACTGAAGGCGACGCTGGATTTCCTGGATCTGAAAACACACAGGTTTACCCGTCTCATGAGCCTGGAGAAACCCGTGGGCTGGGGCTTAGCCTTGTCGCCCGACCACAGGTCGCTCCTCTACGTCGGAATCGACTTTGAGGAATCCAATATCATGCTGGTCAAGAACTTCCGCTGACCCGCCTCCCTCGGCGTTCTGCGCCGGGAGAGTCTGATCTCACATATTTGGCGAAGATACGGTCAACCGTCCCAGGCAAAATAACAAAGGCGGCCCCGAGGCCGCCTTTTTGGTCGCTCTTGCGTTTGCTTTTGGGGGAGGGACCAGCTCAGCTTCCAGCCGAGAAACCACCGATGTTGGCTACCGTCAGGCGGAGGTATTTGTGAGGATTCACCGGTGTGTCATTGATGCGAACTTCGTAGTGCAGGTGCGGACCGGTGCTGCGCCCGCTTTCGCCCACGAATCCGATCGTGTCACCGCGATGCACGTGCTGCCCGGCGGCCACCGCAAAGTTACGCAGGTGACCGTAGCGGGTAGTGATGCCGTGGCCGTGCTCGATGATGACGGCGCGTCCGTATCCACCCAGGAAGTCGGCAAAGGTCACGACCCCATCGGCCGGGGCTACTACCGGCTGACCGTCAGCCGAACCGATGTCAATTCCGCTGTGGAAAGCGCCTTCACCATTGAACGGGTCGATGCGCTCGCCGAAGGAACCGGTTACCGGGCCTTCCACCGGCCACAGGTTGGGCGCGGCATTGGCCCGCAGCCAGTCGGCGGTCGTGGCATCGCGCGTCAGCCCAAGAGAGATACCCGTCATGGTGGCGCCCGTCAGGGCCGAGGTCTTCAGCGCATACAGCTGGTCGAGCGACGATGCAAATTGCGCCGTGGCCACGTTTTCCGACGTGGCGGTTACCAGGTTGGGATCGGACTTCAAGCCGTAAAGCGAGGAAACCTCACCCGCCAGCGAACCCAGCGACGCCACCTGAATGTCTTTTTCCCGCGCCACCTGCTCCAGACGGGAGTAACGGTCCCGGAGGTTCTCCTTCTCCGTTCTCAGTTCGTTGTAATGCGCCACCTTGAAAGCCATGCGCACGTAGGAGCTGGCAATACCGGTCAGGCTCAGCCCCACCACCAGGGCGCCCGCCAGGAACACGTACAGATAGTGCGCCGGAATCTGGATCTTGCGGAGCTGGCCGTCGTCACCGCGAGCCACAAACAGAATGTAGAAGCGCTTTTGCAATTTATTCCTTCCGTTAGTCAGTGGGACTGGCCCGGGGCGTGTTACCGCAAGGCCCAGCAACCATCCCCAAGTCCGGGCTGGCATTCCCGTCTACGCGTGCTGGGCGGAAAGCCAAAATCTGCCCGAACCCTACCGGAACCGGAGATTTGAAAGATGCCCTGTCTGCAATCCCTACTGGATGCAGCACTTAGTCCGACCCCATGGGGATCGAACGGTTTGGAAACGGTAACAAAGTAGGTTCCCGCGTGTCAACGTGGGACAGGCCCAAAATGAATTACCAAGGCGGGGTGCTCTCCTCTGCCCTGCGGTACGAGTTACTCCGTGGTGACTTCCGGACAGGGGGTAACTGGACCTCCCGCCCGGAATGTGGATGGAATCGCAGACCGTGCTTCTGCCCGGTCCTTGACCGCTCGAGAGACGACCAGTCGCCCGTTTCCGTGCCAAGTTCCCCGCCCGCCGCCGCTTGCGCGATGAACAATCCCCCCCTGGCGTCGTATAGTGATGTCGCTTTGCCCCTCCCTGGGAAAAAACTGATTGCCCGCATCCGGCAAAGCCTCTCCGGGCGGCGGGACGTTGCCGCCGGCATCGGAGACGACTGTGCGGTGATTGCCATTCCCCGCCGTCACCAGGTCCTGGTTACCACTGACTTCAGCTTGGAGGGAGTCCACTTCCGGCGCGCCTGGCACCCTGCGGAGTCAGTGGGACACCGCTGTCTGGCGCGCGGGCTGAGCGATATTGCGGCTATGGGTGGAGAGCCCATCGCGGCGTTCCTCTCGCTGGCCGTTCCCGCAAGTCTGCCGCAGCGCTGGGTGGACGGCTTTGTCCACGGTTTCCTTGCCCTCGCCGCCCGATTCAAGGTAACTCTGGCGGGAGGGGATACCGCCCAGTCTTCGCACGGAGTTCTCGCGGACATTGTAGTGCTCGGATCGGTGCCGAGCGGGAAAGCCTTGTTGCGCTCCGGCGCTCGGCCCGGCGACCGCATTTACGTCACCGGGGCTCTGGGTGGATCAGCCCAGGCGCTGAAACTGCTTACCGCCGGGAAAAGGCTGAATCCGTCCGCTTTTGCCCGCCACTTCTATCCGGAACCGCGGGTTGAAGTGGGACGCTTCTTGCGGGAGAGAAAACTGGCGTCGGCGACCATCGATCTGAGCGACGGACTCTCCACGGACCTGGGACACATCTGCGAAGAGAGCCGCGTTGGGTGCGAGGTGGACGGCGGAGGCATTACCCTTGGCAGGATCGGCAGCCGGTTGCATTCTCACGATTCCGATTTTGAACCACATTCACGCT
>CAYOZX010000043.1:0-9949 GCA_964408515.1 uncultured Acidobacteriaceae bacterium | reverse complement strand
AGAAACTGGGGTGGGCGACCGTCGACCTGATCGACGGACTGGCCCCGGACCTGGGAAACGCCGGCGACGCGGGCCGCGTGGGGGCCGAGGTGGAGGCAGGAGCCATTCCGCGGGGCAGGGCCGGCAGCAGGCCTGTGCAACTAGATCTGGCTTTGCACGGCGGCGAAGACTATGAACTTCTGTTCACCGCCCCGCCCGGACGGCGCGTGCCGAGCCGCATCCAAGGCGTTGCCGTCACCCTGATCGGGCGGATAACCCGGGGCCGCAAGATCATGTTGCGGGAGGGAAGGGGGACTCGGAAGCTGCGCCCCGGGGGTTGGGAGCACCTCCGGGAATGAAAGCAGATTTGATTTAGATTTAAGAACTTGAGATTGCGCAGGTTCGGTGGGCGACCTCCACGCTGACTTCGGTAGTCCCCGAAGCAGGTTATCTAAATCTGCCATCTGATCCCGCAGGGTCACCTCTTCTGTCTCTACTCCCGCTGGGACAACGGGACTACAGTAGTTTGCATGCGGTCCATTGGCGGTACGCCGGTTCCTGTCGTGCGGGTTGTGTCCCTTCTGGTTCTGCCTCTTCTGGCCTTATCCGCAACCGCGGCGCGACAGGCGGCCGCTCCCCCGGCACTTGTGGACAACGCATTCGTCCAGAAGGAGTTCGGCTCTAGCTGCACTCTCAACCCTGCAGTACCATCGGTGGCGGCGGATTTGAACGGCGACGGCATCGACGACATCGTGATTGCGGCGCGTTGCAAGAATCCCCTGATGGATGCGGCCGAGAACCGGTTCACCGTGCTCGACCCGTACATGGCCTTCTACGGCTTCGGCGATCCCAGGATCACCACCCAGTACGCAACCTCCGACCCGGAGATGCGCAGCCTTGCTCTCCTCATCATCCATGGCTCCGGTCCTGACGCGTGGCGGGCTGCGGCGCCCAAGGCCAAGTTTCTCATCGTCAACCTGCCCTACAAGGCCATCGGCGTGAAGCGTCTGCAATTGCGCAAGAAGGTGGTTCGCGCCATCTATGTCAACGAGGCCACCGAGGACCAGATGACCTCGGCCCTGTTCTGGGACGGCAAGAAATACAAGTACCAGCCTGTGGGATCGAGCATGGAGTAGCCAGCCTATAATCTCTGCACCATGAGCCTGGAACAGAAGCTGGAGGAGCTGAAGCGGCGGGACCGCCTGGCCGCGGAAGGCGGCGGCCCGGAACGCCGCGCGCGGCAGCACAAGGAAGGCAAGATGTCGGCCCGCGAGCGGATCGACTTTCTGCTCGATGAGAGCTCCTTTGAAGAAACCGACAGGTTTGTCACTCACCGCTCCACCGATTTCGGCATGGCCGAGCAGAAGTATTACGGAGACGGCTTCATCACTGGCTATGGACGTATTCAAGGCCGGCTGGTGTTTGTCTTTGCGCAGGATTTCACCGTCTTTGGCGGGTCGCTCTCCGAGGCGAATGCGGGCAAGATCGTCAAGATCATGGACCTGGCGGCAAAGATGGGCGCGCCGGTCATCGGGCTGAATGATTCCGGCGGGGCGCGCATCCAGGAAGGCGTGATGTCGCTGGCGGGCTACGCCGACATTTTTCTCCGCAATACGCTGTACAGCGGCGTCGTGCCCCAGATTTCCGCCATCATGGGGCCCTGCGCCGGCGGCGCCGTGTACTCGCCCGCCATCACCGACTTCATCCTGATGGTGGAAAAGACTTCCTACATGTTCATTACCGGGCCCGATGTGATCAAGACGGTGACCCATGAGGAAGTCACCAAAGATCAGCTGGGCGGGGCCCACACCCACAACCAGACCTCCGGCGTCGCCCACTTCGTGGCGCACGATGATGCGGAATGCCTCTCCATGGTGCGGGAGCTGCTGAGCTTTATCCCCTCCAACAATCTCGATGATCCTCCCCGGCGGTCGTGTAACGATCCCGTCGGCCGCGCTGATCCAGCGCTGGACAGGATTGTCCCCGATCAGTCCAATTTGCCCTATGACATCAAGGATGTGATCCATGCCGTGGCCGACGACGGATACTTCTTCGAGGTGCAGGAGCACTACGCGAAGAACATCGTGGTGGGCTTTGCGCGCCTGAATGGCCAGCCGGTGGGCGTTGTAGCCAATCAGCCGGCGGTTCTCGCCGGGACGCTCGACATTAACGCCTCCATTAAGGGTGCCCGCTTTGTTCGCTTCTGCGACTGCTTCAACCTTCCCCTGGTCACCTTTGAAGATGTGCCCGGATTTCTGCCCGGCGCCACCCAGGAATACGGCGGGATCATCAAGCATGGCGCCAAGCTGCTGTTCGCCTTCGCCGAAGCCACGGTACCCAAGATGACCGTCATCACCCGCAAAGCGTACGGCGGGGCCTATTGCGTGATGGCGTCAAAGCACATCCGCACCGATGTGAACTATGCCTGGCCGACGGCGGAAATTGCGGTCATGGGGCCGGAAGGCGCGGTGGACATCGTCTACAAGCGCGACCTGGAGCGGGCGCAAAACCGCGACGCGGCGCGCGAGGCGAAGGTGGAAGAATTCCGTGAGCGATTTGCCAATCCCTACGTGGCCGCGGAACGGGGATTCATCGACGGTGTCATTCAGCCGCGCGAGACGCGCAGGAAGCTGATCCAGGGCCTGGAGATGCTCAGCACCAAGCGCGAGAAAAACCCCCTGAAGAAGCACGGGAACATACCGCTGTAGGCTGTGCCTCACCGGGGTGCGTAGTTCGAGGGATTAGGAGGCGAAATTTTTCTGTGTGACTGCGTCACCCAATAAGGCGGTCAGTGTTGAGGCCGACGGCCTTGTCTACAACGACGTCGGGTCCTGGACTGAAGACAAGCACAAGCTCGTCGCGTACTATGCAGGGTTGTTCTCAGCTGCGATGAAGGGCAAGTGGAAGCGAGTCTATATTGAGCTGTACGCCGGCGCTGGCTACAGCTGTGTTCGCGGCACAGAGCGAGTTATCGCAGGTTCACCCATCCAAGCTCTCGAACTCAAAGTTCCGTTTGACAGGTACGTGTTCTGCGAACGGGATGATAAGAAGCGTGCTGCCCTTCAAGTTCGTGTGAGGCGCCATGCGCCCTCAGCAGACGTCACGTTCATACCGGGCGACTGCGACTCTCATGTCGATGAGATTTTCGCAGCCATCCCTGGACAAGCTAAAGCCACCAAGGTGCTAAGCCTCTGCTTCGTTGACCCGAACGATATAGGCATCAAATTCGCAACGCTGCAGAGACTGGCACGATGGCAAGTGGATTTCATCGTGTTGCTAGCCCTTTACATGGACGCTCTGCGTGCTGAACGAAATTACGTGCGAAACCCGCGGAAGATCAACGAGTTGCTTGGAGACCATTCGTGGCCAGAGCGCTGGGCAAAAGCCAAGCAGGCAGGTGCACAATTTCCACGCTTCTTGGCTGACGAATTCGCATCTAGTATGGCGACGTTGAAATACATTCCGCCGCCGTTTTATTCGATGCGGAAGATTTTCTACCATGCGAAGAACTACCCGCTCTACGCGGTTGGACTCTTTTCGCGCCATGTTCTGGCTTACAAGCTCTGGAGGCAGGCCCAGAAATACAGCGACGACCAGATGAGCATGTTCTAGGCTTGATGATGTCTCTTAATTCTCAAATCGAATGGACTGACGCCACTTGGAACCCTGTTCGTGGCTGCACCAAAATCAGCTCCGGATGTAAACACTGCTATGCCGAGATGTTTGCGGAGCGGTTCCGGGGGGTCAAAGGACACCCTTACGAGCAGGGGTTTGATTTGAGACTGGTTCCTGAGAAGCTCACCGAGCCGCTGACCTGGAGGTCACCGAAGCTGGTATTTGTGAACTCCATGAGCGATCTTTTTCAGGATGGGGTACCCGATCAATACATCGGTGCCGTCTGCAGAGTGATGGTGAAGGCGAACTGGCATACCTACCAGGTCCTTACGAAGCGCTCGCAACGGATGCGCGACCTTCTGAATGGCATGCTCGGCTTCGCGGGCCTACAAGAGCACATCTGGTGGGGCGTGAGCGTCGAGGACCGAAAGTACGGCCTGCCCAGGGTGGAGCATCTTCGGCAAACAGCGGCGAAGATGCGCTTCCTATCCATTGAGCCTCTTCTCGAGGACATCGGCACATTCGACCTGAGCAGAATGCATTGGGTTATCGTTGGGGGTGAAAGTGGGCCGGGGGCACGACCGATGAAACGTGAGTGGGTAGTTTCAATTCGCCGGCAGTGCCAGGGAGCCGGCGTTCCTTTCTTCTTCAAACAATGGGGCGGCGTCAGAAAGGCAAAATACGGTCGAGAACTGGACGGTCGGACTTATGACGAATATCCGCGAAGAGTGTCCGCGCCCGTTCCAGACCGCACGCGATGCGCAGAATTCGCGGAGAACATCCTCAGCTCCCTTCGCGGACTGGCGACTCCGACAGCATTGGTGCAAGTCGGCGTTTGAAGCCGTCCGCAGACTACGGCGCCGCAGCCGTTCGCCCGCTGCCGCCCGCCATTCCCTCGCCGCGACCCTCGTGGATCAGCCCCAGCAGATGATGTTCCTCCACCTGCTTGAGGTTGTCCGCCAGGACCACGAACCGGCGGTAAATCTCGTCCAGCTCCCGCCGGTCAAACTGGAACCCTAGTCGCTCGCAGCGTATGGCCAGGGCGTGGCGTCCGGAATGTTTGCCCAGCACCAGGCGCGAGTCGGGCACGCCCACCGACTGCGGCGTCATGATCTCGTAGGTCAGGGGATTCTTCAGCATTCCGTCCTGATGAATGCCGGCTTCGTGGGCGAAGGCGTTCCGTCCCGTGATCGCCTTGTTGGGCTGCACCGCGACCTGCGTCGTCTCGCTCAGCAACTGGCTGGTGCGAAAGAGGTGCTCGCTCACCACCGCTGTCTCATACGGATAACGGTCCGGACGCACCCGCATGGCCATCACGATTTCTTCCAGGGCGGCGTTGCCCGCGCGCTCTCCAATGCCGTTAATGGTGCATTCCACCTGCCTCGCTCCTGCCTCCACCGCCGCCAGCGAATTGGCCACCGCCAGCCCCAGATCGTTATGGCAGTGGGCCGAAATCGTGGCGTTTTGCACTCCCCGCACCCGTTCCCGGATGCTGCGGATCAGATCGCCAAACTCCGCCGGCATGCTGTAGCCGACCGTATCCGGGATGTTCACGGTCGTGGCGCCCGCCTCCACCACCGCTTCAAGCACCTGGTACAGGAATTCCCGATCCGTACGGGTGGCGTCTTCGGGTGAAAACTCGACGTCCACGCACAGCGATTTCGCCAACCGGACCGCATCCCGGGCCTGCTCCAGGCAGCGCTGCCTCGAAATCTTGAGCTTGTGCTGCAGGTGGATGTCGGAGGTCGCCAGGAACACATGAATGCGCGGCTGCCGCGCCCCTCTCAGAGATTGCCATGCCCGCTCGATGTCGGGGCGGCTGGCCCGCGCCAGCCCGGCGATTATCGGACGCCGGACCGTGGCCGCGATTGCCTGCACGGCGCTGAAGTCGCCATCCGAGGCGATGGGAAAGCCCGCTTCGATCACATCTACCCCCAGGCGGTCCAGTTGATGCGCCAAGCGCAGCTTCTCCTGCACGTTCATGCTGCAGCCCGGCGACTGCTCGCCGTCGCGCAGAGTCGTATCGAAGACCGTGATTCGCGCTGGTTCCATGCCCGCCCTCCTTGCCGCTACTTCGCGCCCATCCTATGCAGCCGGGCGCATTCAAGCAAAGCTTATAATCTTTACATAAGTATTAGTGACGTTTACAGTATTAGAGTTCCTTATGATGGCTACGGGACGGATAAGGACAGCTCAGTGGATCTCTCTCAACTGGAAGTCTTCCTGGCGGTGGCCCGCGAGGGCAAGTTCTCGCGCGCGGCGGAGAAGCTGCACCGCACCCAGTCGGCGGTTAGCCAATCCGTTCGCAAGCTCGAGCAGGACTTGGGCGAGGCGCTGTTTGACCGCTCCTCGCGCGACGGCCGGCTTACCGACGCGGGCCGCCTTCTGCAGGAGTACGCCGAGCGCCTGCTGAACCTGCGCGCTGACGCCGCCGGCGCCCTCGCCGAACTGCGCCAGCTGCAGCGCGGCAAGCTGGCCATCGCCGCCAATGAATTTACCGCCCTCTATCTCCTGCCGGTGCTGGCCGAATTCCGGCGGCTTCACCCCATGATCCACATCGTGGTCGAGCGCGCTCTCGGCAGCCAGATTCCTGACGGCCTGTTGCGCCACAACGCCGAGCTGGGCGTGCTCTCCTACGATCCGCGCGAGCCCCGGCTTCGCTCTCTGATTGTCTACCTGGATGAACTCATCTTCGTGGTGCCGCCCCGGCATCCGCTGGCAACCGAGACACAGGTGAGCATCCGCCAGTTGGGCGCGGAATCGTTTGTGGCCCACATCGTGCCCTCGCCTTATCGCGACAAAGTCATCCAAGCCTTCCAGCGCCATAAGACGCCCCTGCACATGGACGTCGAGCTGCCGACCCTGCAGGCCATTAAGCAGTTTGTGGCCATGGGCAATGGCGTCGCTTTGCTGCCGCAGATCAGCGCGGAGAATGAGCTCGCCCGCGGAGAGCTGGTGCGCATTCCGGTGCGCGAGCTGCGCCTGCATCGCAAACTGCGCCTGGTTTACCGCAAAGCCGCAGGCCTTTCCCACGCCGGGCGCGCGTTTCTGAAGGTGGCGGAGGCGGTCGCGCTCGAGCGCCGCGGTCCTTATCGCTTCGAGCGCGAGCGCTGACCGAAATAGCAGGGATCGTCTGGGCGCGATGAGCGAGCCTCGTCCTGCGCGGCTTAAGCGTGCACCAGAGTGTCGGTAGCTGCGGCCTCAACCTTCGCGGACGCTTGCGCAGGCTCGCGATATTCGTGGATGCGCACACCCTCAGCGCCGACGGTGACGTAGGTGGGCGGAAAGTCCGTCCACGCGCCGGTGTTGTAGTAGGCCACGCCCTCCCGCTCGCAGCATTGGGCCTTGTGCGTGTGGCCGCAGAAGATGCGGTCCACGCCGCGCGTGCGGGCATGCGCGATCGCGCCCGCGGCCACCTGGGTCGAGAGCCGCAGCCAGCGCGCGTTCAGCCGGTCCAGAAAGCGCGAGAAGGTTTTGCCTTTGAAGTCGAGCTTCTGCAGTTGCAGGTGCAGAAACGATCCCAGGTTGCTCAGCAGGAGGTTGTTGACGACGAAGCGATCGAACTGGTGGCCGTGAATCGCCAGATGGCGGCGGCCTTCGTATTCCCACTCATATTCTTCGTAGACTTTCACGCCCACCAGGTGCGACATGACGTTGCTCAAGCCGCGGTCGTGATTGCCTTCCACCCAGACCACTTCCACTGCGCGCTTCGGGTTCGAGAGCTTGCGGATATAGCCGAGGAATTTCCAGTGCGGCTTGGTGAGGCGGCCGAAATTGAGGTCGGAGAAAATGTCGCCCAGCAGGATGAGGCGGCGGAAGCCGTTCTGCCGCAGCATGCGTGTGGCCTGGTCGGCGTGGCTGATCTCCGATCCGAGGTGCAGGTCGGACAGGACGAGCGTGTCGTGGAACTCCCGACTCATCACCCTGGTTGTAGCAAAGCAATGTTACGGGGTGATGAAAATTGCACAGTAAGTAGTGCAGGTCAGGGGACCAGGGGGAGTAGGCGTCGCTGGCGGATGGTTCTGCGGGATGGTTCTAATGTTCCGGCAGGAACGTTTTGCCAATACCGAAGTGTACGTACAAATGCTGCTAAGCGATGGGAATCGTTGACGATAGGTCAGTTTGTGGGAAGTTCCGCGGAAGGGCGAAAAGCAGATGCCTCACCGCCGAAGCGCTTCGAAATGACAATCAGACGGCCGACGAGCAAACAGGGTCAACGAGAGTCGCAGCAGCCCTCGGGTGAACAATCGAGCAGGGGGAACCGGCTAGGGCTGCGACGGCGGGACGTATTCCTTGGGCGGGGCGGCGCCTTCTCCGAAGAAATACTGCTCCATCTGCTTGACGATAACTTCCTGGTCCTCACGGCGGGCGGGGTTGAGACGATATTCGTTAAGCAGCATCTTGCAGAATTCCGTCCACTGGCGCCAGGCTTCCTCCGACACGTTTTCGTACACCTTCTTGCCCAGTTCGGTGTCGAAAGGCGGCTCGTCGAGTCCGGGGAGTTCCTTTTTTAGCTTGACGCAAAAAACCGTATGCCCTGCCATGAATTCCCTCGTGGTTTGTCAGCAAAAATTATCTCACAGGCGGAGAGTGCAGGTTCAAGCAGCCCGAGAACCGAAATTGCCGGGGCGCAGATTTACTTGGGATGGGCCGCACGCGCCGTGGTCTACTGCTCGGGGTCGGACTTGATGTAGCGATAGAACCTGACCTGACCGCGTTTCTTCCAGTAGGGGTCCTGGTAAGTGGCGATGCCGGGCCCGGTGCGCAGCCGGCTGAAGAAGACGCCCTGGGCCGGATTCACCACAATTCCGACGTGACCGCGCCACACCGCCAGGTCGCCGGGCTGGGGGCGCCAGACGCGCTGAAAGTCATCCGCTCCCTTGTACAGGTCGGACGACCTGGCATAGGGATAAGGATATCCGGCCGTGACATAGATGGCATGCACCAGGTGGGAACAATCAGGCTGGCGGCTGACCCGGGTGCGCGCGTCGAGTGCGGCGGCAATCACCGACAAGCCGTCATCGAGACTCAAGGCGGCCGGCGGCGGGCTGCTGTCGGCACGTTTCCCGCGAGCCGGAATGTCCGTGTCCGGGACAGCCTTGCCTTGCGCCAGAAGGGAAGGTGCGCGGAGCATGAGCCCGCACAAGGCCAGAGCTACGATCCTGGTCGAGCAGAATGACATGTCCGTATTTTGATGCGGTTTCGAGGGCTGAGGGCAGGTTACGGCAGTGCTAGAACATGAGCGGTAGCGGCCGATTTAGCGTGTTGTTTCCAGTGATCCGACAACCTGAAGCTGAGAGTTTTGACCCACCTGGCGGAAATGGTGGGCCCTCCAGGATTTGAACCTGGGACCAATGGATTATGAGTCCACTGCTCTAACCGCTGAGCTAAGGGCCCTTCAACAAGTTACGCGTTTACCAGTAACGGCTGTGGGGTCATTTGTGGGGAGTCCTCGCCATTTACTGCCTCGAGAGCTACCCTATTCAACTCTTCCAGCCGAGTGTACGCCCGTTCCACCGATTCCGGTGTTGGGTGGACGTATCTTTGACTTATTGTCACGCTCGAGTGTCCCGCCAGCTTCATGATTGTAAATGCGTCTGCCCCCGCCTCGCCAAGTCTCGTGAGGCACGTGTGTCTAAGAGAATGCAATACGAAATCCTTCGGAAAGACGTACAGTCGTTTCTTGCCTGACAGAGGTCGACAGATCTGAGTGTGCATATGCGCGAGTGAGGTTCCAAGAAGCGGTCTGTCCGGAGAATCACCCGGAAACACCCAAGGGGAGATTCCCTGCGCCTGTCGGGCGCTCAGCATAGCAGAAACCCTGGCCGTCAGGGGTACGTTCCGCTTGGCGTTTCGGCTCTTTCCGCTGCGAACGTGAAGCCAGCCGTATCGAGCGTTCCCGGCGGGTTGTGGGTGAATGTCGGGCCAGCACAAGCTAAGGGCCTCGCCCACCCTTAGACCACTGTCGAGTAGAAGAATGGCAACGTCCCGTAGCGTCGACGGCGCAAGAGCCAGATAGTGCGTTTCTGAGGTGTGATCGAGCACAAAGTCTCGCTGTCGCTCACCACGCAGCAGCTTGATCCTAGGAGTCGCGCGAATCACTTTCCATTCCTGCGCCAGGCGCAGTATGCGACGCAATGTTGCAAGTTCACGATTGACGCTCGTGGCTGAGACTTCTTGCCGACGCGACACAACGTAGCGTTCGATCATGCCTTCGTCTATGCGATCGAGACGCGCTTCGCGCAATAATTCCGAACGCAGCAACTGCCTGAGCCTTTTAGTATAGAAATCTACAGTCTGAGGTTTGTCCGCGTGCCGAGTTTTCACGTAGTCGGCGAACTTCTGGGAAAACGCG
>CAYOZX010000042.1:0-17993 GCA_964408515.1 uncultured Acidobacteriaceae bacterium | reverse complement strand
GCAAGAAAGTGATGGACACCACCAAGAGCACCGACTGCCCCAAGTGCGGCAAGCCGACCCGCATCGTCAAGCGGGTGAAAGACCGCGAGCGGGGTGTTCCGGGCGGAATTTTCATTTCCTGCTCAGGGTGTGAGTTCTACGAAAAGCTATAGGATCCGGCGTCGATAGAGTGGATGTCTGCAGTCGCGCGCTTTAAACTGCTTGCGAGACGATTCCGAATCGCTTCAGCGATGGAACCTGCGTGGGCGTGGGCGCGGCAGCGCCGGCCAAAAAGAACCTTACCCTGAAGGCCGCAAAGAATTCGCGAAGCGCACAGGAATCCCAACCGTCTCAGGCGCTAACCGCCAGGCTCATTTGCTCAAGGATCGACCGGGCCTCTTCCGCGGGATTGGGCGCACCCGTGATGGGCCGGCCCACCACGATATACGTTGAGCCGGCGGCAATCGCCTCCGCAGGGGTCACCACCCGGCTCTGATCGCCATGGTCCTGACCTGCGGGACGGACTCCAGGAGTCACGATCACGAACTCCTCGCCCAGCTCGCTGCGCAGCTCTGACGCCTCAAGCGCCGACGCCACCACGCCCTGGCAGCCGTTCGCCAAGGCCAGCGCGGCCAGCCGGGAAGCCTCGTCCACCACGCGGCCGCGGATGCCGACTTTCTCCAGGTCCTGATCATCCATGCTGGTAAGCACTGTGACACCCAGTAGTTGCAGGCTAGGATTCGCCTGGCGGGCGGCTTCCGCCGCTCGGCGCAGCATTCTGCCTCCGCCGAGAGCGTGTACGGTCAGCATGCTCACTCCCAGGCCGGCAGCTTCGTGCACGGCAGCGGCGACGGTGCTGGGAATGTCGTGGTACTTCAGGTCGAGGAAAACGCGTCTACCTGAAGCGACCAAGTCGCGTACCACGCGAGGCCCTTCGGCGGTGTACAGCTGCATCCCTACCTTGTAGGTGCGAGCGGAATCGCCCACGGCCGCCACGATCCGCTGGGCTGCGGCTGCGGACGAGACGTCCAGGGCAACGATAAGGTGCTCTCGCGGATCGTACATCACACCGATTCTAAGGGATTCAGAACAGGTAGGCTAGTAGCGAATTGCGGCTACCATTTGGGGTTGGGGCTTCGCCTGCCGCACGACGTCCAGGCGCACCCGCTGCAGGCCGTGAGATTTGAACTGCAGCACCCTGGCGGAGTTGTAAGAGAGATCGATGATCCGGCCGGGCACAATCGGTCCCCGGTCGTTGATGCGCACCACCACCGCTCTCCCGTTACGCAGGTTGGTAACCCGCACCCAGCTGCCCAGAGGCAGGGTGGGATGAGCCGCGGTCAGGTCGTACATGTTGTAGGGTTCGCCGCTGGCCGTGACCTTGCCCTGGAAGCCGCTCCCGTACCACGACGCCGTCCCAATTTGATACGCCTTGGTCCGGTTCAGGGCCTTACGACGTGCCGAGGCGCCTTGCGTCGCCTGATCCGGGGTCTTTACGGACTCCGAGCTGGCTGGCCGCTGCGCCGCTCCTAGGCTGACGACGAGTAAAACTGTCGCCAGTGTACGAGCAACAAATCCTCGCATTCAGTCACCTCTCGCCTAAAAGTCGTCCTCCCCTACCCCCGGGAACTCGGACAAGGCTACCGGCTCGACTGGGGCGTGTCAACCGGGATTTTGATGTAGCAAGATGCTTATCTAGTAAGAGATATCACACGTAACATGCTGTCAATCTTGACAGAGAGCGGCGATATTCCTGCACGCAATAGAGTTATATGTTTACAAACTTGTTAATACCGAAAAGACCCTAGTATAGAGAATTTATTACCCGGTTCGTATTTTCAATCGGTTACGGGTATTACTGCAGTTCTGGCTTGAGTTCAGGTTTTGCTATCGATTTGGCCGGACTCAGGCATCCAGGATTTGCAACTGCTAGGATTTGCAACCGCTGGCGATTTCGATAGATTGACCCTATGGATCCGACCCCTGCCGTCGTACTCACCATCGCGGGCTTTGACCCCTCCTCTGGGGCGGGCGTGACCGCCGACATTAAGACCATAGCGGCTCATGGTTGCTATGGCGTCTGCTGCATTACCGCCCTGACCGTGCAGTCGACGAGCGGGGTGCGGCGGGTCGAGCCGATCGCCGCCGACCTGGTAACTCAAACCCTGGATGAACTGGACTCGGATCTGGAAATTTCTGCCGTGCATATCGGTATGCTGGCTTCCGCCCAAGTTGTCCGCGCCGTGGCCGATTTTCTTGAGCGGCGGCGCCTGCAGAACGTTGTCCTCGATCCGGTGCTCAAATCATCTTCCGGAGCAGAACTGATCGACAAGCGGGGCGCACGCCTGCTGGCGGAGCGGCTGGTCAGAATCGCCACCGTGATAACCCCAAATGTCGACGAAGCCGCGGTTCTAACCGGGCTTGAGGTCGCGCAGGTGGATCAAATGCGGGCAGCTGCGGTCAGGCTTCACGCTCTGGGCGCGGCGAACGTGGTCATTACCGGCGGCCACCTGGAAAAAGCGACCGACCTGCTGAGCTTTGCCGGCGCGCATGGAGTGGAACAGGAAATCTTCAAGTCCGAGCGCCAGCAGTCAAACTCAACCCACGGCACAGGTTGCGCCTTCTCTACCGCGGTAGCGTGCCATCTGGCGCTGGGGCGAGGACTGCCGGAGGCTGTGCTGCTCGCCAAGGTTTACGTGACGGCTGCAATCAGCAAGGCGCAGCCCCTGGGGCGTGGAGTAGGCCCGGTGCATCATCTCTACCGCATGTTGGATCAGAGGCGTCCGGTGACCAGTCCGGTGCAATCATCTGGACGAGAATGAGCGCCACGCGCGGGGGCTTAGACATGAGAGCAGACTTAGCGTGCCGTGCTCGCTAGTCCCTGCGGTCGGATGCGTTGCGGAGAAGGAGGCCGGCCACGAAGGCGGCAATCGCCCCCAGCAGCCATTCCACGCGGTAGAGTTGCACCGCCTGGAAATCGTTGAAGGTCTGAATGCTGTAGATCACTCCCACCGCGATAGCCGCCATCAGCAGGCAAACCATGCCTACCAGAAAAGCTATCAGCGATGCGGTCGACAACCCCAGCACGCTCTTGATGTTGTGGAACTCGAGATAGGAGGTCCAGCCGCGGCGGACAGGCGCCGCCTGGCGGGGAGCTCCGCACGCATGGCAAAAGCGCGCGCCGGCCATGAACTCGGTGCCGCAGCCATCGCAGACCTCTACCGTGCCCGCCGGGCCAGGGGAGGGCGAAGGCACCGGCGGCCGCCAGAATTCCTGTCGCGCGTCCTGTGCGGCTTCAGCCATCGAAATCCCTCTATGCATCTCCATGGCAACCTAGGGGCCAAATTGCCTGGGGCCGTAACTCGTTGAAGCAGAATCCCCTTGTCGCAGCACGCGGCTGCGCGGGAACAGTAATCCGGGCAAGAATTACCGTGTTCACTGGGAAAGATGCTCCGGTTTCATTTGTGAAAATTAACCGGAACTGTCTGATTATAGGCACACTTCTGGCTGCCGCCGATCTCCTTCCCAGGTATCTTCGGTGGTTCACAAACAAGCGCGGTCGGTTCGGTTAGACTAGTCGCAGCAAACCTGCAATCGAGAACGAATTGCTTTCCCAGCTTCCACGTCGGGTGTTGGTTCTGTTCGGTTTTCTGCTGGCCGCGCGGACCCTGACGCTGGCTGCTCCGGAGGCGGCAAGTACGACTCCGTTACTGGCTTTTCGTCCGAACGATCCGCTGAACCTCACCGCCTTTAATCACTTTTACAACCTCGACTATGACCAGGCTGTGCAGGAGTTTGAGCAGGTCCTGGGCCGGCACAGCGAGGACCCCTTCGCCGTCAATCACATGCTCACAGCCGTGCTGTTCCGGGAACTCTACCGCATGGGCGTGCTCGATACCGGCGAGTACGCCAACGACAGCTTCATCACTGCCGCACATCGCCCAGCTGACCCCACGGTAAAGCAGCAAATCAAGGATCTGGTGAGCCGGGCACAGCAGATCGAAGAAAAACGCCTGGCTGCCAATTCCAGCGACGTGGAGACGCTCTATGCGCGTGGCGTAACCCGGGCGCAATTCGCCACCTACACGGCCTTGATTGAGAGGGCCTGGTTCTCGGCCCTGCGCAACGCGGTGGGCGCACGCCGGGACCACGAACGCGTCCTGGAGCTTTCCCCGGGCACCTTGGAAGCCAAACTGATCGTGGGCGCGCATAATTACGTCATCGGCAGCCTTCCCTGGGGAGTGAAGGTAGCCGCCTCCATCGTGGGGCTAGGTGGAAGCAAGGAGAAGGGCCTGCAGTATCTCAGAGAGTGTGCTCAGGGCAATGGAGAAACCGGCGTCGACGCGCAAATCCTGTTAGCCGTGTTTTTGCGCCGCGAGCACCACTATGAGGAAGCCCTGCCCCTGGTTCGGGGGCTGAACTCGCGCTTTCCGCAGAACTTGCTCATGGCGCTGGAGGAGGGTCATCTGTTGCGCGCCGCCGGGCACGGCCAGGAGGCGGCCGCGATCTACCGCAGAATCTGGCAGGGAGGCAAGGAAGGCCGCTATGCCAATTTGCACTATGAAATTGCGGCCCTGAGCCTGGGCGATCTGCTGCGCGCCGAGAAGGACTATGCCGGTGCGGCCGCCGCTTACGAACTGGTTCACCAGGCGCCCCACCCGGACCCCGAGGTTGTACAAAGAGCGGACCTGGGGGCGGGCGAGATGTATGATCTGCTGCAGAAACGCGACCTGGCGCTGGCCAAGTATCAGGCGGTGGTGGCTAACGGTGCGGCTGGCTCTCCGGCTGAGACCGCCCGCAAGCGCATGAAAGAAGCGTACCGGGAAAACTGACCCGTGGAACTTCTTCGCTGGGCTGCTCGTATCCTGGGAGAAACAGCATTCGCTTGGTGGAGGCAACCATGTACTGCAACTACTGTGGCAAGGTGATTCAGGACGATGCCAACCATTGCGCTTATTGCGGTACCCGGGTGGGCGGGGTGGCCGCGCGCAAGCGTCTGCTGCGTCCCCGTGTGGGCCGCAAAATAGCTGGCGTTTGCGCCGGGTTCGCGGAATATCTCGACATCGACGTAACCGCGGTTCGCCTGGTGTGGCTGCTGGTGGCGCTCATGACCGGAGTTGGACTTCTCTCCTATCCGATTGCCTGGATCGTGATGCCGGAAGAACCGTTGCAGGCGGCAGCGCCCGCGGGCCAGCACGTGGCGGCCTGAACCCTCGCGCTCGGCAGAATTCACGGCGCCGTACGGCTCTTTCCGGATGCTTCGGCTTGGTGTTAAATGACGGCGGATGATCCGTATCCGCAGCGGCGATGCCGACATTGCCTATGATGTGGCTGGCGCCGGGCGCCCGGTCGTGATGCTGCATCCTTTTCCCGCCCATCACGAATTCTGGCTGCCGGCTGCCCAAGCTCTATTGCCGCGCTACCAGCTCATTCTTCCGGATTTGCGAGGACACGGCGAGTCCGAGGTGGGCGAAGGCCCGGCCACCATGAAAAAGCACGCCACGGATGTGGCCAATGTGCTGGATCACGCCGGAGTTGGGCGGGTGCCGTTCATTGGGGCTTCGATCGGAGGCTACGTGCTATTTGAGGTCTGGCGGCGATATCCGGCACGGGTGGCGGCTTTGGCGTTATGCAACACCAAGGCTTCGGCGGACTCGGAGGAAGCCAGAGCGGGGCGCTTGCGGAGCGCCGCCGACGTTCTTGAACGCGGGACTGAGCCCTTCTTCGAAAGCATGATTCCCCGGCTGCTGGGCAAGACCACGGTCGAGTCGCGTCCCGATCTGGTGGAAGGCGCGCTGAGCATGATGAGAAAAATGTCGCCGGAAGATGTCGCCCAGGTGCAGCGCGGAATGGCGGAGCGTCCGGATTCTCTGGGTACCCTGAGAACGATCACCGTGCCCACGCTTCTGGTGACTGGCGACGAGGACATCCTGGCGGGTCCTGCCGAAGCCGAGCTGATGCGGACCGGCATTGCCGGTAGCCGGCTCACCATCATTCCGCGCGCAGGCCACTACTCCCCGTGGGAGCAGCCGGAGCAAGCAGGGCCAGTGCTGCGGCAGTTCGTGGATTCGGTTTACGGCGTGTAGCGGGCAACTGCTACAATCTTTCCGCCATGATCGACAGTTTCCTGGTTCCGGCGAAAACGGTGGTGACTGCCAAGGGCGACGGGCCAGCCGTCGACATCAGCGGCGCCGGACACCGCGTCTTTCTGCTCGGTCTTGAAATCAGCAACATCCTTGAGCAGGAGTCGCTCGACGTAAGCGTGTACGGCTCCACGGACGGAGCTGCTTGGGGAGCCAAACCCCTGCTCGCCTTCCCGCAAAAGTTTTATCGCGGACAGCATCCCCTGTTGCTCGACCTCACCGGCAGCCCCGAGGTCAGATTTCTGCAGGCGCACTGGGAGACAAGCCGCTGGGGACGGGGAAGCGAAACGCCGATGTTTGAGTTTCATCTCGCCATCAAGGAAGTGCCCGCCGAGATCCTCAAGGAAGCTGCGGCCGAGGCGAAGGCTTTCACGTAGTCCGGACAACGGCCGTCACCGGAGGCGCAGGCACGCGCGCTTCCGCGTCCTGCGGGCCTGATCATTCCGCTATATTGGATTTCGGCATGAGAACCGATTCGACCGTGTGCGTGCACCCTGCCAGGAACATTGCCGGATCTCTCCAGCTTCCCGGCGATAAATCCATTTCGCACCGCTATGCCATGCTGGCGGCGATCGCTCAGGGTACATCGCGGCTGGAGAATTTCTCCACCGGCGCGGATTGCGCCAGCACCCTGGCTTGCATCCAGAGCCTGGGCGCCCAGGTGCGGCGGGAGCAGGGCACAGTCGTCATCGAGGGCAGCAAGCTGCAGGCGCCTGATCGCGTCCTGGACTGCGGCAACTCGGGATCGACCATGCGCATGCTCAGCGGCATTCTGGCCGGCCAGCCCTTTGCCAGCGAGCTCGCAGGGGATGCTTCGCTTTCGCGGCGTCCCATGGCTCGCATCATTCAGCCCCTGGAAATGATGGGGGCGAAGATTACATCCCAGCATGGTGGCCGTCCGCCTCTGCAGATTTCGGGCGGCGGTTTAAAGGGAGTCCAGTACAGGATGCCGGTCCCGAGCGCACAGGTGAAATCCTGCCTCCTGTTTGCCGGCCTGTTCGCCTCGGGCGAAACCTCCGTGCACGAGCCCATACGAACCCGCGATCACAGCGAACTGGCCCTGCGCTCCTTCGGCGTGGAGCTGATACAAAGTGGCGCGGAAACGCGCCTGCGAGGAGGCCAGAAATTACGCGCGCTGGATGCTCGGATTCCCGGCGATATTTCGAGCGCCGCTTTCTTCCTTTGCGCGGCCGCGCTTTTTCCCGGCTCACATCTGGTAATTGAAGGATTGCTGATGAATCCGACTCGCGCCCGACTGCTGGACATCCTGATTGCGATGGGGCTGCGGATTGAAGTGACCCAACTGGAAGAGCAGCACGGCGAGTTACGCGGAACGGTGAAGGCCGAAGGCGGCGCGTTGCGTGGAACCCGCCTGGCGGGAGCCGACACCGCCGCGCTGATTGATGAGATTCCGGTACTGGGGGCGATCGCGCCCTACACTTCCGGCGGAGTTGAAATTCGCGACGCCGGCGAGTTGCGGGTGAAGGAATCTGACCGGATCGCCGCCATTGCCGGCAATCTTCGCGCCATGGGAGCGGAGGTCGAGGAGCGTGAAGATGGCTTGCGAATCCCCGGCGGCCAGCGCTTGCACGGCACGGACATCGAATCGTTCGGAGACCATCGCATTGCCATGGCCTTCGCGGTAGCCGCTCTTCGGGCGGAGGGAGAGAGCCTGATCCGAGGCGCGGACGCAGCCGTCATCTCTTATCCCGGGTTCTTTCAGGCTCTGGAACGCATCACTGAGCGCTGACCAGCACGCTTCCGTAGTCTGACCTGATGCCCCTCGGCTGATTAGCTTCCTACATAGCGCGCATACAGGCTGCGCGCAACTCCGGTATCGGTCGTGCCTTTAATGATCGCGCGGCCGTCGGGGAAGAGAGTCAACTCGTAGGGTCTGGGCCAGAACTTCAGCACGAAATCGTTGTGCCGGACCGCTCCATGGGCCTTTAGCCGGGCGCTGACCTCGGCAAAATCGAGGGGCCGATGGCGTTCATGAATCTGTACCGAATTGCGGCCGCACAGCGTGACGTGAGCCCTGCCCTCACCCGCCAAATGGACAAAGTCGTGGGCGTCGCAGGCGCGGCATCCGGGGCGCGGATTTTCCGCGCGCACCTCGGCGCGCTGGTTGCGCCACAAATCGACGGAAAGCAGCGTCCGCCGCATTTGCGCCTCTGCGCCCACCAGCAGCTTGAGGGCCTCGGCAGCGGCAATCGAGGCAGCCAGGTTGACGGCGGAATTCAGGATTCCGGCGGTCTCGCAGGTCTCAAGGACGCCGCCGGGCGGCTCGGGGAACAGACACGCCAGGCATGCCGTTTTTCCCGGGAGCACGTTCAGGGTCGCCGCGTAGCTGCCCACGGCGGCAGTGTAGATCCAGGGTAGGCGGGCCTGCACGGCGAAGTCATTGAGGAGATAGCGGGTCTCGAAGTTATCCGTACCGTCGAGAATCAAGTCCGTGCCGTTCAGCAGGGAGTGAACGTTGGCCGGGACCAGGTCTGCCACTTGCGGCTGAACCACAATGGTCGAGTTGAATGAGGAAATTTTGCGGGCGGCGGCCACGGCCTTGGGCAAGGACTGTTCCGCGTCGGATTCGTCGAACAGCGACTGGCGCTGCAGGTTGCTGGGCTCCACGTAGTCGCGATCGATGACCCGGATCGTCCCCACGCCGGCGCGGGCCAGCAGGGAAGCCAGGGCTGAGCCGGTCGCGCCGCATCCTGCCACAGCGACGCGGGCGGCCGCCAGTCTGCGCTGTCCTTCCGCCCCGATGCCGGCGAACAGCACCTGCCGCGAATATCGGTCCTCAAGTTCCAAACAGATCACCCATTTCCCAAGCCATAAACCATTATTATAGTGGCCGCTTTGTTTCGCGGGGCGAATGCAACACTGCCCGATGACCATTCATCGAACCATCAGCCAGCAATTGCGGGGGACCGGCTTGTATTTCGAGGCAGCAATAGGGAAAACCCTGAGAGGGCTGGCCCTGGCGATGACGCTTTGCCTCCCTGCCTGGACGCAGGCTCCGGCCTCGCAGCCGCCTTCCGGAAGCGGACAGAGCGCCACACAGGCGGCGTCCGGCGTTGCCGCCCGGGTGGGCGAGTTCTGGTATGAAGGATTAGTCGTGCGCGACATCGAGTTCCCAGAGACTGCGCCGGCCACAGCTAAGCAGCTCGCCGGGCTGATCCCGCAAAAGGTTGGCGAAACCCTGACGCGAGACAAAGTGCGACAGAGCATTCAGGCTATCCACGCAACCGGGCGGTTCTCCGATGTGCAGGTGGAGGCGGAACGCGTGGGCGGGGGCCAGGTCGCTCTGGTGTTCAGGGCGCAGCCCAATTACTTTGTGGGAGAAATTTTCGTCGAGGGCGCCCCCGAACCGCCGGCCGCCAACCAGGTAGTGAATGCGTCGAAGCTGCAGCTGGGGGAAGTGTTCACCCGCGAAAAAGTGGACCGCGGACTGAAAAGCATCACCCAGCTGATGGAACAGAACGGCTACTACCTTTCCACGGTGACCGACCAGGAGGAGCCGCAAACCCAGACCCAGCAGATGAACCTGCGCATCCGTATCGCCCCCGGCCCGCACGCCAAGGTGGGACAGATCACGGTTACCGGCCAGGCCGGATATAGCGCGGGACAGATTCAGGATATCGCCAAAATGCACACCGGCGATTTCGTGACCGTGCAGCGCGTAACCCGGGCGCTCAACCGCCTGCGCAAGAAATACCTGAAGCAGGAGAGGCTGCTCTCGCAGGTGGCGATTACCAGCCGCTCATTTCGCCCCGAAAGCAATGCGGTGGATTACGCGGTCGACATTGAGCCAGGTCCCAGGGTGGAGATTGCCACGGAGGGGTTCAGGATCAGTCATGCCCAGCTCAAACGCAATGTTCCGGTGTATGAGGAACACGCTCTCGACGAAGACCTGTTGAACGAGGGCCGGCGCAATCTGCTCAACTACATGCAGGGGCGGGGATACTTTGATGCCAAAGTCACGCTGCAAAGGACCACGGTCTCAGCGGACAGCCTGCGGGTCAGTTACCAGATCGAGGCGGGAGAGCGCCACAAGCTGGCCAAGATAGAAATCAGGGGCAACAATAATTTCCCCACCGAGCTTCTGCGCTCGCGCATGCAGATTCTGCCCGCGGAGCGCTTCCTCTCTCATGGGCGCTACAGCCAGGCGCTGCTGGCGGACGACGTGCGCAACCTGATCGCCAATCCCTATCACGCCAACGGATTCCTGGACGTGAAGATCACCCCCAAGATCGAAGACAACTACCGCGGCGAGAACAACGTGCTGGCGGTGACCCTGGAGATCGATGAAGGCGTGCAGACCATGGTGGGTTCGCTGCAGATCACAGGCAATGAGACCAAGCTGGCGGCGCCCTTTCCCGAGCTGAACATCGCTCCGGGACAGGGGTTTGGTTACCCGAAGATCGGCGATGACCGCGAGATCATTCTGAATTATTACTTCAACCACGGGTTTCCCGACGCGACCTTCGAGGCTTCCGCGCAGCGCTCTGCGGACAACCCTCACCTCATGAACGTAGCCTACACGATTCACGAAGGTGAGCAGGTGCTGGTCGGCCAGGTCTACGTCGCCGGGCTGGAGAACACGCGCGAGTCGATCGTGCAGCGCGAGATCCAGACCAAGCCGGGCGACCCGCTGAGCCAGATCGAAATGCTGAACACACAAAAGCGGCTCTATGATCTGGGCATCTTCAGTCAGGTGGATACTGCGTTGCAGAATCCGGGCAGCAACGAAAAAGAGAAGAACGTGCTGGTCAACGTTCAGGAAGCCAAGCGCTACACCTTCAACTACGGACTCGGATTGGAGTTCCAAACCGGCCAGCCGGTCAACGGCAGCAACCAGACGCCGCTGGGAAACGCGGGCGTGAGCCCACGGGTCTCATTCGGGGTCACGCGGCTGAACTTTCGCGGCCGCAATCACACGATTTCGTTCAAGGCGAACGTCGGACGCCTGCAGCAGCGGGGCCTGATCAGTTACGATGCGCCCCGGCTATTTAACAGCCCCAGCTGGCGGCTCACCTTTACCACCTTTTACGACAACACCGTCGATGTCACGACCTTCACGTCGCAACGGCTGGAGGGCTCGGTGCAGGCGGAGCAGATCATCGGCAAGGCCAGCATCATGACCTACCGCTTCACCTACCGGCGGGTCAAAGCCAGCGATATCCAGAACACCATCAGTCCCAACCAGATTCCGTTACTTTCGCAGCCTACGCGCGTGGGCATTCCCAGCATCAGCTACATCCGCAACAAGCGCAACAGCGATCTGGAGCCCACGAAGGGCAACTACACCACCTTCGACGGAGGCGTCGCATCCGGTTACTTCGGTTCGGAAACCGACTTTACCCGGGTGCTCATGCAGAACTCTACATACTATGCTCTGGGACGGAACCGGCCCGCGGACCGCAAATTCGTGCTGGCGCGCTCCACCCGCATCGGAGTACAAACTCCCTTCGGGAGCACTCTTATGCCGCAACCCGGCGCCGACTGCAATCAGCCCCAGAGGATTTGTCTTCCGCTGGCGGAACGCTTCTTTACCGGAGGCGGAAACTCGCACCGCGGCTTTGGGTTGAATCAGGCCGGCCCGCGCGATCCGAACACGGGTTTCCCGCTGGGGGGCACGGCCTTATTCCTGAACAGCATCGAACTGCGCACGCCGCCACCCACCCTGCCTTTCTTCCAGGACAACATCAGTTTCGCCATCTTTCATGACGCCGGCAACGTGTTCACCAACTCCCATGACATGTTTCACAACCTGCTGCGCTGGAGCCAGAAGGACCCGCAGCTTTGCCTGCAGCCGGGTACGGCCGGGCAATGTAACTACAGCTATATTTCCCACGCCATTGGCATCGGCGTGCGCTACAAAACACCGGTGGGACCGGTGCGCTTCGATTTCGGTTACAATCTGAATCCGCCTGCGTTTCCGCGCTGCACGGTGGTGCCGCAGGCCAATCAGCCCTGTCCAGCGGCCAGCTTCGACCCGCAGCACGTCAGCCACTTCGGGGTATTCTTCAGCATTGGGCAGACTTTCTGATGCAGAACCGATCCTCCATCGCATGTTTCGCCCTCCTGCTGCTGGCGCTCTCGGTGCCGGTCCATGCCGGAGAAATCATCGATCAGATCGTCGCCACGGTGAATGGACACATCATCCTGCAGAGCGATTGGGAAGACGAGATGCGCTTCGAGGCCTTCAGTGCGGGACGGGCGCTGGAGCACATTTCGGCCAGCGACCGCAAGGCTGCCCTCGATCACCTGATTGACCAGGAACTGCTGCGCGAGCAGCTGCGCTCCTCCGATTCCGCACACGCCGCTGCCGAAGAGGTGGAGCGGCGGGTGCGCGAGATTCGAGCCCAGTATCCCCAGGCAGACTCAGATGCGGGCTGGCGGGCCCTGCTGGAGCAAAGCCGCCTGAGCGGGGAGGATCTGCGCAGCCGCGTGGCGCTGGATCTGGACCTCAAGAAGCTGGTGGATTCGGGGCCGCGAACCGGCCTCACCCTCGACGCCAAGAGGCACGAGAACTACGACAACCAGGAACTTCTGCCCCAACTGCGGCAGGCGGGCGGCCGCGATGTTCCCCTGTCCGACGTGAGCGGCAAGATCAAGGAAGTGCTGACCGAGAAAAAGATCAACCAGCTGCTGACCGCGTGGCTGCAGGACCTGCGGGCGGGAAGCGAGATTCGCAGTGAAGGTCTGGCGGCCGTGTCCGGGGCCCGACGCAATGACTGAAGCCGACGCCAAGCCCAGGCGCCAGCTCTGGAAATATGTCCTGGGGCTGATGCTGGGCGGCGGGCTGGCGCTGGCCGCTCTCGGCTGGTACAGCACTACGGACTCCTTTCAGGCGATGGTTCGTCGGCGCCTGGTCGCCACCCTCGAACGCATCACCGGAGGCCGGGTCGAACTGGGCAGCATTCACACCGTCCCCTTCCATTTTCAGATCGAAGTTCGCAATCTCACCATCCATGGCCGGGAGCAAGAGGGAGAACTGCCCTACGCCCATCTGCAGAGCCTGATGGCGCAGATCAAGTTGCTGTCCTTGCTGCGATCCGATCTCGGGCTCAAGTATGTGGTCTTCGATCATCCGGTGATCCACATTATTGTCTATCCTGACGGCACCACCAATCAGCCCGAACCGAGAGTGAACCGCGCTTCTTCCAAGCCTCCGGTGGAGCAGCTGTTCGCCCTGTCCATCGACCGGCTGGAAGTTCGTCACGGAGAACTGCTCTGGGGCGACCAGCGCGTGCCCCTGGATTTGATCCTGAACGATGTTTCCGCCGACATGAGCTACTCCATGCTCCGCCGGCGCTACGATGGCAATGTCCTGCTGGGCAAAGTGGACAGCGCCTTCAAAGGCCTGCGTCCTGTCGCCTGGAATGCCGAGGCGCACTTCACGCTGGCTCCCAACCAGGTCCAGATTCATTCCCTGAGAGTCAGTACGGGCCGCTCCGAAGCAAGGGCCAAGGGGTTGGTGCAGGATTTCCGCCAGCCGCGGATCGAAGCCGACTATGATGCCAATCTGGACGTGGCGGAAGCCGCGGCAGTGGCCCGCCGTCCGGAATTTCGTCGTGGGATGGTCCGCCTGACCGGGCACGCGTCCTGGTCAGGCACGAATCTCTCCTCCATCGGAAAGCTCCAGATCGCGAACCTGGACTGGCGGGACGCGCCGGTGGGCGTGCACCATGCCAGTCTCAGCGCGCAATACAGATTGCAACCCGACCGGCTGCTGTTGTCACAAATTGAAGGCCGGGTGCTAAGCGGGCTGATTTCAGGCGATGCTGAAATCAGCAACTGGCGCAACCCCGGGTCCAAGATCGCACCGGCGAAGGCAAAAGAATCTGAACGGCAGTCGGGAATGATTCACCTTCGCTTCCGTGACCTGTCCACTTATGAGATCGCCTCTGCCCTCGCCAGCGCCGGACGACCATTCGAGCGCCTGAAACTGGCGGGCTTGGCGAGCGGCACGGTGGACGCCCGCTGGAAGGGGTCGGTGCGCGATACCGAGGCGCGCGTCGAGACCGATGTCGCCCCGCCGGCCCGCGTTTCAAGCTCACAATTGCCGCTGACGGCGCATGCTCGCGGCACCTACCGGGCAGGTCCGGGGGAGCTGCAGATCGACGAATTGACCGCTAACACGCGCGCCACCCAGGTTCACGCCAGCGGCACGCTTTCTTCGACGGCTTCGTTGCGGCTCTCGGTCTCGACCACCGATCTTGGGGAGTGGCAGCCGGTGATCGTTGCGGCCGGCTACACCGGACCTGTTCCAGTCACCTTGCGCGGGCACGCTTCCTTCAGCGGATCGGCGACCGGACGCTTGTCGCAGATCGCCATTTCCGGCACTCTTCAGTCGCAGGATTTCGAAACCCTGATTCCTGCCACCTCGCGGACGCCGGCGAAAATGGTGAACTGGAATTCCCTGCGGGCGGACATTCAGGTCTCTCCGTCGCTTTTCGCGGTGCATAACGGAATCCTGGTGCGAAACCCGGATTCGGTGCGCTTCGATCTGCAGGCCCATCTGAGCCAGCGACACTTCACAGATAAGAGCCAGTTCCAGGTGCGGCTCGATACACAAAACGCCGACCTGGCGTCGTTCCTGGCGCTGGCTGGATACGGGTATCCCGTCTCCGGAGTCACGGACTTCCAGCTCCGAATCGAGGGCACGCCAGCCGATCCGCATGGCGAAGGCCATATCATGGTTCGTGACGCCCTCGTCTACGGAGAGCCGATCGAGCATTTCAGCGCTGACCTGGCCTTCACCGGCGCCGAGATTCACCTCAAAAACCTGCAGCTTACCCACTACGAAGCCACGGTCGCCGGCGACGCCGCCTATGGCTTCGACAGCGGCGCCTACAGCTTCCAGGCGACCGGCGCGAATTTCGACCTGACACGAATTTCTGCCCTGCAGAATTCGCGCGTCACCATCCAGGGCCGCGCCGATTTCACCGCCAGCGGCAGCGGCACCCTGGAGCAGCCTGCGCTCAACGCGGAGGTTCACCTGCGCGACCTGACCTTCGACCAGGAGCGCGCGGGAGATTTCACGCTGCACGCTGTCTCTCAGGGCGAAATCCTGAGCATGAGCGGCGAATCCCAGTTCGATCAGGCGGACCTGAAGCTCGACGGCCAGGTACGCATGCGAGAAGACTGGCCGGCTGACGTCCACCTACGTTTCCGCCAGCTGGACGTGGACTCTCTCCTGCGCGTTTCCATGCGCGCGGGAGTAACCGGGCATTCCCGCGCCAGCGGGGAGGGCCCCGGGGGACGTCCATTGGGACGGCCCCGGGAGTTGCAGGTCGTGGCCAGCCTTGACCCTCTCGACCTCATCGTCGAGGAGATCAAGCTGCGGAACAGCGGCCCCGTCCGGTTTTCGATCTCCAACCAGACTCTGCGCCTCGAACAATTTCATCTGGTGGGCGACGACACGGACATCACTGCCTCGGGAACGGCGCGCCTCGACGGCCAGCGGGAGCTGGACCTGCGCGCCCAGGGGCAGGTGAACCTGAAGCTGATTGAAACCTTCAACCCCGACTTTACGTCTTCCGGGGTCGTGTCCGTGGACCTGACGGTGGCGGGAGTCCTGGCCAGGCCTGCGGTGCAGGGACGGGTGCGCATTGACCACGGCTCCGTCGCCTACATCGACCTGCCCAGCGCCCTCAGCGACATCAACGGTGCGCTCGTCTTCAACCAGGACCGGCTGCAAATTGAGACGCTTACCGCCCACACCGGAGGCGGTCTGGTTACTTTCAGCGGATATGCAACCGCCTACAACGGCAACTTCAATTTCGACCTCGGGGTTCGCGGGCAGGGCGTGCGACTGCGCTATCCCCCCGGGGTGAGCGCTTCGGCCGATGCCGATCTGCGCTTCGCGGGGAGTTCACGGGCGTCCAGTTTGACCGGGGACATCGTGGTCAACAAGTTGTCGATGACGCCGGGGTTCGATTTCGGCGCTTACATGGAGCGATCGCAGGCTTCGGTGCTTCCGCCCACGAACCGTCTGCTGAACCGCATTCGGCTGGATGTGCACGTGGCCACCACGCCGGAACTGCAGATGCAAACTGCTGCCATGCGCATCTCCGGCGACGCCGACCTGCGCCTGCGCGGAACAGCCGCCAAGCCGGTGATTCTGGGACGCGCCGACATTATCGAAGGCGAGGTCACCTTCAATGGCACCCGCTACCGCCTGGAGCGCGGCGACGTGACCTTTATCAACCCCGTGACCACCACGCCCGTGCTCGATCTGCAGGCTTCCACCCGGGTTCGCGACTATGACGTGACCCTCAACCTGAACGGCCAGATCGACCGCCCCAACGTGACTTACCGCTCGGAACCGCCTCTGCCCACCTCCGATATCATCGCCCTGCTGGCCTTCGGGCAGACCGCCGGGGAGTCGGCACAGCTCACGCAATCGCAATCCGCTTTCAGCCAGGAGACCTCCAGCGCCATTCTGAGCGCCGCCCTCAACGCCACGGTCAGCAACCGGGTGCAGAGGCTGTTCGGCGTAAGCCGCATCAAGATCGATCCCCAGGGATTGACGACGGAAACCTCGCCCACGCAGACCGGGCCTGCGGTCACCATCGAACAACAGGTCCAGAACAACCTGACGCTCACCTACACGACCAACGTCGCCCAGGCATCGCAGCAAATCATCCAGGTGGAGTACAACGTCACGCGGAACATCTCCGTGGTCGGCGTGCGCGATCAGAACGGCGTGGTGAGCTTCGACGTCAGGGTTCGGCAGCGAAAAAAGTAATTCGGCCGGTCAGCCGGAGCATGCAGCGCTCAGGCGCACGGAATGAGGGCGGCGGGTGGAGTATCCTGATCCCCGCTTGGGGCACTGACATGCATCCCGATCCTTACGCCGTGGAGCGCCACAACATGGTGGAATCCCAGCTCCGCGCCCGCGGCATTCGGGACGAACGCGTGCTTCAGGCCATGGAGCGCGTTCCCCGTCATGAGTTCGTCGAGGGACACTATCGTGACCAGGCTTACGAAGACCATCCGGTGCCGATCGCTGCCGGGCAGACCGTGTCGCAGCCTTACATTGTGGCCCTGATGCTGGAGTTTCTGCAGTTGGGACCGGAGTCCAGAGTGCTTGAAGTCGGTACCGGGTCGGGATACCAGACGGCGCTGCTGGCGGAAATGGCTCGCTCCGTCTACTCCGTGGAGCGCCATGCGGTATTGACGCGCCAGGCGCAGGAGACGCTTTCCCGGCTGGGCTATGGCAATGTCACCATTGTCACCGGCGATGGCAGCCAGGGACTGCCGGACTACGCTCCCTTCGACGGCATCGTCGTGTCGGCCGCCAGCCGTTCCATTCCGGCCGCCTTGCTGGAGCAGCTGAAGGAAGACGGGCGCATGATCATTCCCGTGGGCCCACCGGAGGCGCAGGAACTGCAATTGGTGCGCAAACGGGAAGGGAAGGCGCTCATCACCGTGCTCGAAGGATGCCGCTTCGTGCCCCTGATCTCGGAAGGAGAGTGAGCAGCGCAGATCGGGCCCGGGAGGCCCGGCAGCATTTGTCTGCCTGGTGGGTGGGGAAGCCGGTCGCACTACCATTGAGCGTCTGCGTGATTTTGCGCCACAGACGCAGCAAGCAACACGCCGCCCTATTCACTCGGGACATCAAAGACCAGAATCGCTTCAGATTCGTATCCTTCAAGATTCTCGGAGATCCAGCTTTCGCCGGGTCGAATCTGGTGAAACCTCACCGTGCAGGCAAACCTGGCCGAGGGTGCATCGTCCGAAAGTGAGACTATTACTCGAAACTGACGTTCATGCGTCAGCGGCATCAGGGCCGCTTGCAGCGTCGCCGCATACTCCAGACAGGAAATTAGGGAATCGTTCGTTCCTGCAAAAGGAAGATGG
>CAYOZX010000041.1:0-17996 GCA_964408515.1 uncultured Acidobacteriaceae bacterium | reverse complement strand
AGATCCTCCTGCTCGGCCTGGCTCTCCGCGCCGATGGTAAAGGCGTCCAAAGCACCCAGTGACAAGGCAAACTTCAGGGCCTCGTCCTGGCGATGGCGCAGGTCTCCCTGGCCCAGAATCTTCATGCCGATCACGGCTTTTCCCGCCGCCTTCATTTCCCGCAGCACGGCCACGACGGTATCGGGCTCCGCGTCCATGTAGGAGCCAACAGGATTGATGCGCGCCAAATCGACTTCGACCCACGGCGACTTGGCCGCCGCCCGCAGCGCCTCGATGCTGTGGCAGGAACAGCCGTGCGCCCGGATGATGCCCTTCTCCTTAGCTTCGGAAAATACATCCATGACGCCGCGGTAGCGTTCGGTCCAGTCGCCTTCTGTGAGACAGTGCATCAGGCAAATATCCAGATAGTCGGTGCCTAACTCCCTGCGGAAGCGGTCCAGATCGGCGCGGGCGGTGGCGGGATCGCGCGCCCAGGTCTTGGTGAGGACGGTGACCTTCTCTCGGGGCACGTGCTTGAGAGCCTCAGCCACGTGCGGATGACTGCCATAAGAATCGGCCGCATCGAAGAAGCGCAGGCCGTGGTCGTGACCGTTGAGCAAAAGCCGGGACAATCCGTCCACGCCCAGACCGGTCTGATGCGAGTGATGACCCGACCCCACTGTGCCCGTTCCCATCGCCAGGCGGCTGGTGGTGATCCCGGTCTTGCCCAGGGTGACGGTATCGGCGGCGCTGAACTTGCGCGGCAGCGGCGGCAGGGCTCTTGCGATCCCCGCCTCACCACGAGACGCCAGCCAGGCCGCTCCCACACCCCATGCCGCTCCCGCCATGAATTCTCTTCGCCTCATGCTGCCTCCTTCCCTGATCTCTAGGATTGGACGATGATGGTCGGGCTTTGGATACCAGAGGTCCCCGATTGCTTGGCAGAGGTCTGAGGTCGCATTCTAACTTGCCCTGGAAGTCACTCCGTCGTGTGCGCATTTCCCGGTATGGCCCACCCCCGATTGTGAATCCCCGGACCTGCTGCTGACACACGCCGGGCGCACCTTTGGGTCATTTTGTGATTGAATATCCCGGGGGAACCGTATGGATGGCGTCGCCCACCTGGTGCGGCTCTTTGCTTACGATGCCTGGGCGAACCGGGAAGTCCTTTCCGGCTTGCGCCTGGCGACACCGCCGCCGCCCCGCCCTCTGCGGTTCATCGCGCACATTCTGGCGGCTCAGCGATTGTGGCTGGAGCGCCTGGAGCAGCAGCCGCAATCGATTGCGGTCTGGCCGGATTTCTCCCTGCAGGAATGTGAGCGGCAGGCGGCCGAGATGGCCTCGCTCTGGACGAATTACCTGGCCGGAAAGAGCGAAGCGGATCTGGCGGCTACGGTCGCCTACAAGAATACCCAGGGGCAAAACTGGAGCAGCCGCAAGGACGACATCCTGATTCACGTTGTCATGCACTCCGCCTATCACCGGGGACAGATCGCCACCGACGTTCGCGCCGCCGGCGTCCATCCGGCTTATACCGACTTCATTCACAGCATCCGCATGGGATTTGTAGAATGATGCCCAGCCCAGCGAGCGCGGCTGAACCAGCGGGCGAAAGCAAAATCACACCCTTGTTCATTCTGCAATTCTCGGCGGTTCTGATTGTGATCTCCGTTGTCATCCTGCGTCCGGGGCCATGGACCTGGGCACGCTGGGCGGGACTTGCGATCGCGGCGCCGGCCGCCGTGTTGCTCTTTACCGCCCGCTGGCAGCTGGGAAGCTCGTTCTCCATAAGTGCGCAGGCGCGGCGTCTGGTCACGCATGGCATCTACTCCCGGATCCGGAATCCGATCTATGTGTTCAGCTGGCTGCTGCTGCTGGGAATTCTTATCGCATTGCAGTACCGTTACGCCTTCCTGCTTCTGGCCGTCCTGATCCCGATTCAGGCCGTTCGCGCCCACAAGGAGGCTAAAGTGCTGGAGGCCAAATTCGGAGACGAGTACCGTAGGTATAGGCAGAAGACGTGGTTTTGACCGGCTTGCCGGCTGGCAAATGTCGGCTGTCCGATTGCATCTTAATAAGTAAGGGGAGACTGAAGACCGCAACCCACCCTGAGGCCGTTTATGAAGTCAGTTCCGTGGTTAGTGCTGCTGTCGTTTCTTCTTTCTTCGCTTGCCGGGGCGCAAAGCTCACCCGCCAGCTCTGCCCCGAACCCAGGTGACTCCACGTCCGGCTCCACCGTAGCCAATGTCACCCCGCTTACCAATGGCACCGTGCTTTCCACCGAGCTCTCGAAGTCCCTCGATGCGAAGAAAGCCAGGGCGAATGACAGGATCGAGGCCAAGACCACGATGGACGTGCTGTCGCACGGTCAGATCATCGTGCCCCGCAACTGCAAGGTCATTGGCCGGGTAATCGAGGCCAAGGCCCACAGCAAGCAGTCTCCCGGGTCCATGTTACGCATTGCTTTTGACCGTCTGCTCATGAAGGACGGGCGTGAAGTGCCTCTGCAGGCGGCGGTTCAGGCTATCGGACGGCCCCTGCAAAGCGAATTCGGCGCCGCCACATACTCCGGCGGAAACGATCCTTACAACCCCAACTCGTCGGGAATGCCGTCGGCATCTCGCGGTAACGCCGGGCAGGTTCCGTCGGTGACCGGCCCATCTCCCTATCCGAGCGGTCATCCCGAGCGCGGTGGTCTCGAATCTACGCCCGACCCGCTGACGATTTCAGGCGCCACGGTCGCCCCTCTCGATCCCACCAGTCAGGGCGTGGTTGGAATGAAGGGGTTGTCGCTGAACGGCTCCGCTCCGGTCTCCGCCATCAGTTCGGACTCGTCTAACGTGCATCTCGATGGGGGCACGCAGCTCATCCTGCGGGTGCAGTAAACCTCACGAAACCAGGGCGTAGCGGTGGTCAGCGCTGCTCAACAGCGCCATCATCTCGTCGAGCGATGCAATTTCCAGCGTCGGCATGGTGTTGGTATGCTCCAGCTTGGCCTGGACCGCCCGCGATGGGTTGAACAGTTTGAAGCGGATATCATGGCCATAAGCCCAGCGCTGCAAAAACGCCAGCATGCCCACCACGCCTCCGCTCATGGCATCCACCTCAGTCAGGTCGAGCACCAGGGTGTGAACATTCCTCTGGGAAGTGACCGCATCCCGCAACTGGAAGGCGGACTCAGGCTTCACGAATCTCCCCGAGCACTCGATCACTGCCATCTCTCCTACGTTATCGATATTTATGCTGGACATGACTCCCTCCGGCTATGAGTTCACCCTCGGAGGATTGCAATAAATATGCCAAGGCTGCGACGTCCTTTGTTTGTAATCGGATCCGCATCCCTCCCATGGGTGAAGCGGGGAAATTTTTATCGTTCGCCCGGAAAATCCGCTCTACAGAACACACTGTATGAGGTTGCCCGCGAGAGACTGGCTCGTTCAGGACCCCGCGCAGGGCCGATCTGCAGCTCGTTGCGTTTGGGTCTGGTCGTGCTGGATTGGATTCAACCGGAGCGTTTTGTGTGGCCGAGACAAGTTGCAGACAATTGTGACCGAGATCACAAGCTATAATCCCAGACCTGATGCCCCTGAATGCCGGCGCCAGACTCGGTCCCTACGAGATTCTCGCCCCGCTGGGCGCTGGAGGAATGGGGGAAGTGTACCGCGCCCGCGACCCGCGCCTGAGTCGCGAGGTGGCAGTCAAGGTTTTGCCGGCGTCATTTTCCCGCGATCCTGACCGTCTCCGGCGCTTCGAACTGGAGGCTCGCGCCGCCGGCTCCCTGAATCACCCCAACATTCTGGTGGTGTACGACTTCAGCACGCACGAGGGCTCTCCCTATCTGGTGATGGAGCTGCTCGAAGGGATCAACCTCCGCGATCGCCTGGCGGATGGGTGCCTTCCGCCGCGCAAAGCTTTGGATATTGCCGCGCAGATCGCCCAGGCGCTGGCCGCCGCCCACGAAAAGGGAATTGTCCATCGCGATCTCAAGCCGGGAAACATTTTTCTGTGCCGCGACGGCCGCGCCAAGGTTCTCGACTTCGGCCTTGCCAAGCTGACGGAGCCCGAGTCAAGCGATGCGACTTTGACCTCTCTTGATCTCGCGAACCAGACCGGTGTCGGCGTAGCCCTGGGCACCGCCGGCTATATGTCGCCGGAGCAGGTGCGTGGCGAGAGGGCAGACGCGCGCTCCGACATTTTCAGCTTCGGCGCGGTCCTCTACGAAGCCCTCACCGGCCAGCCTGCCTTTGGCGGTCGCACTGCCGCGGACCGGGCCAGCGCCATTCTCAAGGACGAACTGCCCGAACTCACTGCCAGCGGACGAGCCCTGCCCGCGGGACTGGAGCGCATCGTTCGCCACTGCCTCGAAAAGCATCCGGAACAGCGCTTCCAATCGGCACGAGACTTGGCCTTCCATCTGCAATCGACCTCCCCACTCTCCGATTCCTCCGCGGCAGCCGTGCTCCCGGACCGGAAAGGGGGCGCACCATCACACCTCGGCCTGCTCCTTGCCCTGGCCTTGGCTGCGCTCGTAGGGTCCGGCGCCTGGTGGCTGCGAGGAACGATCGAACCCGGTTCCCGGCTGGTGAAGGTTCTCCGCCTCACCGATTTCGCGGGCATGGAAGAGAATCCGGCAATCTCGCCAGACGGCAAGTCGGTGGCCTTCGTCTGCGATTCCACCGGCTTGCGGCAAATTTGGATTCGCCTTCTCGCCGGCGGCCCTCCTTTGCAAGTCACCCGCGACCCCGTCGATCATCTCGAGCCCCGCTGGTCTCAGGACTCGGCTTCCCTGATTTACTACACGCCGCCTCCCGTCGGCGATGCCCAGGGCACTCTTTGGGAGGTATCGGCTCTGGGCGGCACTCCCCGACAGCTGACCTCCAGCATGAGCGGCGCGGACGTCAGTCATGACGGCAAGCGGCTGACGTTTTTTCGCCTCAGCGGCAAGCAGATGCAGCTGGTAGTTTCCGAGCGTGACGGTTCCAACCCGAAAGTGGTCAGCGAGGCCGTCGCCTCTTTCAGCTACCGGCAGCCGCGCTGGTCACCTGATGACCGCCACATCGCCTACATCCACAGCCGCGAGACTTGGGCCGACGACATCTACGTTGTCGCTTCGGCTGGCGGCACGCCCCGCCAGGTCACCGACGAAAGCAACCTGATGGGCGGTTTGGCCTGGCTCCCGGATAGCTCCCGCCTGGTCTACAGCACGGCCCGCGGCAGCACGTTGCTTTATCTCCCCACCATGCACCTGTGGGTCACACGAATATCCGGCGGAACTCCCCGCCAGCTTACTTTTGGGGACGAAGGCGATCACAATCCCGACACCGAGCCCAGCGGCCGCATTGTAGTCAGTCGCATGCGCATCCGCTTCGACATCTGGAAGTTTCCGGTCGATGGCGCCCCTGGCGAAAACGTAAGCCGCGCGGTTCGCATCACCCGCCAGACCGGTCAGGTTCAGACTCCAACCCTCAACGCTGACGACAGCGAAGTCGCTTATCTCTCCGACACCGGTGGTCACGGCAATCTATGGGTCCGCGACCTGAGCCGGGGAGAGAGCCGCCAGCTCACGTTTGAAAAGGACCCTGCGGTGGTGACCGGGGTCCCCATCTGGTCGCCGGACGGCAGGTTCATCACCTTTGCCACCAATCGGCCTGCGGAGCAGGGACGCGGTGTCCGCTACTGGATGATCCGCCCTGACGGCAGCGGAATGCGCCTGGCGATCTCCGAAGGCGCCTGGGCGACCTGGTCGGGCGATAGCAAGTGGCTCTACTATTCCGAGTCGTCGCCGGTCAAAGACACCGGCAGCTACCGGCTCATGAAGATTCCTGCCGCCGGCGGCGATCCCGTCCTCGTCCGCACCGACAACGCGCGCAGCTCCGCGGTTGCCCCCGACGGCTCGGCCCTCTATTACACGGTCCCGCTGCAGAACCTGAATGGCTTGCTCGACTACGAATTGCGCATGGCCCGGCCGGAGATCGGACCTTCCACGTTGCTGGCCCACATTGCCGGAGATCGCGTGCCCATCTGGCAGGGCCTGCATCCCGTCATTTCGCCTGACGGCAGGTTCCTCGCCCTGCCTTTGCAGGACAGTCTGGGCACCAACATTTGGGTAGCCTCAACCGTCGACGGAAAGCTCAGGAAGATCACCGACTTCGGCGAGGAGCGGTCTTTTATTGCGCGCCGCGTCTCCTGGTCCTCGGACGGCAAGTGGATCTTCGCCGCCGTCGGCGACGGCGATTCCGACATTGTGCAGATCGACGGACTTCTGTAGATTGGCGGGCGGAGTTTTTCGCCCGTTCTGGCGTTCAACGTTCGCTTTCATCGGAGACTCCCGCTCATGAGGACCATCCAGGGCCCGGCCATTTTTCTGGCGCAGTTTGCCGGAGACAGTCCGCCCTTCAACAACCTGGACGATATTTCCCGCTGGGCTGCGGGGCTCGGCTACAAAGGTGTGCAGATCCCCTCCTGGGACTCCCGTCTCTTCGACCTGAAACGCGCCGCAGAAAGCCGGACCTATTGTGACGAAGTGCGCGGTACCCTGGCCCGCCATGGGCTACAGCTGACTGAGCTCTCCACCCACCTCCAGGGTCAATTGGTCGCGGTCCATCCCGCCTACAACGAATTGTTCGACGGCTTCGCCCCCCACTCCGTTCGAGGGAACCCCAAAGCCCGTCAGGCTTGGGCGGTGGAGCAATTGCTGTACGCGGCCAGAGCCTCCGCTCAGCTTGGGGCAAACGCCCACGCCACGTTTTCAGGAGCCCTGGCCTGGCCCTATGTCTATCCCTGGCCGCAGCGGCCGCCCGGACTGATCGAAACCGCTTTTGCCGAGCTTTCCGCTCGCTGGCTGCCCATCCTGAACGCGTTCGACCATGCCGGGGTCAACTTGTGCTTCGAAATCCACCCCGGAGAAGATTTGCACGACGGCGCGACCTTTGAGATGTTTCTGGACCGCGTGCAGCATCATCCCCGTTGCCACGCCCTTTTCGATCCCAGTCATTTCGTCCTGCAGCAGCTGGACTATCTCCAGTTTCTCGACCTTTTTCACGCTCGCGTCAAAATGTTTCATGTGAAGGATGCCGAATTTCATCCCTCGGGACGCCAGGGTGTTTACGGTGGCTATCAGCCCTGGATCAACCGCGCGGGACGTTTTCGCTCGCCAGGCGACGGCCAGGTTGACTTTACTGGCATCTTTTCCCGGCTTACGCAGTACGGCTTCGACGGTTGGGCGGTGCTGGAATGGGAGTGTTGCATTAAGAGTGCCCAGCAGGGCGCGGCTGAGGGCGCACCCTTTATCGCCCGCCACATTATTCAGGCGTCGGCGCAGGCGTTCGATGATTTCGCCGGCAGAAGCGCCGACCAGTCGGCGAACCGCCGCATGATAGGCCTGGACTAGCGGGATCCAACTGAGAGAGCGGGAACGGAGAAAACCGGGAACTGGTTTTTCTTGGCCTCATTTCCCGTGGCGAATTTGCGGGTTGTGAAGCCATATCCCACGCTCGAGCTTGCAATCTTCGGAGGAAACTGTGGCTCTGGAAATGAAGTCGGAAGGCAAGCAGGCGCGCCGTCTGAGGCTGGGCATGGTCGGCGGTGGCCCCGGTGGATTCATTGGTGCGGTGCACCGCATCGCCGCCCGGCTCGACGATCGCTTCGAACTGGTGGCGGCGGCGCTGTCGTCTGATCCCGAGCGCTCCCGCTCCGCGGGCCTCGATCTGCACATCGCCCCGGATCGCGCCTATCGCAGCTTCTCGGAAATGGCCGCAGCCGAGGCCGCGCGCAAGGATCGCATTGACGCGGTCGCCATTGTGACCCCCAATCATTTGCACCACGCGCCGGCCAAGGCCTTTCTGGAAGCCGGCATCCACGTGATCTGCGACAAGCCCCTGACCACCACCCTGGAAGATGCCCTCGACCTGGCCTCCGTGGTTCACCGCACCGGCCTGCTCTTCGCGGTGACTCACAACTATACCGGTCATCCTCTGGTCCGGCAGGCGCGCCAGATGATCGCCCTGGCCGAGCTCGGACCCCTCCGCCTAGTGCAGGTGGAGTACGCCCAGGATTGGCTCGCCACGCCGCTGGAACGCACTGGCCAGAAGCAGGCCGCCTGGCGGACCGATCCCGCCCAAAGTGGTCCGGCAGGGTCATTGGGAGACATCGGAACTCATGCCTACAACCTCGCCTGCTTTGTGACCGGATTGAAATGCGGGGAACTGGCCGCCGAACTGACCGCCTTCGTTCCCGGCCGCCGGCTCGACGACAACGTGCAGATCATGCTGCGCTTCAGCGAGGGCGCCCGCGGCATGCTCTGGGCCAGCCAGGTGGCCACGGGCAATCAAAACAACCTCCGCCTTCGTGTCTATGGAGAGAAGGCCGGCCTGGAGTGGCGACAGGAAAATCCCAATTGTCTGTGGTTCGCCGCCTTGGGGAAAGCGCCGACCCTCATCTATCGCGCCGGACCCGCAGCCACTCCCGTAGCGGCGCATGCCAGCCGGGTTCCCGCCGGCCATCCCGAGGGATACCTGGAAGCTTTCGCGCAGCTCTACACCGATTTCGCCGAGCAGATTAGCGCTCGCCTGGAAGGACGCACGCCGGATCCCGCCTCTCTGCTGGTGCCCACGGTCGAGGATGGCGTAGCCGGCGTGCGCTTCATCGCGGCGGTGATCGAATCATCACGCCGCAACTCCGCTTGGACCACGCTGGCCTGACATTTTGTCTCCGCCGGCCTTCGCGTCATCACCATCGGCCCTTACTTGGCCGGAGCAGAGCCAAACCCGGACGGTCAGGTACGATCAGATCGCAAAAACCCGGCTGCACCTCACCGTGGTCTCGCTTACAATGGCTGCGCGATGCAAGCTAGCGGAAATACCGGAACGAAAATGACCCGCGACTGGCGGCAGTTGGAAGGCATGACCGTTGCCGCCGCTTTCCCTCTGCGCCAGTACCTCGGCGGAAGTGAAGAGAGTGCTGTGTTCCTGACCGAGCGCCGCGAGCGCGAGCCTCAGAAAGCAGCCATCAAGCTGGTAACGGCCGGCTTCGACGCCGATGCCCAGCTGGCGCGCTGGCAAGCCGCGGCACGGCTCGCCCATCCGCATCTGATTCCAATTTTCGAAAGCGGGCGCTGCCGCCTCGGCAGTCTGAACCTCCTCTACGTGGTCATGGAGTACGCGGACGAGAATCTGGGCCAGATTCTTCCCCATCGTCCTCTGACTCCCCAGGAGGCGCGAGAGCTTCTGGAGCCGGCCTTGGACGCCCTCGCCTACATTCATGGCAAGGCTTACGTTCACGGGCGCCTCAAGCCCGCCAATATTATGGCGGTGCGCGACCAGTTGAAGCTTTCCAGCGACAGCCTGATCGCTGCCGGCGCTCTCGCGCGCCCCGTTCGTCCGACGATCTACGATGCGCCCGAACTCGCGGCGGGAAAAATCTCTCCCGCCTCCGACGCCTGGTCGCTGGGCATTACGCTCATGGAGGCCCTGACCCAGCGCCGGCCTTCCTGCGATGGTCTGGCCGAGCCGGTGCTCGAAACCGTGCCCACGCCCTTCATGGGCATCGCGCATTGTTGTCTTCGCCGCGACCCGCAGCGGCGGTGCAGCGCCGCCGATATCGCGGCTCGCCTGCGGTCAAACGCGCCCGCCCCCTCCTTAGCCCAACAGCCCTCCACTCTTCGCATTCCGCCCGAGGCGGCCAGGTGGCGTTACGTGCTTCTGCTTGCCGCCGTGGCGCTGGCCTTCGCTGCCCTGGTGCTCGGACCGAGATGGTTGGGCTCGCGCGGCGGCCAGTCCACGGGCCCTGCGACGCGATCGGCTGCGCCCGCTTCGCCCGCTGTGTCCACGCCCGCCGAGTCGCAAGGCATGGCCTCACGGCCGAAGCCTTCTCCTGCGCCACGCCGCTCCTCCACCCGCATCCCCGGTCAGGAGACGTCGCCGGTTGCAGCGGCGCCGTCCCACGGCCAGACTCCCATCGCGCCGGAACCGGCCGCACCTTTGGCTTCCTCCGGCGCGATTGTGCACCAGGTGGTGCCCGCGATTCCCAAGTCCGCCCGGGAAACCATCACCGGCACCATTCGCGTGCGCGTGAAGGTGAATGTCGACGCCTCGGGCAACGTGGAAAGCGCCAGCCTGATTACTCCCGGTCCGAGCCAGTATTTCGCTCGGCAAGCGCGGCAGGCGGCAGAGCAATGGAAGTTCGCGCCCAACAACCCCGGCTCCTGGATTCTGCAGTTCGGCTTCCGCCAGGGTGGGACCACGGTCACTCCCGAGCGCGCCCATTGACGCGAGACTCGAGAATTCGACGAACACCATTCACGCCTCCTGCTGGCTTGTAGCGGAAGGTTTAGGAATTCCGGCCATAGCGCAAGTTTGCGCTGGTTGTTCGCCACAAACGGGTCAATGAGTGACATCGCGATCTTACGCCAAGTATCCCGTGGCGATACCGCCAACTCCACGGCAGTCATTGACTTGCCGACGCTTCCCGCCTAACATACTTCGACTCCATGATCGGCCAAAGCATCTCTCACTACCGAATCGTCGAGAAACTCGGCGGCGGCGGCATGGGCGTGGTTTACAAGGCCGAGGACACTTCCCTGGGACGGTTTGTCGCCCTGAAGTTCCTTCCCGACGAGGTCTCCCAAGATCCTCAGACTCTGGAGCGCTTCCGTCGCGAGGCTCGTGCTGCCTCGTCATTGAACCATCCCAACATCTGCACCATTCACGAAATTGGCGAGCATGAGGGCAAGCGTTTCATCGCCATGGAGTTCCTCGATGGCCAGACCCTGAAACACATGATCGGCAACCGTCCGCTGGAGTTGGAAACTCTGCTGTTGCTCGCGATCGAGATCGCGGACGCGCTCGATGCAGCACACTCGAAAGGCATCGTCCATCGTGACATTAAGCCCGCGAACATCTTCGTATCGGAGCGAGGCCACGCCAAGATTCTCGATTTTGGGCTGGCGAAGGTCGCGATATCGGGCGCAAAAGAGCAGAATGAGGCCACGCGAACCGACGCGGCTAAAGCACAACTGACCAGCGCGGGTTCTACGGTCGGCACCGTTGCCTATATGTCGCCGGAGCAGGCGCGGGCGAAAGAGTTGGATGCGCGGACTGATCTGTTCTCGTTCGGAGCAGTGTTGTACGAGATGGCGACGGGCACACTGCCTTTCCGCGGCGAGAGTTCTGCGGTCATCTTCCACGAGATTCTGGATCGTGACCCGGTTCCTGCAATAAGGCTGAATCCTGACCTTCCGCCCAAGCTGGAAGACATCATCAACAAGGCTTTGGAGAAAGATCGCGAGCTGCGCTACCAGCACGCTGCGGATATGCGGGCCGACCTAAAGCGGCTGAAGCGGGAAACGGAATCGCGGCGGGGCGTACCAGCTAGTTCGGGTTCGGTCGCGGTCGCGCGGGAAAGTGGCTCTCAGGTCACGCCTCAGCCGTCACCCGCATCCGGTTTCTCCCCTGCGCCTGCTCCATCTCCGTCATCGGGCGCCATGAAGGTCGCCGAAGTTCCTGTAGCGGGCAGGAAACTCCGGAAGATTTTGGTTCCCGCAGCCGTGATAGTGGTCGCGGTGGCAATCGCAGGAGCGTTCTACTTCCGCTCGCGCCAGACTGCGCACCGCCTGACCGAGAAGGACACCGTCGTCCTCGCCGAATTCACTAACACCACCGGCGATCCGGTCTTCGACGGTACGCTGCGGCAGGGGCTGTCGGCGCAACTGGAGCAGTCGCCGTTTCTGAGCTTGCTTTCTGACCAGCGTGTGGCGCAGACGCTGGCGCTGATGGCCCAGCCTAAAGACGCGCGGCTTACACGCGAGTTGGCCCACGAGGTCTGCCAGCGCACGGCTAGCGCTGCCAGCATCGAAGGCTCGATTTCCAGTCTGGGCAGCCAGTATGTCCTGGGGCTGAAAGCGGTGAACTGCCGCAGCGGCGATGTACTGGCGAACGAGCAGGCCACGGCCAGCGGCAAGGAGCAGGTGCTGAAGGCGGTGGGCGAGGCAGCGACGAAAATACGCCAGAAGCTGGGCGAGTCGCTGGCTTCAGTGCAAAAGTATGACGCGCCAGCCGAGAACGTGACCACGCCATCGCTGGAGGCGCTGCAGGCCTACGGCCTGGGCTGCCAGTCGATGACAGTGAAAAACGATTATGCTACTGCCGCTTCATTGTTCCAGCGGGCCGTCAGCCTGGATCCCAACTTTGCCATGGCTTATGCACGGCTGGGAACCAGCTATAGCAACCTGGGCCAAACTGCCCGTGCCGCCGAGAATACCCGCAAGGCTTACGATCTGCGCGAACGGGTAAGCGAGCTCGAAAAGCTCTACATCGCCTCACACTATGAAAATTTCGTCACCGGGAACCTGGAAGCAGCGCGCAAGACCTATGAGTTGTGGGCGCAGACCTACTCGCGCGATTGGGTTCCAACCGGCAACCTGGGCGCCATCTACGGCAATCTGGGCGATTACGACAAGGCCCTCGCTCGGGCACAGGAGTCGCTGAAACTCGCTCCCGGAAGCGGGCTGTCTTATGCGAACCTCGTCAGCTCGTACTTGCAGGTCAATCGTCTGGACGAAGCCAGAGCCACGGCGCAGGAGGCGCAAGCCCACAATCTGGATAGTCCTCAAATTCACTCTAGCCTTTACGCCATTGATTTCCTGCAGCACAATGCGGCTGGAATGGAGCGTGAGGCCGCAGCGTTTATAGGAAAGCCCGGATTCGAAGACAGTATGCTCGGCAGCGAATCCGACACGGCCGCTTATGGTGGGCAGTTCTCCAAGGCGCGGGAGCTGACGCGGCGTGCGTCCGACTCAGCCCAACGCGCAGATGAAAAAGAGACAGCGGCGGGCTACGAGGCCGAAGCTGCCGTGCGCGAGGCGCTGGTGGGCAACATAAGTCAGGCAAAGCAGCAAGCGCAGTCCGCACTCGCTCTCTCGACTGGCAGAGACGTTGAGGCTGTGTCGGCCATCGCGCTGGGTCTGGCCGGCGATTCCGCCCAAGCCACGCGGCTGGCCGCCGACCTAGCCAAAGGCTTCCCCGAAGACACGATCGTGCGCTTCGACTACCTGCCCATGATCCAAGCCGCCGTTGCTCTCCAAAGCGGCAGCGCCACCAAGGCAACCGAGGCGCTTGCCCCGGCTAGTCCCTATGAACTCGGTTCTCCCGCTCAGACCTTGAGTTTTGCCCTCTACTCCGTCTATCTGCGTGGTAAGGCTTATGCAGCAGCGCACCAAGGCAGCGCAGCCGTAGCCGAGTTTCAGAAAATTCTCGACCACCCCGGTGTCGTCCTAAACGAGCCAATCGGCGCACTGGCGCACTTGGGTCTGGCCCGCGCCTACGGCCTCTCTAGCGACACCGCCAAAGCGAAGAGTGCATACCAGGATTTCTTCGCCCTCTGGAAAGACGCCGACCCCGACATCCCCATCCTGAAGGAAGCCAAGGCGGAGTACGCGAAGCTGAGGTAGGGGGCGTAGGTCACTTCCCGCTAAACCGTCGTGCAGTTCGTCTGGCGGAGTAATTCTCAACCCGTTGTAATCAGCGCGTTTGCGCTCACCTTTCGAATTGGCAAATCAGGATGTTGATCGATGCCGTTTTATTATCAATAGTTTACGATGGTAACTCCCGAGAGCTTTGGCGCGCCCCCGCAACTTTTTTGATGCTTTCCATGCAAAACTTTCATCCAAGGTTCCCAGAAGCAGATTGACAGAGTTCAATCCGCTCTCTACGATCATAAGGTCAATGTCATTCAAGCCCTTCATGCGTTGCCAGTGTTGTACTTGTTGTTGTATGGGTGTCTCCACTGGCGCCAGGGGGCTGCTGACCTAGACTCATTTAGAAATCGGCAATCATACCCACCGCCAGTGCAAATGCTGGCGGTGGGTTTTTTTGTGGCCCGAATTTTATGGCGACGGCGGGAACAGAAACTGCGGTTACGGAAACCAGGGCGCAACGCGTCGAGCGCCTCAAGCGGGAAAAGAATCCCTGGGAAGGGCTCGACGAAATTCGCCGCTTCGCCCGCGAAGGCTTCGGCTCCATCACGCCGGAGTGGCTGGGGACCTATTTTCGCTGGTGGGGGGTCTATACCCAGGGCGACGGCGTCGGCGCGATCGGCGGCAAGAATGGCGAGGGCAAGGCGCTTCCTTATTTCATGGTCCGCATCCGCATTCCCGGCGGACTGCTGCATGCCCACCAGCTGCGCGCGGTCGCAGACGCTACCGCCCGATATGCGCGCGGCACCGCCGACCTCACCGTCCGTCAGAATATTCAGCTGCACTGGGTGACCATCGAATCCCTGCCGGATTTGCTGGAAACGCTATGGCGCGCCGGCCTCACCACCATGGGTTCCTGCGGCGACGACACTCGCAACATCACCGGCTGCCCGCTCGCCGGAGTCGATGCCGATGAGATCTTGGACGCCTCGGCCCTGGCGCTTGAAGCCAACCGGTTTTTCGTAGGCAACGCCGACTTCTACAACCTGCCGCGCAAGTTCAAGATCGCCATCGCCGGCCCCCCCGTCTGGTGCAGCTATCCCGAGATCAACGACGTCGGCCTGACCGCCCTTCACCGCGCCGGCCCGAATTCCGAAATCGGCTTTTCATTGCGCATCGGCGGCGGCCTGTCGACCGATCCCCACCTCGGGGTCCGCCTCAACGCCTTCGTCCGCCAGCACCAGGTCGTTCCGGTGCTGAAGGGAGTAGCGGAAATTTTCCGCGAGAGCGGTGTTCTGCGCGAGAGCCGTGAGCGCGCGCGGCTCAAGTTCCTCTTCCTGAAGCATGGCTGGACGGCGGAGGCTTTTCAGCGGGAGCTTGAGGATCGCCTTGGCTTCGCCCTGGATCCGGCGGCGGCGGAGCGGCCTCCGGACGACGTCTATCGCGATCACGTCGGCGTTCATCCGCAAAAGCAGGCGGGCTACTTTTATGTCGGTGCGGCGGTGTTGCGCGGCCGGATTTCCGCCGACCAGATGCGCGCCGCCACCGATCTCGCTGACCGCTTCGCCGGCGGCCAGCTCCGTACCACCAACATGCAGAACCTGCTGATCGTGAACGTGCCTCAGCGCAACACCGAGATCCTGGCGCGTGAATTGAACAGTGTCGGTCTGCAGGTCGAGGGTTCGTCTTTCTGGCGCGGTGCCGTGGCCTGCAGCGGCTCGGAATTCTGCAAGCTCGCCATTACCGAGACCAAGAGCTTTTCCCGCTGGCTGGTGGAGGAACTGGAGGAGCGGCTGCCCGGTTTTGAGCAGCACATGAAAATTCACGTGACCGGATGCCCCAACAGTTGCGGCCAGCACTGGATCGCGGACATCGGCATCGAGGGCAAAAAAATCAAGGTCAACGGTGAGCAGCAGGACGCCTACTACTTCTGCGTGGGCGGCGCCGTCGGTCTGCACCAGTCGATCGCGCGTCCCATCGGTTATCGCTGCCTGGCCCGCGAGGTGCCGGAAGCCATCGAGCGCCTTCTGCGGCGCTATCTCGAGGAGCGTCTGCCGGGAGAGAATCTGCGCGCCTTTTTCGCGCGCTACAGCGACCAGGAGCTGCGTGAATGCCTGGCCGGAAAATTTCTGCCTGCGGTGGCGCGCGATCCGTCCCCCGGGCGCGTACCCCACGGAGTGGAAGGGTGAAGGCATGACGTTGTTTCCCATATTTCTGAAGCTCGCAGGACGTTCGTGCCTGGCCGTGGGCGCGGGCGCTGTCGGCGAACCCAAGATCGCCAGCCTGATCGAGGCCGGCGCAACGGTTCGTGTCATCGCGCCCCGCGCCAGCGCTGCGGTGGAAGAATGGGCGCGCGCGGGAGCGATCGCCTGGGAGGCCCGCGAGTTTCGCTCCTCCGATCTCGACGGCATGTTCCTGGTCGTGGCCGCGACCTCCGCGCGCGAGGTCAACCAGGCCATTTACCGCGAGACTCAGCGGCGCAACATCCTCTGCAACGTCGTCGACGATCCGCCGCACTGCGACTTCTACTATCCCTCGGTGGTGCGCCGCGGCGACTTGCAGATCGCCATCTCGACCAATGGGCGCAGCCCGGCACTGGCGCAACGCATCCGCCACGAGCTGGAGGCGCAATTCGGACCGGAGTACGGCGAGTGGCTTGAACAGTTGGGAAAGATCCGGCAACAACTTTTTGCCAGCGGCATGAAACCCGAGGACCGGCGCCGGTTGCTTCACCAGCTGGCCAGCCGCGAGGCTTTCGAGCAGGCGCAATCCAGACTGGCAAGCACGGGAGAGATGTCATGACCGGCAAGGTGTATCTGGTGGGAGCAGGACCGGGCGATCCGGAGCTGCTCACGTTGAAGGCCCTCAAGCTTCTGAAGTCGGCGGATGTCGTGCTGCACGACGACCTCGTCAGCTCCGCGGTTCTGGACTTCGTTCCCTCTTCCACGCAGCTCATCCCTGTGGGCAAACGTTGCGGGCGCAAGAGCATCACGCAGGCCGACATCAATCGCCTGCTGGTGCAGAACGCGCTGCTCGGCCTGCAGGTGGTCCGGCTGAAGAGCGGCGATCCGCTCATCTTCGGCCGCGCGGGCGAGGAGATCGAAGCGCTGCGCCAGGCGGGGATCGAGTTCGAGATCGTGCCCGGCATTACGGCCGCTCTCGGCGCCGCCGCGGACGCGCAGATTCCGCTGACGCATCGGCAGATTGCCTCGACCCTGGTTCTGGTCACCGGTCATCACGCCGGCGCGGAGGGGTTCGCTGACTGGCCGGCGAAAATTTCTGCCGACGCCACGGTTGTCGTCTACATGCCGGGGCAGGAGTACGGCAGCACGGCGGCGCAACTGCGGCGCGCGGGTGTGCCGGGAACCACCTCCTGCGCCGTCATCTCGCGCGCCACATCGGCAGAGGAGCAGGTTCACATCACGACCCTAGAAGAGCTGCCGCAGTCTCCGCGCCTGCCGTCTCCCACGTTGCTGGTGGTGGGGGAAGTGGTTCGTCTGGCAAGGCCGGCGGCGCTGCGTGAGCAGTTTGCCTGGTACGGCAGCGAAGGGCGCGGCCAGGTGAATGCCGAGCAAGGGGAGCGTGCCGAGTGAAAGAGCACTTGAGCTTCATTCAGACGCAGGCGGAGAAATGGAAACCGGAAGAGATTCTGCGCTGGGCGTTCACGACCTTCGGGCGCAACGTCGCCATCGCCTCCGGTTTTGGGGTGGAGGGCATGGTGCTGCTCGACCTGGCGTCGCGGGTGCGCCGTGACTTCCGCGTGTTCACCCTGGACACAGAGTTTCTTTTCCCTGAGACCTACGACCTCATGGACCGCGTCGAAAAGCGCTATGGAATCAAAGTGGAGCGCGTCTACAGCGCTCTCACCCCCGAGGAGCAGGAGCGCGACCATGGGCCGGCGCTCTGGAAGCGCAGTCCGGACCAGTGCTGCAACCTGCGCAAGGTGGAACCGCTGCGTGGCAAGCTGACGGAACTGGCGGCCTGGGTCACGGCCATCCGCCGCGATCAGACGACGGCACGGGCCACCGCCCACAAGCTGGAGTGGGACCACAAGTTCGGGCTGGTCAAAGTGAATCCCCTGGTGGACTGGACCTCGGAGATGGTGTGGCGGTACGTGGTGGCGCACAACGTTCCTTACAATCCGCTGCACGATCAGAACTATCCCAGCATCGGCTGCACCCACTGCACCCGGGCCATCCGACCGGGTGAGGACCCGCGCGCCGGGCGTTGGGCGGGCTCGGAGAAGACTGAGTGCGGATTGCACGTGGCGGCGCCGGTTGCTTCCTCACCCCTGGTAGAAATCAAGACCTCCCAGTGACGGCAGGCGAAATCGCGCCCAATGTTCCTTACGGAACATGCCGAAGGTTCGGCACTGTCGGCACCGCGTCGGCACGGGACGGGGGCTATTCCAAGCAGGATCCGGGTAACCTACAACTTGAAGTTATAGTCCGCGAACTTCCAGGCCAAAAAACCGCCCTGTCTTGCCAAAGGCAGCCAAGGCACGGACGGGGACGCGGAGACCAGATACTCCACGTGTTCTGCGGAGGAGGAATCCATCCGCCCCAAAAAATCCATCGGGCTCATCGAAATTCTCGATTGTACTTCCCTG
>CAYOZX010000040.1:0-18286 GCA_964408515.1 uncultured Acidobacteriaceae bacterium | reverse complement strand
CGGCCGGGACCCACAGCTTCAGCTTCTGCGCCGCCACCTCCAACCCCGGCGTCGTCTGGGACGCGACCCCGCAAGTCCCGGCGTTTTTCCGGGTGACGGAATACTGAGGCGTGTGACCAAAGTCGCAGCAAAAGGGGCCTTGCGCCCGACGAGAACGCCCGTTATACTGAGTCCCGAGGCCCGATGTTCTCGACCCACGACGTCCGCCGTCTCCTGAACCGCGAAAGCAAGGCCCCCGCCCGGAGTAAAGGGCCACATTAGGGCCACCGTGACGGAAAAGGGCAAGGCCCGGGAAAACAAGGCCGGCCCCAATCCTCCCCAGGGCGGCGGCCAGGGCATCGGACGCGGGGCGTGGAGAGAGGGCAATGGCCTGGGCGGGCAGCACGTACTGCACGGCGGCATTGAGCAGGACGTATAAGGCGATCACCACCGCGACGCCCGCGATCAGGGCGATGGGAACGTTGCGCTCCGGCCGATGCACCTCGCCCGCCACCATGTTCAGATCATTCCACCCATCGTAGGCCCATAACGCCGCCACCAGAGCCGTCATGAACCCGCTAAAGCCGCCTTTGGCTCCCGCGTAGGTTTCCGTGAAATGGCTCCAACTGCCCGCGCCATAGCTGAATCCGGCGACCACGATGCCCAGGATGATGGCGGCTTTGAGCAGAGTAAAGAACCACTGAAACTCACCCGCCCGCTTGATCCCGAGATAGTTGAGCAGGGTGATCAGCAGGGCGGTGGAAATGGCCACGATCTGTCCATACGAGATGGCCACAGGTGTGGTGAGGGCATTCTTTGAGAAAAAAGCGAAGACCGAAAAGTTTCCCAGCACGCGCACGAAGCCCGTGGCCAGGGTGGCGATCGATGCCGGCTTGGCGATGAGGAACCACGTCCAGGCGTCAAGAAAACCGGGCAGAGGGCCCAGTCCATCGCGGAGGTAAACGTACTCGCCTCCGGCCTCAGGCTTCATGGCGCCCAGCTCGGCGTAGGTGAGGGCGCCGAAAAAAGAGAGCAGACCACCCACCAGCCAGGCCAGGTAGACGATCCGGGCGGACCCTGCCGCTTGCATCATCTCGGCGGGAACCAGAAAGATTCCACTTCCGATCACGGTGCCGACGACCACCGCTATGGCGTGCCGTAGGTTGAGATCGCGGGCGAGTTCCCGATGGGTCAAGGCTGGGGAGGGGGCCATGGGAAATTGGAAGTATACGGAAGACTGGGAAGAATCTCTGCCGGCGTCCAGGATCGGGAGATGAGTAAGCGTCGAGAAAGGCTGGTATTTGCTCGTCCGGTGATCCCGTTCCGGGAATTCTGCGTTTTGTTCTTTGCGGCCTTGGCGCGTTCTTCGCGTGCTTTGCGGTAGGATTTCAATCTCATGCGGCGCACTGACCTTACGCCCGAAATCATTGGAGCCGCTATCAGGATACATCGAGATTTGGGACCAGGCCTCCTGGAGCATGCCTACGAAGTGTGTCTTGCCCACGAACTGCGCGATCTTGGATTAAGGGTCGAGTGCCAGAAGCCGGTGCCGCTGGTTTACCGCAATATCAGGCTGGATTGCGGTTTTCGCGCCGATCTGGTGGTCGAGAATTGGGTCGTCGTGGAAACCAAGTGCAAAGAGGCGCTGCACCCGGTTGATGAGGCTCAACTGCTTTCGCACCTGCGCTTGCTGAATATTCCGGTGGGATTGTTGATCAACTTTCACGTTGTGGTTCTTAAGAACGGTATCAGGCGCATGGTTAACAACTATCGAGAACCCTTGGAGCTGGTGGTTTAGCCGCAATCAGCCGGTTTGCGTCGCCTCCGGAGGCGTTACCGCGAAGGCCGCGAAAGGTCTCGCGAAGATCGCGAAAGGGCAGCTAGAGACCGTTTCCGTCGGCGCGCTTCGCCACGCTTGCGCTCTGCCTCAGACCTTCGTCCTCCCCCGCCAGCAGGCTCGCCGCGTATCCCACAGCAAACGTCACAAGAGTGCCGATGGCCACGTACCAGGTCCAGGGGACGCGCGTGCGGAGCAGCAAAAGCTCGGTGGCAAAGCCGCACAGCATCCCAATCATGGCGCCGGTTTGGGTCGCGCGGCGGGTAACGACGCCCAGGAGGAAGACGCCGAGCAGCGCGCCGTAGGCGACCGACGCGATCTGCAGTCCCACTTCCACGACCCGCCCGACTTTGTGCAACGAGAGCACCGCCAGAGCAAACAGCAGCATGGCCCAGAAGAGGGTGGCGACGCGCGAGAGGCGAATCTTGCGGCGCTCATCGAGTTGGGGATGGCGGCGCAGATAGAAGTCCATCATCGAGCTCGAGGAGAGGGAATTCAGCGCCGCGCTCAGGTTGGACATGGCCGCCGCCAGAATGGCGGCAATCAGCAGTCCGGAGACCCCGTGAGGCATCTGGCTGACGATGAACGTGGGATAAATCCTGTCAGCCTTGCCGAACTCTGCCGAGGGCACGTGGTAAAAGGCGAACAGCATCACGCCCACCCATAGAAACAGCGCGAACTGAAGAAGGATCGCCGCTCCGCTGGAGAGCAGAGCGGTTACCGACTGCCGCTGGCTGCGCGCCGCCAGCAGCCGCTGCACGATGAGCTGGTCGGTGCCGTGGCTGGCCGTGGTCAGGAAGGCCCCGCCGATCAATCCTGCCCAGAAGGTGTAGGGTTTCCAGAAGTCAGGCGTGAAGTCGAACACGCGCAGCTTGCCCGCGTTCTCCGCCAGTTGATGCACGGCCGGCCAGCCGCCGGGCACGAGATGAAGGATGGTGACCAGCCCGACGAGCGTCCCGCCTACATAGATCACCGTCTGCACCACGTCGGTCCAGATCACCGCCGCCAGTCCGCCCTCGAAAGTGTAGATCAGCGTCAGAGCGGTGATGATGGCAATCGAGGTGATTTCGCCCGTCCCCAGGGCGATTCCCACGACAATCGAGACCGCATAGACGCGCACACCCTCAGCGGCGGCACGCGTGACCAGAAACAGGGCGGCCGTCACCGACCGGAGCCTGCGGCCGAAACGGCGTTCGATCAGTTCGTAGGCGGTGTAAAGTTCGCCGCGGAAGTAATGGGGAAGAAGAACGAAACTGATGATGAAGCGTCCCGCGACGTATCCCAGGACGACCTGCAGGAACATCAGGTTGGTATCGTAAGCCAGGCCGGGGATGCTGATGATGGTGAGGGTGCTGGTTTCGGCAGCGACGATGGAGAGGGCGATGGCCCACCAGGGAATGTTGCGATCGGCCAGGAAGTAGTCTCGCAGCGAACGTTGCTTCTTGCGGAAACGCAGTCCGAACAGCGTGATTCCGGCCAGATACAGCGCGATGATTGCGAAGTCGAGTTTGTGCAGACTCATGAGCTCACTGGGAAACCGCCTGCCGGCTCCCGCCTTCAAGCAGCGCCGACTTCCCGCGGTTGCGGCCGAGCTCGTGCGACTCCAGCCACCCGGGGACGGGCGCTACTCTCTCTACCCCCAGTGACCTTCAGAGTAGCGGGTTTGAGTGCGGGAATTTCTCGATCTGCTACAGGGAATCTAGCTCGTAAAGGTTTCTTAACCACCGGGGGACGAAGAGGAAACGGAGGACATAGTTTCAACCACAGGGGACACAGAGGCAAACCGGCGCTTGTGGTAGAACTACGCCGTGGCCATCTTTCTTGGAATTGACGGCGGCGGCAGCAAAACCTCGTGCGCCCTTGGGGATGAAACTTCAATTCTTGGCACGGGGACGGCGGGGGGAAGCAATCTGGTGCGGGTGGGCGAGGCGCAAGCGCGTGAAGCGCTGGCCTCAGCCATCCGGCAGGCCTGCACCGTGGCAGGGATTTCTCCGTCGCAAGTGCGGCGGGCATGCGTCGGTCTGGCGGGAGCTGCACAACCGGAAATCACTGAAGCCGCGCATCGCATTCTGTCGGACCTGGTCTCGGGAGAGATCGAAGTCGTCGGAGACATGGTCATCGCGCTCGAGGCCGCGTTTGGCGGTGGGCCGGGCGTAATCATGATCGCAGGTACCGGTTCGATCGCCTACGGCCGCAATGCGGCGAGTGAGACCGCGCGCGCCGGGGGTTGGGGATTTGCCGTCTCCGACGAAGGTTCCGGACATTGGATCGGGCGCAGCGCCGTTGCGGCCGCCCTGCGAACTCAAGACCAGAGCCCGGCCGGCAACCAGTTGCTGGAGGGCATCCTGAAAGCCTGGCAGGTGGCCACGCCAGAGCGACTGGTGCTGGTGGCAAATGCCACGCCCCCGCCCGATTTTGCCGCGCTGTTTCCCGCGGTGCTGGAGTTAGCCGAAGCGGGCGATCCCCGGGCGGCCGACGTTCTCACGCGAGCCGGCCGCGAGCTGGCGAACCTCGCCGCCATCGTGGTGCAGCGCCTGTTTCCCCAGTCCGGGGCCGTCCCGGTGGCCATGTCCGGAGGTGTGTTCCGCCGTTCGGCCCTGGTGCGCCAGGTTTTCTACAATACTCTGATTGCGGAACATCCCGGCGCAGCCGTCCATGCCAGCGTGATTGAACCGGTGCGGGGAGCGTTGGAGTTGGCGCGCAAGGCTGCGGGCAAGAAATGAGTCATACGCCAGAACAGACAGAACTGGGCAAGCTCGCGGGCCAAACTCCTGGCGACGGCACCGAACGCTGGAGTGATTCCGCCCTCGATTCCGCGCTCTCGGAGGACGAGGGCTTGGCTCTGCTGAAGCGCAGCGATCTGCCTGCAGCGGCTCTCGAGCAACTGTGCAAAAACGGCGCGCTGATGAAGAGCCGCAAGGTCAAGCTGGGCTTGATCGCGCATCCGCGCGCTCCACGGCATGTTTCGGTTCCTTTGCTGCGCCACCTGTTTACCTTCGACCTGATGCAGCTGGCTCTCATGCCCGCCGTCGCTGCCGACGTAAAGATGGCGGCCGAGGAGAATCTCATAAGCCGCCTGGAAGCCGTTTCCGAGGGAGAGCGTCTCGCGCTGGCGCGACGGGCGTCGGGCCGGGTGGCCGGAGCCTTGCTGCTCGACGGCGAGCCTCGGGTTATCCACGCTGCGCTTGGAAACCCGAGACTGGCGGAGGCGGAGATCGTCAAGGCGCTGATGCGCCGGGATGCGACGCCGGCCTTTGTAGTGGCGGTTTGCCACCATCCTCAATGGTCGTTGCGGCGAGAGATTCGGATCGCGCTATTACGGAATGAGAACACACCGCTGGCTCGCGCTTTGGAGTTTGCCCGCTCCTTGCCCAGAGGACTGGTGTGCGAGGTCCTGCAGGGCTCAAGGCTGCCGGCAGATGTGAGGCAGGGCTTGCTGAGCCAGATCGCCGAGCCTGCGGGCGGGAAGGCTGCTCAGGTCTAGCCCTTTGCTGTTCTACTTTGTTCCGCCCAGGCGGTGAAAATGAGTCTGCGAAAAACTCGGGCAGAATAAGGAGAATCAGAACCGCCTTCAGCCATGATCCTGGGCAAGTGCAGTCTCAAGCGCCCATAGATGCGTTTCATTTCCTGGACCGTAGGTTGCCGCCGGTTGCGGGCAAATGCGTTACAAAGCTCTCGGAAAACACCATCCACGGTTCCGTTGTGAATGTAAACGTCTGTGCCGTCAAGATCGCTCAGTGATTTTTGCAGTCGGCGAATCTTGGACTCGAAAACAAACCAGGTATGGCGATGCCGCAAGGCCACTGCCAGCCCCAATTCAAATGGCATGTTGAATCGCGGAGTCGGTGGATGGGTTCGATCGAGCTCTACTCTCGACAGATCGTGCAAAGAGAATCGGCAACTGCGGATTAGAGTGAGTATCCGGTCCAGTCTCCTCTGGCCCCCAGGAATCTCCAGAGTTGCGCGCGGCACCAGGCCGAACGATGTTAGGCCGGCGATGTAGGCAAGAAAAAGGTTCTGAAACCTGCTGTCGTAGGGAAGATTGAGAAAGGCGGACTTATCGGTGCGACTTAGCTGAGCGCGTCTTCTTGGCATGCAGCTTTTCCGAGAGCCGTGCCTTTCGGCGGGGACCACTACCTCCCCGCCTCTTCGGTGACAATCCAGCCAGCTGCCGGGCACGGGAAACAGATACACCCAGGATCTCAGCGACTTCTTCCAGGGTCGGATAGGGCGTCGTTATGGTTGCGGGATGGCCCAATTTTCCTTCTCCAAATTAGTATACATCCTGGAAAAATACTAACAGCGTCGGGCCATGACCAGCTAACTCCCCGCGGGCGCTGAGATTGCCGACGCCTTCTCTTCTCGACGGTGCAACAGTTCGACCAGAGCCTGATACAGCCGGTTGCGGGTGGCGTGGCGTTCTCCGGCGCGGGTGATGTAGCGGACGTGGACCTCCACCCCGGCGGCAGTGGGCCGCAGACTGATTTCGGGCGCGGCGGAGACCGGCTGCGCCCGGTAGCGGCCCGCGGAGCGCTGCCATTCCTGCTCGGCTGCGAGCACGTCCGCTTGGGTTTCCTTGACCATCATCTTCTGGATGGCGTCCACCACCGGATAAGGATTGTGGCCGGAAGGGATCAGAGTGTCGATTTCATCCCACAGCCATTGTCCCGCGGTGGAGAAATTGAAGAAGTGTCCCTCGATGGCGAAGCTGTTGACGAAGGCGACTTTGCGGCCGGTGGGATGCCCGGTGTCGGTCCAGTTGCCGGTTTCGAGCAGCACCGTGCGCAAAAGGCCAATCTCGACCACTTCCCCCGTCACCCCGTTGATTTCCACCCAGTCGCCGATGCGCAACCCGTTGCGGCCCATGAGCACGAACCAGCCCACGAATCCCATGACGAAGTCTTTGAGGGCCACGGTCAGCCCGGCGCCGGCAAGCCCGATAATCGTGGAAATCTGGCTGGGAGCGCCGAACACCACCAGCAGGACCAGGCACAACCCGAGGGCCTGCACCACGAAGCGAATTACGCCGCGTAGTGTGTGCAGGCGGGTGCGCTCCACCGCCAGCCCGACAAAGACATGGTCCACCAGGCGGTTGGTGAGATAGACGCCGAACAGCACCAGCAGAATCAGCATTGCCGACTGCAGAATTCCGTGGGCCGCCGCGCGCTGGCGAATCCTGACCACATCGATCCAGTTTCCGTAGGCGGAAGCCAGGTCGTCCTGGTCCTGAATACGTTTGTCGAAATCGCTGAGGTCTTTCTGATCCGCAGAGATCTGGCGCAGGGAAGTGATGGCGCGGGCTGTGCTTTTGGCGGAGCCGGCCGCGTCACCGCTGGCTGCGATCCCGCTCGTGGCCTGTTGTGCGATCGCTTCCTTGTTGGAAACTTCCATCGCCACCTGGGACTCCAGGGCCTCGTGGCGCTGTCTCAGTCCAGCGCCTGTTTCCCTGGCCTCGTCCAGCGCCTGCTGCAGGCGACTGGTCTTGTTCCGCAGGTTGTTCCAAGCCGAGAATTGAGCCATCGCAGAAGACGAGATGTCCTGAGCGTTGCCCGCCGCGCCGGCGGCGCCGTTCTGGGGGTTGCTGGCCTGGTATTCCTTCTGCGCCGCCTCATGACGATTGAACTGGCGCTGGATTCGGCTGAGGCGGTCAACCCCGGAGCGGACCAGGTCGCTTTTAGCGTCCTCGAGTTCATCCTGATCCAGTTCCAGCTGTGCTTTGGTCAGATCGACCTGCTGCTGCAGAAGGTCGCGGGTCTTCTCGTCCTTCGCGCCGGCGAGCTGCTTCTGCAGTTGCTCGATGTGTTCCTGGTCGGCTCTCTGGGCAGCGTCGGACTGGTTCGCGCGGGCGTAGAGTTTCTGGCTCTCAGGCGTTGGCGGCGTGGGATGCTCCGTGGCCTGGCGCATTTCGTAGCTGAAAGCCACGTCTACTGAATGGTCTGCCAATCTCAGAGCCTGCTGGGCAAATCGCTGCTCTTCCCAGTCCGTGGCCAGGGCCGCCATGGCGCGGGCTGTCTTCAGGGGCTGCTCGTCTACGATCGGCGGCCTGTGGTTGCGAGATGTCGAAGCCAGTTGTGCGGACTGGCGCGTGAGCACCAGGCCCACACCGGCCGCCAGCACCAGAGCAAGCAGGGCCAAAGTGACGATCCATTGGTGAGCTTTCATCCACATGGCAGTCGAGAGGAATTCGGCGCTCACAAACCATTATAAGGATGGATCACCTTATTCGAATGACTCACTAGGGCAACTCGATGCTCCGACGTAGGAGCACTGCCGTAACCGTGTGCTGCGCCCACGGCGTCGATACAATCCAGCCGGAATGCTCGAATATTGGCGCGCATTGTGTGCGCAGCAGTGGCGCCCGACCTCCCGGCCGGCAACCATGGCATGGCTGGTTTTCTACGCCGGATTTCTGCTCTACGCCCTCCGTCAACGCGGCGGATTCCTCTTTATCGACCTGGCCAACCTGGTGGTCCATGAAGGCGGACATCTGCTGTTCGGCTGGTTCGGCCCCACCCCTGGCCTCTGGGGAGGCACGCTGCTGCAGTGGCTGGTACCGCTGCTGCTTGCGGGATACTTTTTCGTGCGCAGACAAGCCGCGGCCTTCGCCTTCTGCCTGTTTTTCTTCTTCGAGAACTGGCTGTACACGGCGACCTACATGGCCGACGCGCGCCTCATGGACCTGCCCCTGGTCAGCGCCGGCGGCGGCGACTACGTCGAGCACGACTGGAACGCGATCTTTTCCAGCCTGGGCGTGCTGCCATATGACACCAGAATCGCCGCCATCGTGAGCTTCGTAGGATGGTGTGGAATGCTGGGGGCTGTGACCTGGTTCGCCTGGCGAGGCTGGAATGCGAGCCCGCAGCCTCGCTAAGCCAGAACTACCTAGGAGACCGGGGCGTCCTGTTTCCTGAAGTGTTCGAGAATCGCCTCCGCCTGGGCCCGCGTCACCACCGCGGAGAGCGCCGCCGGATCCGCCTGGCGGACCGCCTGCACGCTGCCGAAGTGTTCCAGCAGGCGGCGCGTGGTGCTTTCGCCAACACCAGGAATCTGCAGCAGTTCGGTCGAGCGGTCACGCATCTGGCGGCGCTTGCGGTGAAAGGTCACGGCGAAGCGATGGGCCTCGTCCCGGATCATTTGCACCAGGTGCAGAACCGGCGAATGGTGGTCCAGGGCGACCGGTTCATCTTCCTGGCCGTAGACGTAGATGACTTCTTCCCGCTTGGCAATCGCGGCCAGCGGCTGGTTGATGATCTCGAGCGACTCCAGCGCTCCGGCGGCGGCGTGTAACTGACCCAATCCGCCGTCGACCAGTACCAGGCTGGGCATTTTCTTGTTTTCGGCCTGAAGGCGCTTGTAGCGGCGGGTGACCACCTCGCGCATGGAGGCGAAGTCATCCACGCCGGTCACATCGCGGATGATGAACTTGCGGTAGTCCGACCTTTTCATCTGCCCGTCTTGCCACACCACCATGGAGGCGACCGTCTCTGCGCCCTGAATGTGTGAGATGTCGAAGCACTCGATGCGTTCCGGCCGCTCCGGCAGGCCGAGCGCGTCCTGCAGGGCCTCCTGCATGGCCCTCGCATTGGGCTTCATCACGCGGAAGCGCTGGTCATAGGACTGCTTGGCGTTGTTGCCCGCCAGATCGATAAGCGAGCGCTTATCCCCTCGCTGCGGCGCCAGAATATTGACCCTGGTGGGACGGATGGTTTTGTCCGCCGCGGGTTCGGAAAGCAACTCTTCGAGAGCTTCACGATCTTCAAAGTCCACCGGAACGTAAATATTCTGAGGAACATAGGGCTGGCCGATGTAGAGCTGCTTGAGAAAGGCAGAAAGGAAACTGCCGGGATCGAAGCCATCCGCGGCGTTGTGCTCCGGCGGCCGGCTCGGGACACTTGCCTCCACCTGGTCCGGGGTGATTTCCGGCAGGTTTTCCCAGAAAAACTCGCGCCGGTCGAGCACTTTACCCCTGCGCATGTGGAACAGATTCACCGCCAGCATGCCGTTTTCGTAGTGATAGCCGAACACATCGGCATCGTCGCCCTCGACGGCGGCGATGCGCTGTTTCTCCTGCAACTGCTCGACGGTCGAAATGAGGTCGCGGCAGCGGGCGGCGCGCTCGTATTCCTCGGCTTCAGAGGCCGCCTCCATGCGGGCGCGGAGAGAATGCAACAGGTCGGTGGGCCGGCCTTCCAGAAAAAGTTTTACGTCGCGTACCGCCTCCTGGTAGGCCTCGGATGTGGTCAAACCCTCCACGCACGGTCCCAGGCACCGCTTAATATAGAACTGCAGACAGGGGCGGGGATGAAATCGCGTCAGGTCAACCTTGCAGGAGGGAATCAGAAAGTGGCGGTGAATGAGATCGACGATGCGATATGCGAGATTGGCGGGGAAGTAGGGTCCATAGTAGGCGCTGCCGTCCTTTCGCAGCCGGCGCGTCACATAGACTCGGGGAAAGCGCTCGCCCAGAGTGAGTTTGACGTACGGATATGTCTTGTCATCGCGCAACAGGATGTTGAAGCGCGGCTTGCGCTGCTTGATGAGGTGGTTCTCCAGCGCCAGGGCTTCCTTGTTGTTGGCGACGACGATGTAGTCCACGTCGGCCGCTTCGCGAACCAGGGAGTCAGTCTTGGCGTCTTCCCAGCGTCCCTCGCGGAAATAGGACGAAACCCGGCTTCGTAAGTTATTTGCCTTGCCTACATAGATAACTTCGCCCTCGGCATTTTTGTACAGATAGACGCCGGGGGATGCGGGCAGACTGCGAATTTTGGCCTTAAGATCCACGCTCGGGTTCTATTTTAGATGAGGCCCACGACTTTAGATGAGGGCGACGACCGCCGGCTTCGCGGCCGGGGAACGCCATTCCTTTCAGTTCCATGCTTTGTCATTCCGGCCGCCTGCAACTTCCAGGAGTGCCCACGCCTGACGAGGAAGCCGATTCCTCGTACCTGAAAATTCTTGGAGCGACGGCATTCTTGTTTTGGCTCCCCGGGCCGGCGCGAAGAAACTTGCCACTGCCCATGCACAAATCTGCACCATATAAAAATTCCTTGGTACATGTCCGCTTTGCTCGACGAGAGTTGGCTGCAGGCGTAAGCCTGCCGGATTCGCGGTCTGGTAACTTGTTCACAGCCAGAGGGTTATCTTCGGGGCCGTTGGTTTTCAACAGTTGGCACGAGCCGTGCTCCTGTACAATGCGAGCGCCTAAGAGGCGTCCCACGCAAGTGGAAATCAGGATTTAGCCAGGTAGCTTGCGGATCCCAGGTTCGCAAGCGGAGTGAAGGAAGGAGCCTTCCCAAGATGAATCGCACTTCGTTAATCGTTCTGCTGGCATCGAGTATGGCGGCGACGGTCGGATGCGCCAGCAAGAACTATGTCCGTCAGGAAACCACGCCGCTGATCAACAAGACCAACGAACTGGACGATCTGACTGCAAAGAACACCAACGCCATCAAGGATGTGGACGCGCGGGCGCAAGCCGGCATTCAGCAGGTGAACACCAAGGCGGCGGAAGTGGACCAGAAAGCGCAAGCTGCCTCGCAACAGGCTGGAGACGCGCAGACTCTGGCTGACAACGCGGTTCATCGTGTGGACTCGTTGCAGAACACGGTGGCCAATCTGGACAACTACCGCGTGGTAACGGAAACCAGTGTGCACTTCGGCTTCGACAAGGACACGCTGACCAAGACGGCGAAAGAAGCCCTCGATCAGCTGTCCAACGATGTTCCCAACACCAAGGGCTACATCGTGACCGTCGAAGGGGGCACGGATTCCGTGGGCGGTGCGGATTACAACTACGGGCTCAGCGAACGCCGCGCCAACGCCGTCATCCAGTACCTGGCTTCGCAGCACAGCATCCCTGCTCACAAGATTTATCTGGTCGGCCTGGGCAAGGATAAGCCTGTGGACTCGAACAAAACTCGCGACGGCCGGGCCAAGAATCGCCGTGTTGACGTCCGCCTGATGACCAATTCGGTGGACAACGCCACTCCGGCCCAGCAGCCGACCGCGGCTGCGCCGGCTCCCCCGTCCATGTAAAGTTTCCTCCTCCCCCGGAGGATTTCTCGCAGGCTGCTCCGCTCCCCCGCGGAGCAGCTTTTTTCTTGCGCGCCGGGCATCCTGTGAAGATGAGGGCACTGATCTGATTCAAAGCAGCTTAGGCAGGAGCGTCATGGATCATCATCCGATACTCAAAGGAATTGGGATAGCGGTTGGGATCGTGGTGCTAGTCGGAATTCGCTTCGGATTGTTTCGCTATATTTTCGATAAAATTACCGACTACATGGCACGCCCTGAGGACTAGGAACACGAAAGTAGATCAGGGTCAAGATGAGTCGGTGGCAGGCTCGGACCGCTGATCAGAGCTACAATATCGGTATGAGGCATCTTGTTCTTCTGCTATCGGCTTGGCTATCTCTGTCCTGGTTCGCCGCCGGTCAGGCGCAAGACAAGAGTTCCGGCCAGCCGGGGGAGAATCAACCGCCTCCCCGCTCCGAGCGCAGCCGGGAAGCGGGAGAAAGCTCCAGCCGCGACACCCGGATCGACCTCAGCCCTCCCAAGAACGACGCCAAAGACCATCCCAACAGCGGCGCATCCGTTGCCGGCAGCAATGAAGACCTGCCGGATGCGGACGATAGCCAGGAATCCGGGGACGTGCAGGAATTTCACCCGTTCAACCCCCATCGTGCCCTGAAGGACATCGAAGTCGGGGATTTCTACTTCAAGAAGAAGAACTACGGCGCCGCCCTGGACCGCTATCGGGAAGCGCTGCTCTACAAGCCGAACGATGCCGTGGCCAACTTCCGCATGGCGCAGTCCCTCGACAAGCTGGCCCGGCTGGAGGAAGCCGCCCAGCACTACCAGGAATATCTGCGAATTCTGCCCCACGGACCGCTGGCGGAAGAGGCGCGCAAAGCGCTGGAGAAGATGAAGACGGCCGGCAGTTCGGACAAAGACCAGCCCCGACCACAGTGACCGCTATTTCTCCACCCGTATAAATTCCCCGCTGGACGCGTTTACCGCCACTTTCAGCTTGGCGTCGTCCCGGCTGCTTCCATAGATCACGTGCCAGATCAGTTCGTTGGTGGCGCTGCTCCAATCCACGATGTAGACGATGGGAGTGTCGGGACTCTTGGCCAGAATCTTGTCCCCGCCGTGCTTTTGAGCCATATCGAGGGCCTTGTCGGAGTCGACCTTCAGAAAGGCCATGTCGAAGATGCGGGTGGAAGAATTGGTCGGATTGTAGTTGTCTTCTGGACCGGGATTAATGCCGCGGGAGGGCGCGTCGGGCGCCTCCTCGCCCGACCAGACATAAGACTTCACGCCGCGCTGCAGAGGGGAGCCGAAGGAGGCGCGCCACACCGCCGATTTCCCGTCCTTGCCCCTGGAGTCGGCGGTCAGGATGGACTCGATGCGGTAAGGCTGCGCGTCGCGTCCCCAGCCATTCCGGGCGGTGATGAGAAGCTTCTGGAAGGCGGAGCGCGCGGTCAGAAATTCGGCAGGCTTGGGCTGAGGTTTCTCCACCTTCACCGGCTGGGCTGGCTCGGAGGAGCAGCCCGTCATCAGGGCCAGAGCAAGCAGTGCCATCAGCAGCTTCTTCATGGCTACGTTCCCCTGGAAGAAAATGAAATTGCAACCGGAAATGCCGTGGGTCATTCTACTAGAAGGAGCAAACGCCAGCGCCATGCACGCGGATTTGGAGCGTCTGCAGAAAGCCATCGCCGCCGCGACTGCCGGCATGACACACGCGGAGCTCACGCGTCGGCCGGAAGGGAAGTGGAGCGCGGCGGAGATTCTGGAGCATCTCTACCTGACCTACACCGGCACGGCCAAGGTTTTTCAGCGCTGCCTAGATGCGGGCAAGCCGCTGGCGACCAGGGCGACTCTGAAGCAGAAGGCGATGACCGCTCTGGTGGTGGAGTGCGGATATTTTCCCCCGCGGCGGCAAGCCCCCAGGTACGTGGTTCCGCGCGGCACGCCAGCGGAAAGGGTCGTGGCTGAAATCAGCCCCCAGATCGCGGTCATGGACGAACTCATCACCCGGTGCGAAAGCCGCTTTGGCGCACGAGCCAAGCTGCTGGACCACCCGGTTATGGGACCGCTCACGGCCCGGCAATGGCGCAGATTTCACTGGGTGCACGGATGGCACCACGTGAGGCAGATCAGGCAGCGCAGAAAGTTGGAAATAGATAAGCCTCCGGCCTAGGTCGGAGGCCTTGATGGACTCGCGCGGCGGCTTACTCCCGGTCGCGCACCGGAACGCCCGCCTTACGGGCCTGCTCCTGGGCATCGCTCAAAGCCTTTTTGGCGTCGTCCAGGGTCTTCTGCTTGGCGGCGAGGTCCTTCTTGTACTGCGCGTCTTCCTTGTCCCACGCTCCCTGGTTGCGCAGGCGGTTGCCGGCGTCGGCGTAGAAGGCGGCCGCGCGCAGGCGGTACTCGCGCTGCATCACGTCCAGTTCGCGTGAGAGCAGGTCGACCTTGGACTTCTGGTCGGAAATCTTCTGCTTCCAATCCTCCGACGCTTTCTGTGCCTCGGGAGCTGGTTTCTTTTCGCCTTCGCTCTTGGCCGAGTCCTGCTCCGGAGTCGCGGTGGCGGATGCCTCGCCCGACGCCGTGCTGGATTCGGGATTTGACTGCTCGGCGGCCGCGTTGTCCGCGGGCGCGGTGGCGTTGCCGACTATGCTGATCTTGTCGTTGGTGGGCAGGTTATCGTTGTCGTACTTCTTTGTGGAACCGGTTTTCTCTCCCTTGCGGATTGACCGGGCGTAATCCCCCAACGATTGGGACTGTGCGGCGGCCAGCGCCGCCAGCACGCCGGTAAGGACCACTTCAGCCAGAACAATTGACGCCATGCGCTTCATAGAATGCTCCATTTCTCTCCGGTCTTGCCCCCTCGCTTCGGGCAGGAGGCGCGGACTCGGCAAACTCACTCTTCAGCTTGCGCTCGCGGCTCCTGCTTCCGCGAGAAAACCTCCAATATTGCGATCCAGCTGTGCGGCTTCAGCGGCGATGTCAGCCGCCAGTTGCCGCGCCAGTTCTGCGTCCCGCGCCACCGCCAGCTGCTGCGCGTAGCCTGAGATGGTGGCCAGCGACGTGCGCAGCTCCAGGGCCATTTCAGCCGACATCTCGCCGTGCAATTCCTGTTGGCGACGAATCTGCGCCATTTCCGTGCGGTCGTTGATCAGGCAGGTCGCGCCCAGCGCCTCGCCGTCGGAGCCCGGAACCGAACTGACCGTAATATCCAGCACGCGTTCCTCCCCTGCGGGGGTGTGGTAGCGGGCCTCCAGGCGGCGTAACCTCGCATTTTCGCGCAGGCTGCTGGCGACCGCCTCGGCCAGGTTCGCGAAGGAGCCATCCGAAGCAGCAAACAACTCAGCCCCCCGGAACACCTCGGCGGCGCTCATGCCCGCGGGCGAGGCGAACCCAAGAATCAGCCGGGCGGAACTGTTCGCCTGTCGCACCAGGCCATTGGGCGCGAAGAACAAAACCCCGCTGGAAAGGTTGGACAGCACGGCCGCGCTCAGATTCTCCGTGGTTCTGGCCCGGCGCTTTTCCTCCAGTTGCTGGCTGAGCAGCTCATGCTTCTGCTGCTTCAGCTGCTGGATCACGGCGTGATAGGTGTGCAGCGGGAAGCTTTCGCGAGCCGGCGAATCAGAAAAGTCGGCCTCTTCGCTGATGCTGCGCCGCATGCGGCGCATGAGCAGCAGCCCCAGGAGAAAGGCGCCACCCGCAGCCACCAGCACCAGAACCATGCGCAGCACAATGGGATTGGCCAGCAGCCTCACAGCAACCCCCAGTACCAGCGCAGAAAACTGTTGCCGTAGAACAGGGCAATCATTGCCATGCCGCCCAGAAACACCCCGAAGGGCATCTGGTGACGGCGTAAGGCGATCGCCGCGGAAGCCCAGCCTCGGCGTCGCGCTTCGCGCAGGGACTCATGATGCCGTTGCACCCTCCGCCGCGTGCGCTTGATCCATACTGCCAGCACCGTCCACAGCCCGAACAACGATCCCGCAATCGAGGCGCTGAACAGCGTGAAAATCGTCAGCCGGGTACCGAGAAAAGCGCCGATCATGGCCATCAGCTTCACGTCGCCGAAACCCATCCCTTCGACACCCCGAGCGCGCAGGTAGATCGCTCCCGCGCCGTAGATAAACGAGGCCCCGACCGCCGCCCCAAGTACAGAATCGACCAGCGACAACAGGTGCCAGGAGACATCGGAACTCACCGGCATGGAAACCAGGCCAGGCAAGAGCTGCGAGGCCAGATCGTTGACCGGAACCAGCAGACTGAAGACCAGACCCAGACCCAGACCGGGCAACGTCATCTTGTCAGGCAGAAGCTGCGTTTCCGCATCCGTGAAGATCAGTCCCAGGAGCAGGAATCCCATGGCGCAATATTTCAGCGTGGCCAGGCTGGCGCCAAAGTGGGCATAGCAGGCCACAAAGATGGCGCCGGTGAGGATTTCAACCACCAGGTAGCGCGGTGAAATACGAACCTTGCAGTGCCGGCATCTCCCTCGCAGGATCAGCCAGCTCACCACCGGAATGTTGTCATGGGAGCGGATCAACTGCCCGCAACCGGGGCAGGTCGAGCGCGGGCGGATGACCGATAAATCCCGTGGTAGCCTGTAGATACACACATTCAGGAAGCTGCCGAAAGCCAGCCCCAGCACGAAAATCGACACTGCCAAGACAGGGTCCACCTCTTGCCCTTTTGCGCGGAATAGCAGGATCTAAGCTGATTATACGGCGATTTCGAAGGCAGCCCCGAGTACGAAAGTCACGGAAGGGGAGGTGACCGGGCATGCCTGGTGGCTGATTTCGCAGGCACAATCCCTGCGTCCGCTGCATCAGGCGATTTCATTCAGCAAATGCCGGGAGAGCCAAAAATCATGAGATCCAAACCGGAAAACAGCTTGTCTGGTTTTGGTCTCGACCGGACGGTTTCATTGATCAGTACCGGAGGCGCTATAGTGGAGCGTCACGGTCCTCGCGTGCCATGGAAACAGGCGTGAAGAGCCAGGCGCCTCTGCCCCCACCGGCTGAGGCTGCCACAGCTCAGCCCAAACTGCGCTTTCCCTTTCTCGACCTCAAGGCCGAATACGCCACCATGAAAGATGAAGTCCAGGCCGCCGTGGCGCGAGTCCTGGAGAGCCAGCAGTTCATCATGGGGCCGGACGTTGGGAAGCTGGAGGGCGAAGTCGCCGCTCTCGTGGGCTGCCGGTATGCCGTGGCCTGCGCCTCGGGATCCGATGCTCTTTTGCTGGTTCTGATGGCCTTGGGAATTGACTCGGGCGATGAGGTCATCGCGCCGCCCTTTACCTTCGTGGCCACTGCCGGCAGCATCGCCCGCCTTAAGGCCAAGCCTGTCTTCGTGGATATTGATCCCGAAACCTACAACCTTGATTGGCGTCAACTCGAAGCTGCGATAACGCCGCGGACTAAGGCCATTATTCCGGTTCATCTTTTTGGCTTGCCGGCGGAGATGAACAAGATCAGCGGTATTGCGCAGGCCCATCGCTTGCCGGTCATCGAGGACGCAGCGCAGGCCATTGGAGCGCGGTATCACGGCAGGCCGGCCGGCAGCATGGGTGCTTTCGGGTGCTTCAGCTTCTTTCCCTCAAAAAATCTGGGCGGCGCCGGAGACGGGGGCCTGATCACCACCAACGATCCCGAGCTGGGCGACAGGCTGGCGATGCTGCGCGACCACGGCAGCCGCAGGAAGTACCACTACGACCTCCTGGGGATGAACAGCCGCCTGGACACCCTGCAGGCAGCCATCCTGCTGGTCAAGCTGCGGTATCTCGAAGGCTTCATCGAAGCCCGTCGCCAGAATGCCGAACGCTACCGTCGGCTCTTTGCCCAGGCCGGACTGGTGGGCGCAGTGACGCTGCCCTCCGAGCCGGCGGGTCTCCGCCACGTCTACCACCAGTTTGTGATCCGCGCTCGCCGGCGCGACGAGCTACGGGAGTATCTGCGGAGTCAGGGCATTCCCGCAGAGATTTACTATCCCGCTCCCCTTCACCTGCAGCCCGCGTTCGCTTACCTGGGCTGCCGGGCCGGAGACTTTCCCCAGGCGGAACAGGTCAGCCGCGAGGTGCTGGCTCTGCCCATCTTCCCCAAAATGACCGAGGAGCAGCAACGGGCAGTGGTCGACGCAACCGCTGAGTTTTTCGGCACGAAAAAATGATTGGTTCCTGCACCACGCTGGCCCGCGTCACAGAACTAGGGATAGAAGAAAGGCCTGAAGCACGGCAAAACTTTGCTGTCTCTTCAGCCGGCAGGTGAACGCGCCCTGCGGTCGCCTTCGACCTACGGCGTGTACTTGAAGTTGCTGATGTACATGTAGCGCGTGACATCAGGCGAGGCCAGTCCACCCCACGTGCTCTTGTTCGTGCCCCAAAGGTTGAAAATAAAGTGGGCGGGGGAGCTCGGAACCGCCTGGGTGTGCGAGACGATCTTCTGGCCATCC
>CAYOZX010000039.1:0-18454 GCA_964408515.1 uncultured Acidobacteriaceae bacterium | reverse complement strand
CCTAGGTGACGCTGGTTTCCGTGTAGGTCCCATAAACCTGCTTCAGCGCGTCGCAAATTTCGCCCACGGTCGCGTACGCACGAACTGCATCAAGGATGTAGGGCATGGTATTGGTTGAGGAGACTACTCCCTGACTCACACCGGGCTCCTGGGCCGCCACCTTCTTCAGCGCATCGAGCCGCCTGCGGACTTCATCAGTCGAGCGCTTCCCGCGCAGGGTGTTCAACTTCGCGGTCTGTTGCCGGGCCACGCTCTCATCGATATACAGCGTGCTGGGTGGCTCCTCTGCAATCACAAACTCATTCGCACCCACAATCACCTTCTCCTTCGCTTCGACGGCGCGTTGATATTGATATGCCGATTCCGCGATCTCCTTCTGCGGGAAGCCGCGCTCGATGGCCTTGACCATTCCGCCCATGGCGTCCAGTTTGTCAAAGTACTGGAACGCGCCGCGCTCCATCTCCAGGGTCAGGCGCTCCAGGAAGTAAGAACCTCCCAGCGGGTCCACGGTTTGGGTCACTCCGGACTCGTAAGCAATGATCTGCTGCGTGCGCAGGGCAATGCGCGCCGCTTCTTCGGTGGGAAGGGCCAGGGCCTCGTCGTAGGAATCCGTGTGCAGTGACTGCGTTCCCCCCAGCACCGCCGCCATCGCCTGCAGGGCGACACGCGCGATGTTGTTCATGGGCTGCTGTGCGGGCAGAGAGACGCCCGCCGTCTGGGTGTGGAAACGCAGCAGCCAGGTGCGCTGATTCCTGGCCTGAAAGCGATCCTTCATGACGCGGAACCATATCTTGCGCGCGGCGCGATACTTGGCAATCTCTTCGAAGAAATCGTTGTGGGCATTGAAGAAGAAGCTCAGCCGCGAGCCGAATTCATCCACCTCCAGGCCGCGCCGTCGCGCCCACTCCACGTACTCGATTCCGTCGTACAGGGTAAACGCAAGTTCCTGCAGAGCCGTCGAGCCCGCCTCGCGTATGTGGTATCCGCTGATGGAAATCGTATTGAATTTGGGGGTGAACTTCGAGCCGAACTCGAAAGTGTCCACCACTAGTCGCATCGAAGGCGCGGGCGGGTAGATGTACTCTTTCTGAGCGATGTATTCCTTGAGGATATCGTTCTGGATGGTCCCGGAGATCTTTTTCCAGTCAGCACCCTGCTTTTCCGCCACCACCAGATACATCGCCCATAGCACTGACGCCGGCGAATTAATGGTCATGGAGACGGTGGTGTTCTCCAGGTCGATGCCGCGGAAGAGAATTTCCATGTCCTCGAGCGAGTCGATGGCCACGCCGCACTTGCCCACCTCGCCTTCGCTGGCGGGATGGTCGGAGTCATAGCCCATCAGAGTGGGCAAATCGAAAGCCACAGAAAGCCCGCCGCCCCCGTGCTCGAGCAGATACTTGTATCTTCGGTTGGTTTCCTCCGGGGAAGCGAAGCCGGAGAATTGCCGCATGGTGAAGAGTTTGCCGCGATATCCGCTGGCGTGAATGCCCCGGGTGAACGGCGGTTGCCCGGGATACCCCAGGTCTTTCTCCGCACTCCAGTCCTCCGGCAGGTCAGCCGAGGTGTACAGGCGGCGCACGGGAGTCCCGGAAACCGTGCTGAAACGCGCCCGTCCGTGCTCATCGCAATTGATTCCCGTGGCTGCGCCGATCGGCCTTTCCGGACTCTTCTCCAGAGCCGGCAGCAGGGTCTTCTCTGCCCAGTGCTTTTCGTCCTCGGAGGGATGCCGGCCGTCGAACACGTCGGCAATGGGACTTTCCGCGACTTGCGGCTTGGAGGGCTTTTTATCTGCCATGGTCCGGCTTCCCCGATCGATGATAGAGGAGCGCCTTGGAAGCGGCAAGGCACCAACGTGCAGCGGAAGCGCCGGCTAGGGCCCTATGATCGGCGGTGCAGGCGGCCCGTTCTTGTCTTTTCCGTCGCTCTCAGCCGCAGGGCTCCGCGCCGGGGCCGGGGACTCTGCCTCGGTGGGGTCGCCAGGATTGCCGCCGGGCCGCGCCGTTGCCGTCACGCCGGCCACCTTGCGCAGATCCCGCAGAATTTCCTGCCGATCACGCCCTGCGTACTCGTGGGCAAAGCGGGTGAGCGCTTCGGTCAGAATGTCATGGTGATGCAGCTTTTCCAAGCCGGGCTCCCGCGTGATATTCAGCCAGAGGCGATGCACCAGGTGGACGTCTTCGGTTTTCAGCGAAGGAGTGTGCGGTCCGATGTGGAACGTATCTACCGACAGGTCGGGCCGCACCACCTGGAAGATGAACTGGCGCTTGGGTTCGGGCATCGCTTCCCAGGCGCGACCCAGGTAAAAGGCCTGCTCCTGGGAAGTCATCTTGCTGGAAAGGCCGGAAACCACGGCTGACGCCTCGATGTTGTTGGCGGTTTGCACGATGGCGGAGAACGGATCTCGCGCGGGCACGACCAGCAGCGAAACGTGCTTCCCGAAGCTCTCCGCGACGGAAACCGCGCGGGTAAACAACTGCTGTTCGTAGTCGCTGAAAATCTGTTCCGTGGAAAGATCATAGGCGGCGGTGCCGAACTGGCTGACTCGCGCCGACATCACGACGATGTCCTGCTCCTTGGTATCGATACGCTCCAGCGTCCATTTCAGGTGATTCAGCGTGTTGTAATCGCGTACCGTCACCATCACGTTTCCGGGGCGAATGCCCAGCTCGGTGCGCTCCACCGTATCGCTCTGCAGCAGCTGAAAGTGCTCCTTCATGTGCTGCTCGGCCAGAGCATGCTTGCTGCGGTTCACCCGCTCGGAAACGGTGAAAATCAGAAAAAATGCCGCCGCAAAGGAAATCCCGGCGATGGTCGCAATCGACTTCGTGAACAGGTTGACAATGGCAGTACACAGCAGCACCAGGAAGACCGAAGCCAGCCCGACAGGTATCTCGCGCCCCGCGACCGTGATGTTGGGCGGTACTTTCCAACCGCGCTCGCCCCTATACTTGAAGCGCAGCACCAGCATGGCCAGGCTGTTGAAGGTGAAACTCCAGATCACGCCAAACGCGTACGCTTCACCCAACAGGTAAACGTTGCCGCGCGTCACTAGAATGGTGAACAGCTGAAGAAAGACCACCAGGTTGACGATCCGGTAGGTCGTGCCAAAGCGGGGGTGCGGTTGCCGGAACCAATCGGTGAGAACGCCGTCCTCGGAAATCCGGTTGAGCACCCCGTTGGAGCCGATGATGGCGGTATTCACCGCCCCGGACAGGATTAGGAATCCAACCACTACGACGAAGGCCCGGAAAAACAGCCGCAACAACAACGGCCCCCACAGGTTCATCGCCAGCCCGGCGATCAGGTTGTCCTTGTACACCGGCACGCGCACCGCATCGGGAATAATCATTACGAACAGAAGCGCGGTGAGACCGGTGAACACAAAACTGAAAATGGCGATGATGATCGCCGCGCGTTTCAGGTTCTTCAGCTTGGGGTGCGCCAGTTCGCGATTGACCTGGGCCAGAGATTCCTCGCCGCTCATGGCCAGCACCGAGTGCCCAAAGGCGATGAGAATTCCCAAGAGGCCAAACTTGCGGGCCAGATCGTGCGCCAGATCGGTGCGCGCGAGGAAGCCCAGGGCTTCGGGGCTGAACTTCAGGTTGGCGGGCGTGGGCAGCGGTACGGTCTGGTATCCCTGTTTCAGCAGGGTGAGCGCCGACCAGGCAAGGAGAATCACCACCATGACGGTCGTGACCTGCATCACGCGCAACGCCTTTTCGCTCGACTCCTGAATCCCTTTTGTGTTTTGCCACCAGAAGTACATGGTCACAGCCACCGCAAACACCACCGAAGTCCAATTCACGTCGACGTGCGGCGTGCCGTGAAACAGGTTGTGCATCGCCCGGGGAATCCAGCCGTGGGAATCGGCTGTGGCGAAGATATCGTTGATCAGTCCCGCGATGTATTGGCCGGCGGAGACACCCGAAATTGGGCCGGTCAGGATATAGTCGAACATCAGGGCGGAAACGCTGATTTTGGCAAGCGTCCCGCCCAGGGCTTCCTTGACCACCCGGTAGACGCCGCCGCGCACGAACATCGAACAACTCTCCACGTAAACCGCGCGCACCGTGAAAGAAAACAGCATGACCGCGACGATGAACCAGGGGGCCGACTTCCCCACCGCCTGCTCTGCGATGCCGGCGGCATAAAAGGCGGACGATCCCAGATCGTTCAATACGATGGCTGCTGCCCGCCAATACGATATGAAGGTCAGCATGACTGAGGTGGCCACCACGATGCGCACGCGATTGGCCAGCGGATTGGCGGGTTGGAAAGAGGAGGCCATGCAGGAAGGCTAACTCGCTAGCGGCACAAGGTCATGGATAACGTGACCGACCCGGCGGCTTCGTCTGGGCAGGTCCGGCGAATCAGATCTCCCCATGGCGATCAGCAAACCGGAAAGGTAAATCGCAAAGCTTGTGCAACCGACCCATACGCGCGCTTATGTTAGCCCATAGCTAGATTAAGGCATAGACGGAAAACTGAATAGGGCCTATCAGGCAGAATCGGGCCGCACGCGTATGGGCCGTTTGCTATGCTGCCCACGTGGGGCAAGTCCACAAAAACGCGTGGCTTATGGTCTTGCTCTCGGCGGGCCTGCAGATTCTCGCCTTTCCCCTGGCCGATCTGTACTTCGTTTCCTGGGCGGCGGTGACCCCGCTTCTTGTCGCTCTGCTTCGCGCCCGAGAGCCCGATACTCTGCAGCTACGTGCCCTGGTCCGGTTGTTGCCGGCCACGCCGGCCCAAGCTTTTCTCCTCGCCTACGTCTGTGGAATCCTTTGGTATGCCGGGACCTGCTACTGGGTCTACAACACCATGCGTCAATATGGCGGCGTGGGCACGCCAGGCGCGCTGGGCCTGCTTCTTCTTTTTTGCCTCTACCTGGGCATTTACCACGGCGTCTTCGGCTTGCTGGTCAGCCTGCTGGCCGGACCGTCCCGCAGGGCATCAGCGCCGGAAGCAAATTCCCTGAACCTCCGCGCCCTTACCCTTGCCCCCTTCATCTGGGTCGCGGTGGAACTGGCCCGCACCCGGATTACCGGTTTCCCTTGGAATCTGCTGGGCATCGCGCAGGTGGACAATGTCCCCCTCTGCCGCCTTGCCACCGTGACCGGGGTCTATGGCCTGTCCTTTGAAATCATGATCGTAAATACGGCACTGGCGGCTGCCTTCGTGATTCGCGGCGAAAAGAGCCGGCGTCGTCCGCTGTTTCTTGCCGCCCTCGCCGCGGCTGTGCTCCTGCAGTCGACAAGGTGGGTCGCGCCTCCCGCGGTTACCGCCGACCACTCCGCACGTCTGGTGCAGCAAAACATTCCCATTGTCGAAGGAGAAGAGTGGACGAAGGAATACTTTGATGGCACGCTGCGGGATTTGGCCTGGATCAGCTTGCACCGCCCGGGTACACAGGGCTCCGACAATGCGGGAACAGCGCAAGGCGCGGCGCCCCATCGTCCGCAATTGATCGTCTGGCCGGAATCGCCGGCGCCTTTTTACACCTACGATCCTGTCTTTCGCGATACGGTCAGCAGCATTGCCCGCGAAGCTGGCGCCTGGGTTCTCGCCGGAAGTCTGGGGATGCGCAACGCCGGAGAAACGCCCGGTCGCGCCTCAGAAATCTACAATTCAGCCAGCCTGGTCAGTCCGGCCGGAGAGTGGGTGGGCCGCTACGACAAAATACACCTGGTTCCCTTCGGCGAATATCTCCCTTTTAAGCGCGTCTTCGGTTTTGCGAGCGGCCTGACCAGGCAAGTGGGAGACTTTACCCAGGGCTCATCGCGCGCCCCCCTGCAAACGGACGCGGGAAGGCTGGGAGTCTTCATCTGTTACGAATCCATCTTCCCCAATGAGGTCCGGCAACTCGCGGCCCAGGGCGCCGAGGTCTTCGTGAACATTTCCAACGACGGCTGGTATGGCGATAGCGGCGCCTACGCCCAGCATCTCAAGCAAGCCCGCATGCGCGCGATTGAGAACAACCGCTGGCTCCTGCGCGACACCAACACCGGCGTGACCGCTGCCATTGACCCCTACGGCCGCGTGGTTTCGAGCCTGCCGCGCAAGGTTCGCGCGGTGCTTGATGTGAATTACGCTCTGACCGGCGTAACCACTTTTTACACCCGCCACGGCGACTGGTTCGCCTATCTGTGTGCGATAATTTCTATGGCGGGCGTGCTGCTTCGCCACTTTTCCGCCCAACGCCACAAGACCGGCCATGATGGAAGAACTTGAACAAGAGAGTGCGCTCCTGAAGGACAAAGTCCACGACCTCCGGGAGTATCTTTGACGCCGGCAAGCTGCGTCAGCAGCTGGCCGAGATAGACAAACAGGCCGCTGATCCCAATCTCTGGGCCAATGCCCGCAAGTCCCAGCAGGTGATGCGCGAGAAGAAACGTCTCGAAAATCTCCTGGCCACGGAAGCCGACCTGGTGCGCCGCACCGAGGACATTTCCGCTTACTTGGATCTGGGCCGCGAAGGCGAGAACGTGGATGCTGATCTGCGTCGCGAGCTGGATTCCCTGCGCGACCTTGTCACCCGCCTCGAAACCGAGACTCTGCTTGCGGGAGAAAATGACGCCCGCAACGCCATCGTCACCATCCATCCTGGCGCCGGAGGGACGGAATCGCAGGACTGGGCTGACATGCTCCTGCGGATGTATTTACGATGGGCGGAGCGCCGTGGCTTCCAGACGGTCCTCTATGACTATCAGCCTGGCGAAGAAGCCGGACCCAAATCCGCGACCTTTGCGGTCAATGGCGAGTACTCCTTTGGACTGCTCACCGGTGAGATTGGCGTCCACCGGCTGGTGCGCATTTCTCCTTTCGATCAGGCCAAGCGCCGCCATACCTCCTTCGCCAGCGTGTTCGTCTCGCCGGAGATTGACGATAGCATCGAAATTGTCATCAAGTCCGAGGATCTCCGCATCGACACCTACCGCTCCAGCGGCAAGGGCGGCCAGCACGTCAACACCACCGACTCCGCGGTTCGCATTACTCACCTTCCCACCGGCATCGTGGCCGCCTGCCAGAATGAACGTTCCCAGCACAAGAACAAAGACCGCGCCATGAGCATGCTGCGCTCCAAGCTCTACGAATACGAGATGGAGAAGAAACGCGAAGCCACGCGTAAGATCGAAGACTCCAAGCTGGATATCGATTTCGGCTCCCAGATTCGCTCTTACGTCCTGCAACCCTACCGCCTGATCAAGGACCATCGTACGAAAGAGGAAATCGGCGACGTCGACCGGGTGCTCGACGGTGACCTCGATCCCTTCATACGCGCCTACCTGCGTATGCGCCGCGGAGAGAAGCTCACCACCTAAGGCGGATGCCTCCAGCCGGCATGGTTCCCAAAGTAACCGGTTTGCGGCCCGAAACGGTTGGCAAAACGGGGGGCCTGCGTAATGCTGTAAGCAAAATCTTCAGGGAGTGAAACGCCAGGCTCTATGTCTCGCATGATCGATCTCATCCGGGTGTCGGCTCTGCCCTCGAATCTCATGCAGTCCGCCGCCAAGGGCTCCCTGGCCGTGCCTCGGCGTGAAATGATCGAAATCCTCGTCCATCTGGCTTTGCACAACAAGATTTTCAGTCAGCAGGCGCAACTCACTCTCGCCGGATGGGACGAAGCGGCTTCGCGCGAAATGGCGGAAGACCCTTCCTGCCCGAAACAAGTGCTGGACTACATGGTTTCCCCGAAAAACCTGCGTCCGGCGCTGCTCCCTGCCTTGTTGTCGAACCGCGCGGTCTCGGAAGATGCCTTGACGGAACTTGCCTCCCACGCCGGCCGCGACGCGGTCGAGGCGATGCTGAAGCAGGACCGCATCCTGCAATCGCCGCCCATTTTGAAGGCCCTGCTTTCCAATCCCAATCTCTCGGGCATCCAATCGGAGACGGTGCGGAACATCCTGGAGCCAGCCCCGCAGGTCCCTGCCGCAGAGCCGGGCGCTCATGATTCACAACCGCCATCGGCAGAGCAGAGCCCGGCCGGCGAAGCGTCGAGCGAGGAATCATCAGGGGAACAGCCTGTCCCTGCTCTGGATGAGGTTTTCACACTGTCGCCTGCCAACGATAGCCTCGAAGGCGAAGAACTCCTGGACGAAGGCGTCCTCGCCTACCTGTCTGAGCATGCTGGTGAAATTGACTCGGTCATCGACCAGACCTTTCAGCCTATCGGCGGCTTTTACGACGAGCTGGTGCCCAGCGCCGAGGAGCCTCTGAGCGACGGCGCCTCCACCAGTGCCGGCGCCGCGGCCGCTGCACAGAAAGCACCCAGCAAGAAGTCCCGCCTGACCCACGAGGAGGAGCGGGGAAGCGCCCTGCAGAAGATTTCCAAGCTGGACATCAAGGGTCGCATCCAGCTCGCGATCAAGGGCAGCAAGGAGGAGCGTTCGCTGCTCATCCGCGACGGCACCAAGATCGTGGCTTTGGCCGTCCTTGAGTCGCCCAAGGTTACCGACGGCGAGGTAGAACGCTTTGCCAGTCAGAAGAATGTGCTCGAGGCCGTCCTGCGCGGCATTCCCATGAAGCGCCGCTTTTTTAAGAACTACACCATTCTGCGCAACCTGGTGTTCAATCCCCGCACCCCTCTGGATGTGTCGCTCGGCTTGATCAAGAACCTGCTGGTCGGGGATCTCCGTCATCTTTCCGGCAATAAGGAAGTCTCCGACACCGTGCGTAAGCTGGCGCTGAAGATGTTGAAGCAGAAGAGCGAAGCTGGCGGCAAGCGCTGATTCTCGCTTCTGGGGAAAGACTGCAAAACCACTCCCAGAGTTCCACCCGGGTCGCCAAGAAGCGCTTTGCCTCGAAGGGAGGATGCACACATCCGTCGCCTCAGGCTGGCTTCCGCGTGCATTTTCCAACTACAATTCAGCCGATGGCCTCTTCTCCCGATCGCGATCCGATTGCCGATCTGCTCGAGCGCTCGCGGACGATCGCCGTGGTCGGGCTGTCCAATAGCCCGCTGCGTCCCAGCCACGGCGTCTCAGCCTATATGCAGACCCACGGCTATCGCATTATTCCGGTGAATCCGCGAATTCACGGTTCGCTGGGAGAGCGCGCCTACCCCTCCCTGCTCGAAGTGCCGGTCAAGATCGACATCGTGAATGTCTTTCGCCGTCCGGAATACGTGGAGGAAATCGTCGATCAGGCCATGCAGCTGAAGATTCCCGCCATCTGGATGCAGGAGTCGGTGGTCAACGAAAAGGCCGCGCAGAAGGCGCGGCAGGCAGGAATCTTTGTAGTGATGGACCGTTGCATCCTGAAGGCCCACAAAACCTATTTCGGGTGAGCCTCCAACATTCGGAACCGCGCGGAGCGCCCCAGGCTCGTCGCTACGCCCGCAGGAAGATTACGGTCGCATCGTCATGCAGACCCTCGCCGTTGGCGAAGTTTCGGACGTCCGTCAGGAGGCTCTCGGCCGAAGCTCCGCAAGTGAGCACATGGTCACGCAGGTGTCCCTTCCCGTATTCTTCATCCGTTCCACCGGTTGCTTCCGTGATGCCGTCGCTGTAAAAAACCAGCCGCGCGCCTGGCTCCAACTGCACCTGTGTCTCCGAGAATTCTCCCCTGCCCAGCCCCAGCGGCATGCCCCGCTCGCTGTCGAGAAAGCGTGCACCTTTATCATCGACCAGCAGCGGAGGCAGATGCCCGGCGCTGGCAAAGCTCAGCGTGCGCGTCGATGGATTGAGCACCGCCAGCACCATGGTCACGAATTTCCCGGACGGAAAATCTTCCACCAGCAGCCGGTTCAGCCGGGTCAGGACCTCACCGGGGCCGCTGCAGGTCTGGGTCAGAGAACGCAACATGCCGCGCGTCGCGGACATCAGCAGCGCCGCCGCCGTCCCCTTGCCGGAAACGTCAGCCAGCACCAGGCCCCAGCAGCCGTCGTCGAACCCGATGAAGTCATACCAGTCGCCGCCCACGGCTCCCGCCGGAATGGACAACCCGGAGATGGCAAATCCCGGCACGAAGGGCGAACTCTTGGGCAGCAGGGCCTGCTGGATGGCCCGCGCCTCGCGCGCCTCCAGGCTCATTTTTTCGCGCTCGTGGCGCTCGTGCTGGAACCGCCGCGCATTGTGAACCGCCACCGCGAGGTGGTCGCACAATCCCTGCAGCAGGCGCAACTGCTCGCGCGGGAAGGCGTCAGGCTCGGGATGGGAGGCAGTAAACACACCCACGAGTTGGGCATCCACGATCAGCGGTATGGCCACTTCAGACCGCGTGGAGGCTTCGCAGGCAATGTAGTATGGGTCCAGGTTCACATCCGGCGCATAGCGCATCTGGCGAGTCGCGGCGACATAGCCCACCATGCCTTCTTTGCCGACCTTCAGCCGGGCGCCTTTGCCGTGCACCGTACACCCGTGCACGCCGGCCATTTCCAGCTCGCCGTGCAACTCATCGTGCAGGTAAAGATTGGCCTCGACGCAGCCAAAATCACAAGCGACGTCGTTGACTACCTGATCGATCAGGACGTCCAGGTCGAGGATTGAGGTGATCTTCCGCGCCCACTTTTGCAGCTTGAGCAGGTGCTCCACCTGCTCCAGTTGCATGGGGCGAACTGGTGTCGGCTCCGGGAAAACCGTTCGCGGGACTGTGGCCATGGGACCCGCTCCTTCACGTGGGTGTCGGCTGGATGCTGCCAGGTACGCCGTATAAGATGCTCCAGGTCAGGGTCCGGATTCTGTTTTCCCGGTCCCCTCGGAAGGGTGACCTGCCGCCCGGCGTCGGCGGCGCTTGATCTCCGCCAGGCGCTCTCCGAGCTCCTTTTCCGCACCTTCCGCGGTGGGCCGGTAGTACACCCGGTCGCGCAGGTTGTCCGGCAGACACTGCATGTCAGCCACTTTGTCCTCCAGATTGTGCGCGTATTGATAGCCTCGCCCGTAACCCAGGCCCTTCATCAGACCGGTGGGGGCGTTGCGCAGCGGCAGCGGCACGGGTTCAGCCGCGGTGCGCTCGACATCGTCCCGAATGTCACCATACGCCGTATACAGGGCGTTCGACTTTGGCGCCAACGCCAGGTAGACCACCGCCTGGGCCAGGGCCAGGTCGCCTTCCGGCATGCCGATGAAGTCCACCGCATCCCGAGCTGCCATGCACTGCGGGAGGGCGTCGGGATCGGCGAGTCCGATGTCCTCTACCGCCATACGTACCACGCGCCGCGCAATGTAGAGCGGGTCTTCGCCGGCTTCCAGCATGCGCCCCAGCCAGTAGAGCGCGGCATCGGGATCGCTGTTGCGCACCGATTTGTGCAGGGCGGAGATCAGGTTGTAGTGCTCTTCGCCGGCCTTGTCGTACAGCAACACTCGCTTCTGCAGTGCGTCGGTGACCATCTGGTCGGAGATCTCCGCGCCGCCCGCTTCGTTAACCCTCTGGGCCAACCCGGCGGCTACTTCCAGCACGTTGTAGGCGCTGCGCGCATCCCCGCTGGAATAGGCTGCAATTTTTTTCAGGACCTCTTCGGAAGCCCGCAGCTTCATCCCGCCCAGACCGCGCTGCTCGTCGCTGAGCGCGCGCCGCAGCAGTTGAACCACCTGCTCCTCGGTCAAGGGTTTGAGCACATAGACGCGGCTGCGCGAAAGCAGAGCGGAAATGATCTCGAAGGAGGGGTTCTCCGTGGTCGCGCCGATGAGCCGGATATTGCCTTTCTCCACGTGGGGCAGGAAAGCGTCCTGCTGCGCCTTGTTGAAGCGGTGGATTTCGTCGATGAATACGAGGGTGCGCGTGCCGTATTGCCGGGCGCGCTCGGCATCGGCCATGACCTGCTTGATCTCCTTGATGCCGGAAAGCACCGCCGAGAATTCGACAAATTCCGCTTTGCTGAGGTGGGCGATGATTTTGGCCAGCGTGGTCTTGCCCGTGCCCGGCGGCCCCCAGAAAATGAGTGAGCCGATATCGTCACGCTCGATCTGCGTGCGCAGCGCCTTCCCGGGTCCGACCAGGTGCTCTTGTCCGACGAACTCCTCCAGGGTGCGCGGCCGCATGCGGTCAGCCAGCGGGCGTGTGCGGTCGCCGGCGTTCTCCGGGGCCGGAATGGGCTGGAACAGGCTCACAGCGGTGGCCCCGCGGAGGTGAAGAGCTTGGACCGGCGACGGACACTGAGTCCCGCGAAGGCAAGCTGGCACTGATTCGCCTTCCTTCGTGGTTGTTCGTGCCCTTTGCTGTTAGCTTCTCTGCCTTGCCATTTCATACAGCACGATGCTTGCGGCTACCCCCGCGTTCAGGCTTTCCACCTTTTCCGAGTGCGGAACGACGATCAGTTCGTCCATCTTTGCCAGGAGTTCCCGTGGCACTCCCGCGCCTTCGCTTCCAATCAAAACCGCCAGCGGCTCGGTCAAATTAGCCTTCCTGAGTGGCGTTCCTCTGTGCGAAGAAGTAGCCACGAGGCGCACACCTCGCTCCTTCATGGTCGGGAGGGCCCCGAGCAGGTTCGTCCGCGCCAGGGGCAGCCGGAAAATCGAGCCGGCGGACGCCCTGACCGCCTTGGGATTCAACGCACTGACCGTGCCCTCGCCCAGCACCATACCACCGGCGCCAAATGCCTCCGCGGAGCGCACGATGGTGCCGAGGTTCCCCGGATCCTGTACTCCCGTGACCACCACTAGTGGCCCAACCCCCGCCCGGGCCAGCACATCCTCCAGGGAGTACTCCTTCCCGCGAACCAGAGCTGCGACACCCTGCGGCGCCTGGCTGGGGACCGCGCTGGCGAACAGTCTGTCAGGCAGGATAAGAGTCTCGACCTGCGCCCCGAGCTGATTCAGCAGCCGCTGTGCTTTGCCCGCAGCCGATTCGCTGAAGAATACTGTCCGGAACCTGACTCCGCTGCGGATGGCCTCCTCCATGATGCGCCAGCCCTCGATCGCGAAGTACCCCTCGGAGTTGGCCTCGCCTCGCGCAAACGCGCGCCGCAGCTCCCTCACCATGGCATTGTGCTGGCCTTCGACGCGGCGCAGCCTGGCCTCCGTAGCCTGTCTTCTGGCGATGGCCGTCATCTGATTTGTCCGGTCAGAATCATACCTGTTCTCGGTCGGCAGAGCTTTCTCATGTTATGTTAGCTTTCGCCATTTCAATACCTGGGTGGGAAGGGACTGGCTGTGCGCCCGGAAATCCTCAAGATCAACAGCGAAAACCCGGAAGCCTCACTCATCCGCTACGCCGCAGATCAGATTCGCGCGGGAGAAGTGCTGGGCATGCCCACGGACACGTTTTATGGACTGGCCGCCGATCCCTTTAATCTGCGCGCGGTGGACCGCGTATACGACATCAAGTCGCGCTCCAGGCACAAGCCTCTTTCCCTGCTGATCGGCGACGTGGACCAGGCCGAACAACTGGCGCAACCGCTGCCCCAAGAGTTCTATGCTCTCGCCCGCCGTTTCTGGCCGGGGCCGCTTACCATCATCGTGAAAGCGTCATCGCGACTGCCTCTCAAAGTCACGGCTAACACCGGCAACGTGGCCCTGCGCGTGCCCAAGGCGGCGATTCCCCTCGCCGTGGTGCAGGCGGCCCAGATCCCCATCACCGCGACTTCCGCCAACCTGAGCGGCGAAACCGAGTGCACGACCGCGCTGGCAGTGCGCGACCAACTGCAGGACCGCATCTCCATTATCGTGGATGGCGGCACTTCGCCGCGTGAGGTGGCCTCGACCATCGTCGACCTCACCGACGAGGAAGCCCGCTGGCGCGTCATGCGGGACGGCGCCATCCCCGCTCAGGAGATCTCAGAGTTCTTCGCCCAGGGATGAGTGCAGCGCTCAACCGCCGTCGCCAAAGCCGCTGGCTGTTCGGGTTAGGGGCGCTGGCCGGGGCATTCGCGATCTTCCTCATCGTCGCCGCCGCAGGCATCACGCGCGAGGCTGGCCGGCAGGAACTGCATCCCGCCGACGCCATTGTGGTCTTTGGCGCGGCCGAATATGCGGGACGTCCTTCCCCGGTGTTTCGCGCCCGCCTGGACCACGCCTACGACCTGTTTCAGCAAAAGCTTGCCCCGGTCGTGCTTACGACTGGAGGAGCAGGCGCCGATCCCAGCTTCAGCGAGGGCGGTGTCGGCCGCGATTACCTCTCGCGCCGCGGGATCCCTGAGCGCAGCCTGATCGCCGAGACCCAAGGCTTTGACACCGCCTCGTCGGCCCAGCGCGTGGGCGTAATCATGCGCGCCAACGGGATGCGAAGCTGCCTCGCGGTGAGCGACGCATACCACGTCTTTCGCATTCGCAAACTGCTAGAAAATCAGGGGTTAAAGGTGTACGTCGCCCCCCGGCCCGACTCGCGCCCGCACTCCTTGTGGCAGCGGGTCACGGCCGTGCTGCGCGAAGCGGTGGGTTATATGGCCTGGCGGCTGCACATTCCCATCTGACACGTTTTCACCACCCCATCCGCTTACGCAACTCCGTTACATGCGCCACGTGGTGCCGTCCGTGCCAGGAATACAGCGCCAACGTCCTCTCCAGGGTCATCACGCCCAACTCCGGGTGTCTGAACCGCCGTTTCCAGTCATCCGCCTGCAGCGAGCGGAGAAGCCGCACCCAGCGGTCGTGCAGCGAATCCAGCAGGGTCAGGGAAACTTCCAACGGCGTCTCCTGCACGTCAGGCAACTTGGCCCATCGGTCTTCCATGTAAGGCTTTATGGTCGGTTCATCTTCGGTCAGGGCCAGTTTGAAGCGGATGTATGCATTCATGTGGCTTTCCGGCACGTGATGAGTCACCTGCCGCACTGTCCATCCACCCTCGCGGTACGGCGTTTCGATCTGCTGCGGCGAAAGCCCTCTCACCGCCGCCCTGAGCGCGGGTGGAGTTTTCGCGATGTCATCGATGAACTTCTGCCGCTGCTCCTCATTCAGGGGACCGGCGAAGCTGAAATCTCCGATCGGGTAGCGTGGGTCGCTCATGCCTGCCTCCGGGTTGCATGAGACACCGGAACAGCCTGAAAAATCAATCAGAAAGGCGAATCAGGAAGAAATTTTCAGACAAGTGGTGTGAAGCAGTGTCAGGCTAGATGGACGCCCGGAACCGATGGCTGAAAACTGACTCTCTAACGTACCAGCGCCAGAATTCGTACGGGTGCGGCTGATCCCCCAGCGACTTTCATGGGCGCGACGGTGGCGATGGCGCCATTGGCCGGCATGCGGTCAAGGTTGGCCACGTTGGTGAGCACATAGAGGCCGCGGCCCAGTGAATAGCGGTCGACCACAGGTTCTTTTGACGCGCCGTGATCGATGCTCGGAGTATCGATGCCCAGGCCCAGCGCGTTCCGGCCGTCCGCCAGGAACCGGGCCGCATCTTCGGAATATCCAGGGAAGTGCATGATGCCTCTGGCGTCCCGGTTAGGATAGCTCTGGGCTGAATTCCAGCGCGCTCCCCAGCCAGTTCGCGCCATCACCACGGCGCCCAATGGAAGCTGGCCGTTAGCCTGTTCCCAACGGGCAATGTCGGCGACGGAGATCTCGTAGTCGGGGTTGTCTTTGACGCTCTCGCTTGCGTCCAGGACCACCAGCGGAGCGATCAGCCGGCCGGCAGGAATCTGGTCTACCGTCCACATGCCTTCCACCAGGCGGGCTGGAGCATCCATTCGGGTTGCAAACCGTCCCGAGAAGCCTCCGGACTGTGCGGAGAGCCGGTTTTGTGCGCGCGTGGAAGCTTCGAGAAGAGCGCCGGTCTCTCTCGAAGCCTGCGCCGGCAGCGTGTGGGTCAGGTCAATAACCTCGCGAAAAGAGCTTGGCTGAACTGTTTCCCCGCGATGTTGCGCAAACAGCAACAAAGCCAGCGCGAGCACATACCCGACTACAAACTTCTGAATCTTCATCAACTTCAGATCGACTTTCGCGTTGCCCAGCAGGCTGACAAGAAACCCAACTATGGCAGTCAGATGCGAGCATCCGGGGACCAGATGCTCTTTTAAAATTGTCATCCTGTGCCGTGACCGCGGGCAAGGCTCGGAAGTACATGACCGGCAGGGAGAAAACAGGGGAATGACCTGGAAATAGAGGGTCAAACCGGGGCGAGAGCTATGAGCGCGGCCGCCAGGGTACTCAGGAAGTTAACAGCGTCGTTGTTCAGGATTCCATATCGCTCCAGGGTGGCTCCCAGAAGACTGTCCACGATTGTTCCGGCGATGGCCGCGCCAACTGCTACCCCAGACTGCTGCCAGGAGATCAAGCGAGTCCAGGCACAGACCGTGGACACCAGAATCGCGGCGCTCGCGCCGGCCAGCGTCCCACCCACACTCATCGCGCCATCGGTGCCCGGCTTGACCGGCGCCCAAGTTGTAATCAGCCGGGCGGTCTTGCTGAAAGCCTGTCCTACTTCACTGGAAACGGTGTCGGCGGCGACTTCTGAAAGAGCTGCGGCCAGCGCCACGAGCCAGCCAGCGTTTGTGGGATAGGCTGCATAGATCGTGGCGCACCCTGCCGCAACTCCCAAATTGGCCAGCACCTGCGACGCCGTTCGCCCCTCGGGCCGCTCCGCGATACCCAGCTTCAGCTTGCGCCCGTGTCCGAGCCGGGTCGCAAACCATGTCAGGGCGAACACCGCGACAAGCGCGACGAAAGCGCCCGGACCGGCTCCGACGTAGAGAACAAAACCCACGGCCCCGCCAGCGGCGGCGCCAGTCGGCGTTACGCCCCGCAGCAGCCGGGCCAGGAGGGCGAACCCCCCGGTCAGTATTGCGGCGAGCAGCCAGCGTCGGGCCAGAAGGTCTAGAAACCTAGCACTGCCATGCACATAGGCCACGATAGCCAGCCCGTGGAGTTTGCGCAATTGGCACCGTGGCGGCTAGCCCTTATCAAGGGGGCCCACATCGTGGATCGAATGGCTGAGGGATACAATACATTGCGCTTATCCTTCTGGATTACCGTTGTTCCGGGATTGCGTCAAAGATTGGATTGTGGGCTAAACTGCTGTAGGCTGGCGCGTTTCTGGCGCCTTTTCGATTGCGGGGTGAACTATGGCGTCCTCCGTCTGGTCGGGATACCTGACTTTCGGACTCATCTCCATGCCGGTGCGTCTTTTTTCTGGCGCGCGCAGCAGCGGCGTCTCCTTCAACATGCTGCATCGCGATGACTTGCAGCGAGTCAAGCAGCAGTACATCTGCCCCGCCGACGGCCGTGTGGTGGAGCGCAACGAAATCGTCAAGGGCTACGAGTTCCGCAAGGGCGAATACGTAGTTGTCGAACCGGAAGAGATCAAGAAAATCGAGCCGCAGACCGCCAAGACAATGGAAATCCTTGAGTTCGTGAAGACAAGCGAAGTGGATCCGGTCTTCTTCGAGTCCTCCTACTACATGTTGCCGGAAGAGGCCGGCCGCCGGCCGTACGCCCTGCTGACCAAGGCGCTCGAGGAGAGTGAATACGTCGCCATTGCCAAGCTGACCATGCACAACCGGGAGTACACCGTTTTTCTGCGCCCGCACGAAGGTGGGCTGATGCTGCACACCATGTACTACGCCGAAGAAGTCCGCAAGGTGGAAGGCTTTGGCGCACCGGACGTGGAACTGAAGGACGCCGAGGTCAAGGTGGCCCACCAGCTGATTGAGGCTCTGGCCGCAGAGTGGGACCCGGAGAAATACCACGACACCTTTCAGGACAACGTGAAAAAGCTGATCCAGACCAAACTCGAGGGCGGCAGCATCGCCGAGGTCGAGAAACCCAAGAAGCTGGCGCCGGTCGTCGACCTGATGGCGGCGCTCAAGCAAAGCCTGGCTGACATGGAAGGGAAGAAAAAGCCGGTGGCGCCCGCCCGGGAAGCGGTTGGTGGCAAGAGATCGCGCGGGAAGGCATAGCGGTTGCACGGACTTACGAGCGATGGGTAAACGGGCCTGCTCGGCCAGCCAACAGCCCAAAACAAGCCTGACGAGTCACAGCACAGAAAATCCTCAGAAGATCCTAAGCTTCCGGACAAGACTGGAGATGGGCGTCCCACGTCTCTAGACGTATGTTCCGGGCGCGGCTCCTGGTCGACCTCCTCTTCCGATATGTCCTATTTCTGATTGTGGTTCATTCGCTTCTATGCGGGCAGGTGGAAGTTCCACCCAGCGTGGTCAGGGAGGCTGAAGCCGTACGAGCGGAACGTCCGCCGCGGATGGATGGCACGCTCGATGACCCCATCTGGCGTACAGCCCCTGCCATAAGTGATTTCCGCCAGCGAGAGCCTCTCGAGACCCAGCCCGCCACGGAAAAGACAGAGGTTCACATTTTGTATGACTCGCACCACGTCTATTTCGGGATTTATTGTCATGACAGCAATCCTAAGGGCATTGTCGCCACCCAGTTGCGCCAGGACCTTTCGCAGGACCTTGACGACAACTTCGCCGTCATCATCGATCCCACTCTCAGCCACCGCAGCGGTTACATCTTTCAGGTCAACCCTCTTGGTACACAGCGGGATGGCGAGGTCATCGAAGAGCAGGCCCCGCCTCAAGGGGACTCTATTGTCGACCCCAGTTGGGATGGGCTTTGGATTTCTGCAG
>CAYOZX010000038.1:0-18611 GCA_964408515.1 uncultured Acidobacteriaceae bacterium | reverse complement strand
GAGTAGGCCCGGATTTTCTGAAGCAACGGAAAATCCGCCCTGACTGCCATCCGCATTGGGCACCAGCCGCGTAGGAAGATTGCCCAGCGATCCATCGACCAGCTTAAGCGCGTGGCGGGCGCCGGTGACCCGGTTCTTGCGACCGGTGGTGTAGCAATTGGCGATGCGGGTGGTATAGGGATCGGGCGGATTCGTGCTGGAGTTGATGCCGAAGCCGTCGCCGACGTTTCGGCCCCCATAGTTGTCCAAGCGGCCATTGCTGTTGGTGTCTTCCGGGGACTGCGGTTTGTTATTGATCGTAACCGAAGCCTCGGCCGCACCATCCGGTTTGCCGGCCGAGCCCGAAGGCGTATTGATCACATCTTCAAATCCGTACTCGCCCTGGATGGTGTTGGCCGTGGGCAGGGAATTGGGATCGCCCAGCATTCCCCGGCGATCCGAGAAGTACAGAATGTAGCCGTTCTGGGAAACATAATCGACCTGGTTGCCGGTCGTGCCGATGGTTCCCTTAAGCCACTTGCGCAGGTTGGCCACGTCCAGCTCGACGGCATTCATGACGCCGTTCACGGAGCAGGTGGAAGCGCCCCCCGGCGCCGCGCCTGAAGCCCAGTCGCGCACTTCGCCCTCGCGCGTCTCGTAGAAGTTGATGGGAAACCAGTTCCACTTGGCATTCACGCCGCCCACCGCGTTGCTTTCCTGTGCGTTCGAACCGGGGACCGAACCGTTCCCATCGCGGTCCGCCAGTTCCTGGAACATCAGGATGGCATTGGCGTGAACGGCAACGGGCGTGACCGAGCCGGCCGGAGGCAACAGCCCGCGGGCAAAGCCCAGCTGCAGCCATTCCCTGGTCACCGGACGCCATACCGTGCTATTAACGTCCTGCACTTCCACCCGCAACCAGCCTCCAATCAACGGCCATTGCTTGGCGCCGGTAGCGGTGTGAGAGACCGGATCCAGGGGCGCGACCCAGTCGGTGTCATACTTCGCTGAACTGCCGTCGGCATTCTTGAAAGTGCTGTCGCGGTTGGCCCAGGCAAAATAGGTGTTGCCGCCGGCAACGCCGGGAACGGCCACGCCGCTGGCGGCCCAGCCTGCGTTGTCAAGTTGGACATCGCCGGTGGCGTCGCCATTCCAATCGGGCATGTGCAGATCGGCCTGCGTGTCGCTCAGCAGCACCCGAATCTGCGCCTGGTTGGCCAGCCGCGAGCCTCCCACGGCGCTGGAATCGGTGGCCTTGGGACGGCGAATGATCTCCCAGGACTGGGCGCCGCCGCCCACGAAGGGTAGGGTCAGCTGCTTGGCGCCAGTGCCGCCCGGGTTGTTGTAGTTTCCGTCCAGAATCCAGCCGTTGTAGGCACCTTTAGAAATGCCGTTGGGCCAGGAGGAATTTTGGGCAGAGCTGGGACCGGCGACCACGCTGCCCTCGTTCATGGCAATCGCCCGGCACGCCGGTGCGCTGCCGTCGCAGCCGCCGCTGGCGGTCAGAATGTCCACCGTACCGTCGTTGTTGTAGCTGCTCGAAGGGGCCAGGCCGTTGGGAAGCTGGTTGCGCACCACGTTCCCGTAGGCGGTCATCTTGTCGTGGAAGGTGAGCGTGGCGCTGCTGGAAACGCCCAGGTACAGATCTCCGTTGGTGTGAACGCGCCCGGCGAAGTCGAGTTTGGGGCTGGAGAAAAATCCCAGATCGCTGTCCGAAAACACCCCAAACTGAAACACAGGAATGAGGGCTACCTCGACCGTGCGCAGCATGCGTACCTGGTCGCCCAGGGGGCGCTGCGCGGTCACAGCCAGGTCAACCGGCAAAATCTGCGCATACAGTCCCTGATTGGGTCCGCCGCTGATCAGGCCGTATGAGGTCTTCAGACTTCCATCGGCATTGGTGCGAGGCGTCAGAGTGTAGCCGCCGGATGGAAATGTGATCCCGGGAATGTAGGGAGTCTGCGAGTTCAGCTTGGTAATATCGCTGGCCTGGGGAGCCTGGATATTCTGGAAGGTCGCAGCCAGGCTGGATGTCATGTTCTCGATAGCGCCCTCCGCGCCGCGATAGGCTAGGCTGTTCTCCACGTCGTTGCTGCCGGCGCGCCCTTCGGTCTGTACCATCATCAATAGGCCGATGGAAACGCCGGTCAAAAGCAGCAGCAGCAACAACGACGCAATTAGGGTAAAACCCTCCGAACCGCTCTTCCGATTCATGCCTTGCTTTCTCATAGACTCCCCAACTTCCTTTCCTTACTCACGCCCCTTTTGCATATCGCGGCTTATTTATAGCGATCACTGAAGCTCATGTTGCGCGCGCTGATCGAAGTCTGCATGTCCATCGACTGATAGCCGGGCTGACCGCGAAGCTGGCTGCGAATAGTCAGGTGAGACAGGTTGATGGTGCGGATCTGGTTGGGGGAGATGGGCGTCGGCAGCGACATGCCCCCGTCCCCGGTGGCATTGAGCAGGACTCCGTTGTTGTCGAATGTGTCATACGTGAAGCGCAGGTCCGCCACGTTTTCCGCCAGGGGCACGGGCTTACGGGCGTTGACCAGGCGCATCAACGTGGGCACACCGGTGGTGTTGTCCAGGTAGTAGGTGATGGCCCAGACGCGGGTCGCAGTCACGCCCGCGGCCGGCCCGGCCGTGCCCGCGGCGGTGGCAATCTGCTTCAGATCATTGCTGGTGGCCGCGTTCTGATTGAACAGGAGAGGATCGGCGTTGGCGAAGGCCACGTTGTAAGAGGGGCCCGCGCCGGCTCCCAGGGGGGAGGTGACTTCTGCCACCGCATACGCGCTCCCCGCCGTGCTGGTGAACAGCACCAGGTCGCCCTGTTGCAGGCCCACCCCGGTGTTATTCACCGCCTGATCCAGAGGGTTCGGCGCCGGAGAGGGCAGAGTGAAAGTAACGGAGTTGCCGTTGGTATCGTTGAACTTCACCTGGTAGTCGCTCAGCAGAAACACGGTGTCGGCATAAACCACCGTGATGACATCCGTGGCGCCCACCGCCGCGCTCACCGTGACTCCCTGTTTCCACCCCGGGATCGCTCCGTACAAGTAGTTGATGGTGTTGGCGCCCACCACCTGGGTGGGGTAGGTGACCGATCCTGCATTCGCTGCTCCCAGATAGCACTTGCCCGTATAGTCACATCCGTAGATCGGTCTGGAACCGGTCCCCGAGGCCAGGGCCACGCCGCCAGTAGGCAATCCTGCGCCTGCCAGCCCGATGTCCTTCGTCACCATGTTGGAAGCCGCGCGGGCATTCTGCTGCAATTCTGCGCGCTGCGAGACCAGCCAGGTCGCGCTCACACCTCGGCTGAACAATTGCACCGCCGCTCCCACCACCAGCAGCCCCAGGGTCAGCGAGACCAGCATTTCCAGCAGGGTGAAACCGCTTTCAGAATGGATGATCCGGTGGCGCATGGTTCCTCTTATCGGTACTGCGAGATGAGTCCGGTCAGCACATACTGCTTTGGCACCCGGAGCTGGGGGGTGTAGTACTGGATTGTGATCGTGATGTTGCGCAGGTCGGTCGCGGCCGTGTTGGTGATAACAATGCTGCGCTGAAAGTTGGTCAGCGGCATCGAAACATCGTCCGCGGTTCCAACGATCCCGTCGGGACCAGGCAAGGTCATCGTCATGGGGGAGGCGCCGCCCTCGTCGGCGGTGCCGAAAATGCCATCCAACCCGGCCTGGTGCATGGGCTGAAGCCCGGTGACAAAGATTCCCGGCGTGCCTGCTCCGGCGACGTTCTGGATCTGGTCCCAGGTGATGTTCTGGGTCTCGCGGGCGGTGAAAATGGTTTCCATTGCCTGCTGAGCCAGCTGCTTGGCAATCATGTCCTGCTGCGCCGTCTGCGTGGCCGCCATGGCGGTGGCAAAGACTCCCAGCAGCGAAACCAGCCCCACGGTGAGCACGAACATCGATATGAGAACTTCCAGCAGGGTGAACCCTTGCTGGCAGCGGATGCGCTGACTTAGCCCCGGCTTGGGAACGTTCATTGCTGCCTCCAGACCGGTCCGCCGGCGTTGGGATAGAGGCGGTAGCCACGCAGGCGCCCAGTGGTTCCCCAGACGGTGATGGCACGGGAGCTATAAAGTTCGCCCGCGCGGGCAATGTAAACCACTCCATTGTTGGTATTGCTGTTCACGTCCTGCGCGCTGCCGTCAGGATTGAAGTAGACGACGTTTTTCGCCCCCCCCGGCGACGCCCTGGTCGAAATCGATGGCGGGACTGCCGGTGCCGAAGTGGTCCGGGGTGGTCGCAATCGTCGTGGGAATGCCTGCCTCTGCCCGGAAGACGACGTCGCTCGGCAGGTTGACGGTGTCGATGACCGTGCCGGTGGCCGCCTGGGTCATCGTAATCGTGTTCGGAGTGACCGCATCGTTCAGGGTGATAATGTAAGTCCGCCGCTCGGCAATCGCCGCTTCGCGCGCGCGCCGCAGCATGCTCAAGGTTATGTTGTAAGCGTTAACAGTACGCGTATCACGCAACGCAGGCTGCGCGCTGATGAAAAATATGGCGCTCGCGATCAGCATGATGCTGACCGCGATCATGGTCTCAATGAGCGAGAATCCCGGTTGCCGTCGTGCCTTTGCGGGGGATGCCTTCGGCCATGTCTTAGCGCTGCTAACCTGTTGCATAAATGTGGTTACAACTTATCCTGGCCATGATCGAGCGGAGGATACCGGCTCTCTGCCGCAGACGACAGGAATGCGAAGACACTCGGCCAGATGCACAATCATCGTAGGTGGGGCTGGGGTAGGGGTCAACGCACCAAGGACGAGAGCGGGGCGCTGGACTTGCGTAATCTAAAGTGTTGGGGACTTCGGTTACTTCGCGCTGAAACGACAGGTCTTTCTACGCGCCGTGTGCCCGGGCCATTCCACCTGATTTGGCCGGCGCCCTGCGACCACTAGGCGCGTAGCGGCAGGACTTCGGATCGTAGTGCGGCCCCAGACAGTCGGCACACAAATGTATCTGGTGTACTCTGCAATGGATCACGGGTTGGTCGCCGTGACAGACATCGCAACCTCCTCGCACCCGGCGGGCTGAATTCTTGGGCTCCGCCGTGCTCTGCCCTTCTTGCTTCCGGCGCGACCTCACGTAGATGCCCAGAGCTCCGAACAGTGAGCCCATGGAAATCGCAGTTGCGCCCAGGATCAACAGGCTGTTGTCGGTGTGCTCCCCGAGAGCCGCGGGCAGCATAAGCACGCCAAGCACCGCCACCACCGCGCCTGCGCCGATCATCAGGTTTCCCGTACGCGATGACATGGTCGTCGACCTTGATGGGCGGAAGGATTGGCCCGCAGTGCGGGTGACCGCCGTGACGAACATAGCCGGTTCCAGAGTCCGACTCCAGATGACGAAAGTCACCGCCTCCCGACGCAATGCCCCATCATGACCGAGGTAACTTGTGTCCTCTTACCGCGGAACCTAACATTTTCGCGATATGGCACTTACATCCCTGGTAGTGTGCTCGGACCGGCAAGCCGTGCAGGTGCTGGGCCAAATTTTTGCAGACCTGGGCATCGAGATGGAGCCCTGCGCCGACCTCAAGGCAGGTTCGGACCGGCTGGGGCAAGAGGCCTTCGACGCGATTATTGTGGATTGTAAGAATCCGCTGGCCGCCAGCGAGTGGATCGCTACGGCACGGCGAACGCCCCTGAATCAGAAGTCTCTGATCATCGGCCTGGTGGATGGCCGCGAACAGGTGCGCGACATCTTTGGCGAAGGCGCGAACTTCGTGATCTATAAGCCGGTGTCTGCTGAGCGCGCGGCCAGCAGCCTGCGCGCCGCACGGAGCCTCATGAGGCGCGAAAAGCGCAATAAGCTGCGGGTCAGCCTGCATGCCCCGGCTTCCATCACCTATGCCAGCGCGGAAAATGTGGTCGCGACTTTGCTTGACCTGAGCGAGGACGGCCTCTCGATCCAGTCCGAGCAGCGCCTGCCGCCGCGCTGCAAGGTGTATTTCCAATTCAACCTGCCGGGAGACAAGTCAGTCGTCCGCCTTTCCGGCGACGTGGTCTGGCAGGACGCCTCCGGACGTGTAGGAATTCGTTTCGCGGATGTGCCTCGCACTTCGCGCCGCACCCTGAATGAGTGGATTCAGGCCAGCCTGGCACGCCTGGTGGAAGCGGAGAAGCGCGCCCCCAGGGCGAAGCAGCAGCCGCCTGTGGAATCAGTGGCCACGCGGCTGGCCGGAATGGGACTGTCGATGTCCTCGTCCAACCGGCGGGTGCAGACGCGCCATGCCTGCCGCCTGGGCGCGGACGTGTTCCGGATCGGGGAGGGTGTGCCCAACCGCTGCACGCTGAGCGACATCGGAAACGGCGGATGTTATGTGGAAACCCAAGCCCCGTTTCCGCCGCGAACCGGGGTCGAGATCGTCGTGCGCACCAGGGACATGAAAGTGCGCGTGCGGGGAACGGTGCAGGCGGTGCATCCCGGTTTCGGCATGGGAGTGCAGTTCAGCCTGCACACCGCCCATGAAAGGGAGCAGGTCAAGCAGTTGATTGCCTGCCAGGCTGCGCAAAGCGAAGACACACTCGCCTGAAGGCAAAGCACCGCCCGGGGCGTGAAAGTGACCGCAGAGGAGATATTCCGGTTTCTCCGCACCAGCGTCGTGGGGATGAAGCCATGCGCGCGCAGCTCCTCACATCTCACCCAGGACTACGTTTGAAGCGCCGCTAGCGATTGTGTTTGACATCGTCGACGATTGACTTGACCATTCCTTCCGCCGTCCGGGTCATCGCCGCATTCTTGCTGCCGCCGAAGGTTCCGATCCAGAATTTGTGCTGATGGTCGGTGACCAGGACCTCTCTTCCTGTAGCGGCATCTTGAAACGCGAAGTGCATCTTGAGCTTCGCAGCTCCGGCGCCAAACCCGACCAAGTAACGCTCGGCTTGGCTGCCCGGTTCAAACTCGGTCACAGTACCCGACAAGAGCAACTTCGGTTTGTCACCTGTTGGGGATGGCGCACCCGGCTGGCTTGGCGTCACACCGTCGCCCGGAATGACCTCATCGAAAAGCTTCTTTTTGATGAGCTGCAAGACGATTTCAGCCTGCATGACCGGCGTCTGTGCCTCGACAAATCCGGCCTGGACCGCCGCCGGCTCGACCTTGAATCTCTCAACCACGAGCGCCGTGTAACCGGCCAGCGGTTTGGCAGGCGGCTCTTTCTTCTCTTGCGACGTCGCAGGAGCACCCAGCAGCAAAGCCGCGGCCACCCAGGCCACCAGGCGTGTACGCTTTCGCATGTTCCCGCCTTCGAACAGGCTGAGTGTACCGTGGGCCTTGGGCTCAAGCAAACCTGAGGGCTCCAGATCCAGAACTTGCAGTGGCAAAACAGGTCGTTGGCGAAAGCACGGCCGCGCCTGGGTGGCTTGGGATGAATGCTCGCGCCAGCCACCCGCGCGCTTTCTCACCAATTCACTGGGAATAATGTTCAAGGGGTGCGGGGCGGTAACAGCCATCAGGTATACTTTCGTCACCCGTAGTTATCAGCCGGTTGCGCCACCCGATCTCCCGATTGGTGCCATTCTCGCGAGGGATGTGCTGACGCTAGTCTTGTCAGAAGCACCGTGACGCTTGGGTGCCTGCAGGCTCGCCGGCGCCATTCTACTGGCCAACCCATGAATCCTTTTGATCTGTGGATCTCGAAGCTTATCAACGGCTTCGCACACCACTCATTCCGGTTCGACGAGTTTGTGGTGTTCGTCAGCATCAACAATCTGCTCAAGGGGGGAGTTGTCCTCGGGCTGATCTGGTGGTTGTGGTTTCGGGACGGCGGCATTCGAAAAAGACGCGAGATCCTGCTGGCGGCAGTAATGGCAAGCTTTCCTGCCCTGGCGATCGCAAGGGTTCTGTCCTGGATATTCTTACGTCCCAGACCGTTGAATGAAACTCGATTTCTGTTTCACGTTCCTTACGGTGCATCGGCGGCAGAATGGGAAGGCTACAACTCGTTTCCCAGTGATCACGCCGTTCTCTTCTTTGGTTTGGCGGCAGGAATCTTTCTAGTGTGCCGGCGCGCCGGCTGGTTCTCCCTGGCCTATGTCTCCATCGTCATTTGTCTTCCAAGGATCTTCATCGGGGAACACTACACGACCGACATTCTTGCAGGGGCTGCCATTGGAGCCGGGATGACCTTGCTGGCCAGTTATCCACCCATCCGAAAACCGCTGACGAACTGGGCGCTGGCGTGGCATGACTCCGCGCCTGGGCTGTTTTACAGCCTCGCATTTCTGGTGACCTACCAGATGGCCGAGCTGTTTGATCCAATCCTCAAGATGCTCAAACATGCCAGGCACATGATATGAGCCCGCAGGAGTTGCGCATCCATCACCCTGCGAAACCCAAAGGGTCCGAAGCGTAAGCGCGATGTCTCTGCAATGTGGCCTGGTGAGAAATGAGTAGAGGCGTGAACCGCCTCTCTAGAGGCTCTGCAGGGCTTTGTCACGCTCTGCCTGCAGGGCCCCCCGGAAATAGTCGAGCGACAAACGCAGGCCCGTAGTCAGATCAATTTTCGGTTCCCATCCCAGCAGGGTTCTGGCTCTGGTGATATCCGGGCAGCGCTGTTTGGGATCGTCCTGGGGCAAGGCCTGGTAGCGAATCCTGCTTTTCGACCCCGTCACTGCCAATACTTGTTTGGCGCACGCCAGAATGGTGAACTCCTGGGGATTTCCGATGTTGACCGGAAGGTGCTCGTCCGATCGCGAGAGCCGCAGAAGACCCTCGATCTCGTCGCTGACGTAGCAGAAGCTGCGCGTCTGGCTGCCGTCGCCATACACCGTAAGTTCTTCGCCCCGCAGGGCCTGCTTCATGAAGTTGGGGATTACGCGGCCATCATTGAGCTGCATTCGCGGACCATAGGTGTTGAAGATGCGGGCGATGCGCGTGTCAACCTTGTGGTAGTGCAGATACGCCATGGTTGCGGCCTCAGCAAAGCGCTTGGCTTCGTCGTAGACCGAGCGCGGCCCAATGGGATTGACGTGGCCCCAATAGGTCTCTTTCTGCGGGTGCTCCAGGGGATCGCCATAGCATTCGGAGGTGGACGAGATGAGGTACTTGGCGCTGTATTTGCGGGCCACCTCGAGAGCATGAAAGGTGCCCAGCGATCCCACCTGCAGGGTCGCGATTCCGTGCAGGGCGTAGTCCACCGGGCTGGCGGGACTGGCAAAATGAAACACGTAATTCACCGCTCCACAGTCAAAGGGCTGGTTGATGTCGATTTGCTGCAGTTCAAAATGGGGGTCGTTTCTCAGATGCGCCAGATTGGCCCGGCTTCCAGTCAGCAGATTGTCCACGGCGACCACAGAGTAGCCGTCGGCCAGCAGTGCGTCGCAGAGGTGCGAACCCAGGAATCCGGCTCCGCCGGTCACCAGCGCGCGCGGGCGGGTCATGATTTCCTGGCTTTCTTCGAGGAGGGGGATTCGGTCTTCCGCGGCTCGGGCGGAACCGCCGCCGGGCGCCCGATGCTGTAGTAGGTGAATCCGCGGGAAGCCATGAGCTCAGGGTCGTAGAGATTGCGGCCATCAATCACGATGGGGTACTTCAGTTGTTTGTACAGGCGTTCCAGATCGAGCGCGGCGAACTCCTCCCATTCCGTCAGGATCAGCAGGGCATCGGCGCCCTGGGCTGCGTCGTAGGGATTGTCCACAAACTCGGCGCTGGAGTTCAGCACTTCACGGGCCCGGACTGCCGCGGCGGGATCATAGGCCACGATCTGGCAGCCCTCCTGAAGCAGAGCCTGCACCAGCAAGAGCGCAGGGGACTCACGGATATCGTCGGTGCCTCCCTTGAAGGCCAGTCCCAGCACGCCCAATCGCTTGCCCTTCAAAGTCCATAGCGCGCTGCGCACCTTGCGCAGAAAACGCTGCCGTTGATCCTCATTGATGCGCATCACTTCGTCGAGCAGGCGGAATTCGTAGCCGCACTCCCGGGCCACGGAACGGAAGGCCATCAGGTCCTTGGGGAAGCAAGAGCCCCCGTAACCGATGCCGGGATTGAGAAAGCGCGGACCGATGCGGCTGTCCGTTCCGATCCCCTGGCAGACCTGCTGCACGTTGGCGCCCACGGATTCGCAAACCGAAGCGACCGCGTTGATAAAGGAAATCTTCATGGCCAGAAACGCGTTCGAGGCGTGCTTGATCAGCTCCGCGCTCTTGGCGCTGGTGACGATCAGGGGCGGAGGTGTGAGGGCCTGATCCGGAGCCGGGATGGCCTCCTTGCGCTGGTAATAGCTGCCATCCGTGAGCGGGGCGTAGACCTGGCGCAGCACCCTGGCGCAGCGCTCGCTGTCGGCCCCAACCACAATGCGGTCGGGATAGAGAAAGTCGGTGACCGCGGTGCCCTCGCGCAGGAATTCTGGATTCGAAGCCACATCAAACGAGTCCGGGGCGGCGGCATTGCGCAGAATGATCTTGCGCACCCACTCGCTGGTGTAGACCGGCACCGTGCTCTTTTCCACCACCACCTTGTAGCTGTTGATGGCCCCGGAAATACCGCGCGCCACCGACTCGACGTAGGAGAGATCGGCTTCACCCTGTTCGGTGGGCGGCGTCCCCACAGCCACGAAGATGGCCGTACTGGCCCGCACCGCTTCGGCAAGATCGTCGGAAAAGCTGAGGTTGCGGTCACGGTGACGGTTTAGCAACTCGGGCAGAAATTTCTCATGGATGGGCACATCGCCGGCCTTCAAAGCAGCGACCTTGGCCTGATCGTTGTCGACCAGAACGACGTGATGGCCCATGTCCGCGAAACACGCTCCCGCCACCAGCCCCACGTATCCTGAACCGACGACCGCAATCTCCATCGACACACTCCGTTTGCCGCCGGAACCTGCGTCCCGAACCAGCCGGGAACCGGCAGCGTTCAGCCCGCGCAACCAGCCTGCGGTTACGAGCGGCCTCAATCCATAATAAGGCTTGTGGGCGGCCTGTGACGACACAGTCGTGCATCACCAGGGTCACTAACCCGTCACGGCTGCAATTCGAGGCTCTCCTGGAGGGCGAAATTCTTTCCCTTGCGCTCCGTGCCCAGGATGAGGACGGTGATGAGAAGTGCGATGTTGGCAACCTCGAAAGCCGCCAAAGCCCCGGCGTAGCCGAGAGGCTCGCGCAGGGCATACACCAGGTTGTTCACGGGCGCGGCGATCAGAATTCCCAACTGGTACGCAAAGCCGGGCATCAGGCCGCGCACGGCATCGGGCGAGAGCTCGTTCAGGTGCGCGGGGATGATTCCCCAGGCTCCCTGCACTCCCGCCTGCATCAGGAAGGCTCCTATGGCCAGAATCAACGGGGAGGGTCCGAAGGTCCAGGCGGGGATCATCGCCAGGCACAGGCACAGGGCGAAAATCATGCTGCGCCGGCGGCCCACCAGTTCTGAGAAGTGGCCAAATAAGATCGCTCCCGCCACGGCGCCGACGTTGAAAAGAATCACCAGATAGGCGACAGCTTTCGGAGCATAGCCGCGCGCCGACTTCAGGAAATCCGGGTAGAGATCCTGCGTGCCGTGGGAGAGGAACATCATCAGCGTCATCATCAGAACCAGATACAGGAAAAGCTGCCAGTGCACGCCGAGGGTGCGGAAGATCGCGGCGGTCGAAGGCGCGCGGTGCTGTTTCCAGGCTTCGGATTCCCGCACCCGAAAGCGGATGTAGAAGGCCAGCAGGGCGGGGATGCCGCCGACCCAGAACATGGCCCGCCATCCCCAGGCCGGCAGAACGAAACGGGCGGCCAGAGCGGCCAGCAGGTATCCAATGGAATATCCGCTCTGAATCACGCCGGAGAGAACTCCGCGCCACCTGGGCGGTGCGCTTTCCATGGCCAGGGATGCGCCCACGCCCCACTCGCCGCCCATGCCAATGCCGTAGATCGTCCGCAAGACAAGAAAGACCCCGTAGTTAGGGGCGAAGCCACAGAGCAGTTCCACGATGGAAAAGAACACCACGTTAGCCATCAGGGGAATGCGCCGCCCGTACCGGTCAGCCAGAAGCCCGAACAGAACGGCGCCCGCAGGACGCATGGCTAGGGTTGCGGTCAGCGTCCAGACAATGGCGCTCTTGGCAACGTGAAACTCCAGGGCCAGGGTGTCAACCAGGAACACGAGCACAAAGAAGTCGAAGGCATCCAGCGTCCAGCCCAGAAATCCGGCCGTCACGGCGTGCAACTGATCCGAACGGGGAGCTGCTCCCAGGGATGCCTGATTAGGATTGGAGCCGCTCAAAATTCGTGCCCTTCTATCCCGGGAGTTATTGGGAAGGGGGAAGTTTACACCGTTGCCTCCGACCCCGACCCGGCGGCGACAGACCCCCCACGGTGGGGCTATTCCGGCCTGGCCGAAAAGAGGAGTACAATATGGCCGTAAATGCGTTGGCTACGTCCTTTTGGTCGGGGCCGAGCGTATAAGATGCTTGGTTTCAGTGACTTGAAGTTGCGCCATTTGTATTGACAAGGAGTTGATTTAGGGAGAAACTCCGCTCCATTACTCTGGCCAGCTGTCCCCCACTTCCAGAGTCGCAGTTATGGCAAACCGGTCCATGCTGAACCTAGACCCCCTGCGACATTCGCGCCTTGTGGAGAAAGATGGCGCTGGTTCCGATCCCGCGCCTGGCGCCCAGGGGGATTCGCAAAACCCAGGCGGCTTTTCGGCGAAAGCTCCCACCCGCGATGTGTCGGGCGATCTGGCGCTAGACCTGCGTTTGCATGGAATTCTGGAACAAGCCTGCCTGGCTACAGCCGCGGCCGGAGCCGTGATCGCACTCGCGGCGGGCGACGAGATGGTGTGCCGCGCCACGTTTGGGGAAAAGGCCCCGGCGGTCGGCGTTTCTCTGAATACCCGCTCCGGTCTTTCCGGCGCCTGCATCCGGACCCGCGAACTGCAGCGCTGTGACGATGCTTTTACCGATCTACGGGTGAATGCGAACGCCTGCAGGGATCTGGAAATCCGCTCTATCCTGGTGTTGCCGGTGATCATCGGCGAGACCTTGTGCGGCATCTTTGAGATTTTTTCTCCCATTCCCTGCGCCTTTGGCGACGGGGACATTCAGGCTTTGACCGCGCTGTCGAACCGGATCTCCCAGACCGTTGGGGAAGCCTCCTCGACGGAGCAACCCGCCCTCGAAGCCACAACGCAGGCGGGCCCAACTCGTTTTGTGGAGTCTGAACCGGTTCCTGTGCGGGCCGAGGTTGTGGCGCGCGAGATGTTCCGCGCCGCGGAGTCTCAGCCCGCACCCCGGAAACGCGACTACTGGACCTCGGTTCTGACTGCGGGCGTAATTTGCCTGGCCGTGCTCCTGGGATGGATGGTGGGCCGCGCCGGCTGGAGCATGGCGGTGAACCGGGCACAGGCCCAACTGCCGGCGGTTCCGGACGAAGTTCAGGCGGCAACGCAGGTGACTCCGCCGGCAGTGACAGCGCCGGTTCCCGCGACCTCCGCGCGCGCTGTGCAGACCGAGCCGCGGGACAAGCAACCCCAGGCAAAGCAGCCGGCAAACCCCGTGCCCAAAGCGAAGTCTGCGACCGCCGAGCCTCCAGCGGGGGGCCTGGTAGTTTATGAGCAGGGCAAGGTCGTATTTCGTATGCCCCCGGCGGACAAGCAAGCCGGCGCGGCGGATTCCGGCGCTGCGTCCGGAGCCGAGAACAAGTCAGCCTCCGTGGAGGTTTCGCCGCAGAAGAATAGCAGCTACCTGGTGGAGCGGGTAGAGCCGGAGTATCCCGAGGAAGCCAGACTGCAGCGAATTCAAGGACCGGTGGTCTTGAGTGCCCTGGTGGGCGCCAACGGTTCGGTGCGCGACGTCAGCGTGATCAGCGGTGACCCCCATCTGACCCAGGCGGCGGTGGACGCTGTCCGCCAGTGGCGATTCAAGCCCCATCTTGTGCGAGGCAAACCGGTCGATTTCGAAACCCAGATCACCGTGAACTTCGCCCTGCCCTAAACCCACGATCTATCCGAAGGCGAGCTCCTTGGCTCTCTGCGCCGCCTTCACTACCGCCTTGATCAAAGTGACGCGGAGCTTGCCTTCCTCGAGCTCCAGGATGCCGTCGATGGTGCAGCCGGCTGGAGTAGTCACAGCGTCTTTGAGCAGCGCAGGATGATCGCCGGTTTCGAGCACAACGGTCGCGGCGCCGAGCGTGGTCTGCGCCGCCAGCAGTGTGGCCACGTCACGCGGCAGACCCACCTTCACCCCCGCCTCGGCGAGCGATTCCAGAATGATGTAGATGTAGGCCGGGCCGCTGGCCGAGAGCCCGGTGACGGCGTCCATGTGCTTTTCGTCGACGACCACGGTCTTTCCTACCACGCTGAACAGGGCGCAGGCGGTTTCCACCTGCTGCGGGTTGGCGAATTTGCCCTTGCAGATCGCGGTCATCCCGCATCCCAGCACGCAAGGTGTATTGGGCATGGCGCGGATCACAGCCGCATCGCAGCCCAGGGCCTTTTCAATCTGGCTGGTCGGGACAGACGCGGCCACTGAAATGATGAGTTGCCCGGCGGTGACATTGGGACGAATCTGCTCCATCACTTCCTGTACGACTTGCGGCTTCACGCAGACGAAGATGATGTCCGCGCCGCGAACCGCGGCCAGGTTCTCCGTGCCCACCGCTATGCCCAGCTTCTCCGTCAGGGCGCGGGCACGATCCTCGTGCTGCACCGTGGCGGCCGTTGCGGCCGGAACCAGCAGTCCTTTCTCCAGGAGCGCTTTCAACAGGATTCCGCCCATCTTGCCCGCGCCCAGCACGGCCACGCGCTTGCCGGAAAGGTCAGACGCCATCCGATGTGTCCTCCTTGCAGCTCAAAGCTGTAAGCGATTGCGGCAATTGTACAGTCTTGCGGCGGGGCGCAGAAAATCAGAACCGTGAGGCTGCACGGCAGGCCGCGAAGGCCCGACGAGAGCGGAATCATGATGCTGAAGGCTTGGTCCTCGATTTTACGCCAACCGCTTCAGCTCAATCCAAATCCCTGACGCACCATCTCCACGATGTGGCGTCCGATGGGAAGGGAAGCGGTGGCCGCCGGCGAGGGTACGTTCCACACGTGCAGCACCCTTTCTCCCTGGACGAACTGGAAGTCGTCCACCAGGAAACCGTCGCGGCGCAGGGCTTGGGCGCGGACCCCGGAGCCATCGGCCACCAGGTCCGCGCAGCGCAGCTCGGGAATCAGTTTCTGCGCAGCTTTGACAAAGGCGGCCTTGCTCAGCGAACGATGAAACTCCGCCGCCCCGTCGCGCCAGTATCTGGCTGCCATGCGCCAGAAGCCGGGATAGCAGAGAGTTCCGGCCAGATCACGCAGGCTGAAGTCGGTACGGTGATAACCCTCCCGCTTCAGGGCGAGGACGGCGTTGGGCCCGGCATCCGCACCACCGCGCGCGCGGCGCGTGAAGTGCACGCCGAGAAAGGGGAATTTCGGGTTGGGCACGGGATAGATCAGCGCCTTGACCAGATACTCCTTCGCCGGCACCAGATCGTAGTACTCGCCCCGGAAGGGAACGATCATGACTTCCGGTTTCTGGCCCGCCAGGCGGCTGACCCGGTCGCTGTGCAAGCCGGCGCAGTTGATCACATAACGGGCAGCGATGGCGCCACGCGTGGTCTCGAGAATCAGCCCGGCATTGCGCTGTGCGACTTTCTGCACCCTCGTGCCGGTGCTGATGGTTCCACCTTGAGCGGCGATGAGCTGGGCGTATTTTTCCGAGACTGCCTTATAGTCTGCGATCCCGGTGCTGGGGATGTGTAGACCCATGAGGCCGCGGCAGTGCGGCTCAATCTCGCCCAACTGTTCCTTCTGGAGCGGGCGCACTCCGGCAAGGCCGTTGGCCTGGGCTCGACCTTGCAGTACCTTCAGGCGGGAAATCTCTTCTTCGCTGGTGGCGACGATTACTTTTCCACAGACTTCATGGGGCAGGCTGTGCTCGCGACAGAAGCGCACCATGGCGGCCGCACCCTCGACGCAGAGCTGCGCCTTCAGAGACCCAGGTGTGTAGTAGATGCCAGAGTGAATGACGCCACTGTTGTGACCGCTCTGGTGATGGGCGACTTCGTTCTCCTTTTCGACCACCACGACGCGCAGGCGCGGAAACGCCGTGGTGGCATGCATCGCGGTCGACAGACCGATAATTCCGCCCCCGATGACGACAAGGTCGAACTGCTGGTCGGGCATAGTCTGGCGCCGTGGAGCCTTCGCCGGCGCCACATTCTTTATACATGGTCGCTGCGGTTGGACGAAGTTACGGCCGTGATTTTGCCCGGCCTGCGCTCGCTATTTCACGGTTAGTACGGCCTGCACGCTGCGCGTTATCGAGCCCACCGTCGCATTGACCGTAATCGAGTAGTTCCCGGAGGGGGTTCCCGGCTGACCTACACCGCCGGGAGGCGCTTCTGCTGCGCTGCCGGCGCCACCACCCCCGCAGGCGGGCAGGCAGCACAGGAGGGCGATGAGACAGAGCAAAGGGATCGCCCTCTTCCGCCGGGGCACGCGTTTCCTGCCTCCGCCGAGAGCCAGCACCACGCCGGCTGCGGAGAGTCCTGCCGGGAGCCAGAACTGCGGCCAGCCATGCAGCCTTCCCGTTGCTGTGGAAGCCGTGGTCACCACGCTTAACAAGACATTCGTATCGCCGCTTCCGGCCGCGATCTGTGGCGGCGTGAACGAACACGTGCTCATGGCGGGCAGACCCACGCTGGAACAGGACAGGTTCACATCGCTGGGGAACTTACTCCCGTTCCCCAGGGGAATGACGTCAAGGTTGTAGCTTGCCGTCTCGCCTGCCTGGACGGTCTTGGGGTCGGAGTTGTTGTTGAGCGCGAAGTTGAACTGGACGATCAGTTCCACGGGCGCCGATCGGGTGAGGTGCGCGGCGTCTGCGCCGGCGCCTACGATGCTGAAGTTGAAATGATTCTGCACGTCGCTGCTGGCGGTGACGGTGAAAGGCGCGCCCTCGGCCGTCGGCACGAGGACTGAAGGCGAGGGAAGGCACACCGGCGGACGCGGATTGCCGCAGCTGATGGTGACCTGACTGCTGTATCCGCCGGAGGCCATGAGCGTGCCATTGAATACTGCCGGCTCCGAAGGATCCACGGTCAGAGACGGATTGCTGATTGCGAGCGAGAAATCAGGCGTTCCCGAACCGCCACCGGCAGTGCTGACCGTGAGCGCAAGGTTTTGTGTTCTCGTCGAGCCTCCCGCCACCGAGGCGTTTATCGCCGCCTGGAAAGTTCCCGTCGGGGTGCTCGCGCCGGTGCTGATGGTAAGAGTCACGTCGGCCGGACTGCCCGCCACCGGGCTGATTCCGCCGGAGGGCTGGAACGCGCAACTGGCGCCCGCGGGAAGCCCGGAGCAGGAGAGCGTGACCGTGCCATTGAAGCTTCCCGACGCCGAAACCTGAAGATCAACCGGCGTCGAAACGCTCGAGCGGTTCATGCTGAGACTGGCGGGAATTGGGGCGGACAGAGCAAAGTCCACCACGTGCAGGGTGAGGGGGAAGTCGCGAACCAGGTGATTTGCGTCGCTGCCCTCGCCATGGACGTTGAAAGAGTAGTCCCCCACCGGGCCGCCCGCAGTGACCGTGAAAGCCGCTCCCGTGCCGCTGGGCGTCACGCTGGAGGGCGTTGCGGAGCAGGATGGCGGCGGAGGACTGGCTCTGGCCGCGCAACTCAGACGCACTGTGCTGTTGTAGCCATTCTGCGCCAACAGAGTCAGGTTGAATGCTGCGTTCTGCCCGGCAAGAACCGTCAGAGTATTTTCCGGAATCGCGAACTGAAAATCCGGCCCCGCGACGAGACTGAACTCCCACATACCACGCCCGTAGGCGGAGGCCCGCAGCTTCTTGGTCCCACCCGAGTTGAACATGCGCAAAGCCGTGACCGCGACGTTGGGCAGATAACCCGCCTGACCACTCTGAGGATCTGGTCCGACTTCCGTCCAGAGCGGTGCAGCCGAACTGCTGGCAAAAACTCCCACATCGGTGGCCACGTAGACCATGCTTGCCGGCGAGTCCACGAGAACGGCATTGGCCGGGGCGTCGGGCAGGTTGGCAGTGAAGTCGGTCCAGGATGCCCCGGCATCCGTGGTCTTCCATACGTGCGAGTTGTGAAATCCCATGATCGTCGCGTACGCCGTCCGGCCCGTGTTGTCTGACTGATCGACTGAAATCCCCGAGACCGGGAAACCAGAGGGGTTCGTGGCGCCGGTGCGGTCGGTCCAGGCGCCGAGGCCGCCGCTTACATTGGCCGCTACCCATATGCGCCCGCCCGTGGGCAGGAATGGGCCCAGGCCATCCGTTCCAGCGTAGATGACATTCGAGAAGCCGTTTGTGTCTTTGACTCCTCCCGCGGCCAGGCTCCTCACCTGGTTTACTTCGTTTCCGCTGCAACGTTCAGAAGCGCCAGTTTCAAGGTTGTTGCTCACGAGGGAGATGCCGCCGCCGTCGGTCCCGGCACGCCATACGCGGCACGTCCCCGCCAGCAATTCCGCGGAGTCCTGGGGATCCAGAATGTACGGCGTGAGAAACGGTCCGACATCTCCGCCCAGGTCTGCATTGGACAAAACCAGGCCGCTGCTGAAATTCTGCGCGCGACAGTCCGGCCCCAGGGCACAGCGCTGAATGCTGACTCCGGTATTGGATGTGAACCACTCTAG
>CAYOZX010000037.1:0-18952 GCA_964408515.1 uncultured Acidobacteriaceae bacterium | reverse complement strand
ATGGCGGAGAGGGAGGGATTCGAACCCTCGATACAGGTTTTAGCCCGTATAACGGTTTAGCAAACCGCCGCCTTCAGCCACTCGGCCACCTCTCCGCGGGTCCCAGGGCAACAGTTTACCACGCTGGTCAGCTCATCCCCCGGCGGTTGCCGGCTCCGCGATTTTGAACTGGTCCAGTAGCGCCTGGCTCACGGCGTCTTTTGAGTTACGCGTGCAAACAGGGCGCTGCTGGTGCTGGTTTGGCGTAACCTTTTGCGGATGCTCGAATCCCATCCTTGGAGGCTGGAGCAGGTGTGCAGATGCCGAGCGGCCTGCTCAACAGTCCTCGCGGCCTGGCACAGGCAGACGGTTTCTGAATGTGGTGGCTCAGATAGCGGAGGGTCGCGCCGGATTGGTTGTTGGCCGGTCAGTCTGGCGGTCGCGAAGCAAGCTCCAGCGCACCGGCACAGAATTCGCCGAGAAAGAGCGCGCGCAGGCAGGCGCGCTTCTGATGGACGAGAACGATGTCAGAGACCCTTGCCAAGGTGATCGTCTACGTCCTGGCGGCTTATGCTGGTCTGGGACTCCTGTTCGCGGTGCCGTTTGTGTGGCGCGGCGTGCAGCGCCTCGATCCTGAAGCTGAAGGGTCCCGCCTCGGTTTCCGTTTGCTCATCCTGCCCGGCACTGCCGCGTTCTGGCCCTTGTTCCTTTACCGCGCTATTGCGGGAGTGCTTGAGCCTCCGGTGGAGAAGAATCCACACCGTGCCGCGGCACGGGCGGCAACGGAAGCGGAGCGGAAATGATTCAACCTCTCAGGACGATCCATCGCAGGGCTTTCGTCGCGCTGGCCTTCGTCCTGCCCGCCATCTTGTTCGTGGCCTTGGGAGCCCGCCGCGCTGTGACGCCCGTAGTTCCACCGGCGAGGCTGGGGCTCACGGGGGTCTTATGGCCGAAGGGAACAGTCCAATCAAGCCTGCAGGGCGATTCCGGCAACATTGCCGTCATTCTGCACACGGTGAACGCGTTCAACGAGCCCGACCTGCTGCTCTATTGGACACCCGCCGCACCGGCAGGGAACGTACTTCCCGCGGAGGCCAGGTTGCTGGGGCCGTTTGCCGTGGAGCGACCTTTCCAGCTTCCGCGCGACCGGCGGGTTCCGGGACAGCTGGTTCTGTACAGCCTCGCCCACCAGTCGATCATTGACGCGATCGCTCTGGAGAACCTGCCATGAGCGTGCAATACGGCGCCATCAGCTGGAACCGGCAGAAGAAGATCTACGACCTCACGCTGGTCTCGTTGATTGCAGTCTATCTGGGGCTGTTCATCGGGATAGGGGCCTGGAGAAATCCCGACGCGACCGCGGAAACACTGCTGATCCGGGGCCTGGGGACGGCGGCTTTTCTCCTGCTGCACGTCATTCTCTGCATTGGACCTCTGGCACGGCTAGACCCGCGTTTTCTTCCCCTGCTCTACAACCGGCGCCACCTTGGGGTCACGACGTTTCTTCTCGGACTGGGTCACGGCGTCTTCGCCCTGATCCAGTTTCACGCGCTGGGTAACGTGAATCCGCTGGTGAGCCTCTTCATCAGCAATCCGCGCTACGGAAGTATCCCGGACTTTCCCTTTCAGCTGCTGGGCTTCCTGGCTCTGGTGATTCTGTTTCTCATGGCGGCGACGAGCCACGACTTCTGGCTACGCAACCTATCGGCGCCGGTGTGGAAGCGCCTGCACATGCTGGTGTATGTTGCCTACTCATTGCTGGTGGCGCATGTAGTGCTGGGCGCGCTGCAGTCAGAGCCAAGTCCGCCAATGGCCGCCACCTTAGCCGTGGGAGTGGCCACGGTCGTGTCATTGCATCTGGCGGCGGCCTTTCGCGAACGGCGGCTGGATTTGGCCAGCGCCCGCGTTGCGGGCGACGGGTTCATCGAAGTGTGCGCCGTCGACCGCATTCCAGAAAACCGCGCCGCCATTGTTTCGCTCTCTGGCGAGCGGGTAGCTGTCTTTCGCTACGATGGCAAGGTTTCCGCCATCTCCAACGTCTGCCAGCACCAGAATGGGCCCCTGGGCGAGGGCCGGATCATCGACGGCTGCGTGACCTGCCCGTGGCACGGTTACCAATACCGGCCGGAGTCGGGAGCGGCCCCGCCCCCGTTCACCGAGAAAGTGCCTACCTTCCGGGTCAAGGTCGTCGACGGTTGTGTCTTTGTTCATCCTCGCCCGAACCCGCCTGGAACGTTGATCGAGCCCGCTCGGATTGCTCACAGGGAGAAGCAACCGCGATGAGCGAATTTTACATTGGCTACCTGCCAAAGGCTCCGCCCAGCGTGAGCCGTTTTGTCAAATGTGCGGTCATGCTGATCGCGCTGCTGGCCGCTGCTGTGGCCCTGGTGCTGGTACTGGCGCAGAGTCCCTTTGCGCATTCCGCCTTTGAATTTGGCCGACTGACCACGTTGGAGGGATACGTGACCGCACGGCCCTATCCAGCGTTGCTGGTGACCCGTCCAGGCGCGACTGGGGGAGCGGAAAGTGATTCCAGGTACTTGCTGGTTGCGCCGGGAAAACACGGGGCTGAGGGCCTGGCCGACGCCCTTGACGGCAAGCTGGTTAGACTGCGGGGCCAGCTGATCTACCGCGATGGCGCCACCATGGTGGAAGTGCGTCCAGGCGAGATCACTGTGATGGTCCCGGCCTCTCCCATGCAGCCGCCTGCAATGGCGGCGGCTCGTAATCTCGGCCCTGCCCGCTTGACCGGGGAAATCGTCGACAGCAAGTGTTATCTAGGGGTCATGAATCCGGGCCAGGGGAAAGTGCACCGCGATTGCGCCACGCGCTGCCTTAGCGGAGGCATCCCGCCCATCTTCATTGTTGCGGGCTCGGGCGACCAGTTCGTATTGACCGACCCGGAGGGAAACGCGATTGCAGCGGATGGGCTACGTGAATTTGTGTCTGAGCCGATCACCGTCTACGGCCGGGTCTTCCAGAGAGGTGATTCACGGGAGCTCAGAATGGATCCACGCACCTTAAGGCACCCGTAGGGCGGTAGGGCGGACCACTTTAGTCGACGGGACGCCAGGTCTCCAGGAAGCGAGCGCGGATTCGGGGGTGGAGGGTTTCCAGGTCGAGAAGGGTGAGGAAATCAATCGTCTTGAACTCGCGATCGATGGCAGGTGGTCCGCAGATTCTGGCGCCGATGGCCAGATAGGTGCGCAGCAGTTTGGGGACCTTGACCACTGCCACGCCTGCCGGTTCCAGCGGCATTGAAAAATCGGAGCGCGGAACCGTGCGCAGGGTGGGTTCCACCTGGTAATCCTGCAAAGCGCTGAAAACCGCGCTGCCATGGGCCGGCTCCTGCGAGGTGAGCGAGGAGCAGCCAATCAGATACCGTCCCGCGTGGTGAAGCGCGTATTGCGCAATTCCGCGCCACAGAAGATACAGCACATCCTGGGTCCGGTGATCACGATGGACGCAGGCACGACCCAGCTCGATCACCGAACTCCGCAGGAATTGGTAGGGAGAGAAATCGAACTCCCGCTCGCTGTAGTAGCCCAAATGCGCGAGCGCGTTGTTTCCCGTCTGCAGCCGGTAGGTGCCAACCACCTGGCCCGTCCGGGGCAGCTCTACCAGCAGGTGGTCGCAGTAGGTGTCATATTCATCGACGTCGTAGCCGGTCGCAGTGGCAGACTCCAGACCCTCATGCAATTCCAGGTTGAAGACCAGAAAACGCAGGCGGAGGCACGAGGCCAGATCAGCTTGTGACGACGCCAGCCGGACGCAGTATTGCCCCTGCCGGACGTTGACGTTGCACGCCTCCAGGGCTCGGCGTCCAGCAGCCAGGCGTGGGGTCAAGAACTGAGACTGCTGCCGCACTGCGTTCACCTGCCACTCCTGCTCGCCGTAAGCGGTCGCTGCACATGGATAGGCGCTAGGGAACATTTCCCTGAAGCTATGCGATGCGCGATCAGGGAAAAGGTTACGAGCTCCCCCCGTCGCGAGGCCACGTTCGACGGAAGTTTACGTCCTTCGCGAGTTGCTTGTCACTTCCGGCCGGCTGGCGAGTCTTAAGCCTGTAAGAGACTCAAAATACGCTCCTGGAGAAAAAACGCGAGCATGAAGTCGTTCATGTTAGGACTCATCGCCTGTGTTGTGCTGGCCGCCAGCGCACACGCCAAGGACCTGCTGAACCTGGATCGGAAGGGCATTGCCATCCAGGGATATGACCCAGTGGCGTTCTTCACCGATGGCCGCCCGGCCAAGGGCGACCCCCAGTTCCAGTCCGATTATCGCGGAGCCAGGTACTACTTTGCCTCCTCCGAGCACAAGGCCATGTTCGAGAAGGATCCGGCCCGCTATGAGCCGCAGTTCGGCGGCTACTGCGCCTATGGCGTCAGCCACGGCGCCAGGGCTCCGGTCAAGATCGAGGCCTGGCAGATCGTCAACGGGCGATTGCTGATGCAGTACGACCTAAGCGTCAAGGACGAATTCAACAAAGACCAGCAGGGGACGCTCAAGAAGGCCGACCAGAACTGGCCCGGGCTGGTGGAGAAATACGGCAAATAAGGAGCACACGATGAACAGCCTAGCCGTCACTAGCGCAGGCAAGCCCATGACCACGGGCCTGCTCGTCCTGAGTTGGACATGTCGGGGTCTAGCCGCCCTTATCCTGTTGCAGACGCTGTTTTTCAAGTTTACCGCCGCGCCGGAGTCGGTCTACATCTTCACCAAGACGGGCGGGTTCGTCCACGCGCACCTGCCGGCGATTTCCATCGCTGCCGCCGAAAAGTGGGGACGCATTGGCTCCGGAGTGATGGAGCTGATTGCAGCTGTTCTGCTGCTTACGCCGGCCTACGTGTGGGTGGGTGCGATTCTGGCGATGGCGGCGACCGCGGGCGCAATCCTCAGTCACCTGACAGTTCTAGGTATCGAAGTGCAGGGCGATAAGGGCCTGCTGTTCGCCCTGGCCATCATCGTGTTCTCCACCAGCGCTATCGCTCTCACTCTCCACCGCCACCAGATTTCGATCCCAGGGAGGCGCGTCTGAACATGCCTTCTTCACTGATGTCGGCCGTCGAAGATGTCCTGCAGCAGGGTTGCACCCTGCTGCGCAGCGTGAGTCCCGCGGTCTACGCCAGCCGGGGGGACGACCCCAGCGGGTCGTCGATTGGCGCCCACTATCGCCACGTTCTGGATCACTTTCTGTGCCTGCGAGAGGGAATCCAGACCGGGCAGATCAACTATGACCGGCGCCGGCGCGACTCTGAGCTGGAGAATTCGCCGCAGCGTGCGCTTACGGTTACGCAGCAATTGATGGCTCATTTGACCGAGCTGTCGCCCGAGATTCTGCAGCGCGAGTGTACGGTCGTATACAGTGTCGGCTACGGAGACGCCGAGGCTCAGGGAGCACCTTCCAACCTGACGCGCGAAATGATGTTCTGCGTAGGCCACACCATTCATCACTATGCCATCCTCAAGCTCTTGTGCACCGCAGCCGGGGTCAGGCTGCCGCGCGAATTTGGGATCGCGCCCTCCACGTTGAAGCACTTGGAAACCGCGCCGGCAGGAAGGGGTTAGCGCGCGATGCTATCCCTTCAGTCCCTGCCCGAAACGCAGACCGCCCTGGCCTTATCCGTTTTTCTGCTGACCTTTGCTTACGAGGACGGAGCGACTTTGCTGGCAGCGACCCTGGTGGCAGCGGGCCGCCTGGATACGCGCCTAGGACTGGCCAGCGCGTTCCTGGGTGTCTGGATCGGAGACCTGGGGCTCTACCTGCTGGGTTCGCACGTCGGTCGCAAAGCCGCCGCTTCGCGCTGGTCACGTGGCCTTTTCTCCTCTGACTCCTTGCGCAAAGCGGAAAACTGGTTTGCCCGCCGGGGACCGCTAGCGCTGATCATGAGCCGGTTCCTCCCGGGTAGCCGCCTGCCCCTCTACATAGCGGCCGGGGCGCTCAGACTTCCCGCCCGGCGGTTCAGTACGATCACAGGGGTTTGCGCCGCGGTTTGGGTAGCTGCGATCTTCGTCACCTGGCGCTTCGCGCCAAAATTCTCCGGAACCAGACCCAGTTGGGTCTGGACCGCAGGGCTGCTGCTTTTGCCGCTGGTAATCAGCCGCGGCGTGGCGCCACTCGGGCGGCAACTGCTGAAGCTGTGGCGCAAATACCGGCGGTGGGAATTTTGGCCCGCGTGGGCGTTCTATCCTCCCGTGGCGGCCATGTGCGCCTGGCTGGGAGTGCGGTACCGGGGATTCTCCTTGCCGACGGCGGCCAATCCCGCGTTTCGCAACGGCGGTATTGTAGGCGAATCCAAGATCGAAGTGCTGCAGGCTCTGATGAAGGCAGTTCCGGAGGCGGTCGCCGATGCCTACCTGATTCCCGCGGGCGAGTTATCGGACCGACGGCGCGCGGTCGAGAAGTTGCTCCGAACGCATGGCATCGGCTATCCCTTCGTGCTCAAACCCAACGTGGGCCAGCGCGGTGCGGGCTTCAAAGTGGTCCACAGCGCCGAAGGAGCGGAAATCTATCTCCGCCAGGTACAAGCGGACGTCATTCTGCAACGCTACGTCGCTGGTCCCAAAGAGGCAGGCATCTTCTACTACCGGCTTCCAGGTCAGTGTCGAGGCGATATTTTTTCTGTTACCAAGAAAGTGTTTCCGATGATCACGGGTGACGGCGAGCGCACGCTGGAAGAATTGCTGCGAGACGATGAGCGCGCTTCATTGATCGCGCAGACTTACCTGCATCGGTTCGGCGAGCTGCAGCAATGGGTGCCACCAGCAGGCGAAAGCATCCGTCTGGTGGAAGCCGGAAATCATTGTCAGGGTTGCATTTTTCGCGACGGCGGCCATCTGATTTCTGAACCTCTCCGCGCCCGCATGGACGAGATTTCCCGCTCCATCCCCGGTTTCTTTATCGGACGCTACGACGTCCGCTATGACAGCGACGATGATTTGCAACGGGGAGAAAACTTCCAGATCATCGAGCTGAACGGTGCAGCTTCGGAAGCGACCAACATCTACGACGAAGGCAATTCGCTGCTGACCGCCTACCGTACGCTCTACCGCCAATGGGAACTTGTGTATGCCATTGGCCGCGCCAATCGGGATGCCGGCCACAGCACCGCCTCCGTGCTGGAAGTCTGGCGCGATTGGAAGATTTACCGATCGCTTTCCGCGGCCTATCCGGCAGCAGACTAGAATAGAACCGCAACCTGCGCCGATTGCATGTGCACCGTCACCTTCATTCCCCGCGCCCACGGTTTCCTGCTTGCTATGAATCGTGACGAGCAAATTGCGCGCGGGACAGCTGTTCCGCCCACCCAGGTCAGCCTGGGCGCGGTCCGGGCCATCTATCCGCGAGATACCGAAGGAGGAACCTGGATTGGAGTCAACAGCCGGGGCGCCACTTTCGCGCTTCTCAACTGGAACGATGCCGCCGCCCTGGCAAAAAAGGGCCAAAGCCGCGGCCGAGTGATTCCCGGGCTGCTGGCATCAGCTGACAGGCGGGAAGCACAGGGTGAGCTCGATCGCATGGAGCTGAACGGTATGCTGCCGTTTCGCCTGATCGGCATTTTTGGCGCAGAAGAGCGGGTTTGGGAGTGGCGTTGGGATCAGCGTTCGCTGGCGGGGCGTGATTTGTCGTGGGAAGCGCGTCACTGGTTTTCCTCTGGTCTTTCCGACGAAGAGGCGGCGCGCGCACGCGGCGCTGCTTGCGCTCTCGCCTGGAGGCAAGGGGATGCAGGATCCTTGGCATGGCTCCGTAACCTCCACGCCTCGCACGATCCCGCGCCCGGCCCCTTCAGCATTTGCGTCCATCGCGAGGGGGTGGAAACGCTTAGCTACAGCGAAATTGAGTGCACTCCGAGGCAAATCTACTTCCGCTATTCTGCCGGGCTACCTTGCCGTATCTCTCCGCCGCAACACTGCCTCGATCTGCAGCGTGTGACTAGACTGGCTGCTTCTGAGCGGGTATAGTTCGCGCATCGTTGCGCGAGTCTCGCCCCTGAGTCGATTGTGTCCACCGCCCTGATGGCCGAGCCGGAAACCGCCGCGGCGGAGGAAGTGGTTGATTCCCGGCACACTACCTGCTGCATTGTGGGTGGAGGGCCAGGCGGAATGCTGCTGGCCCTGCTGCTGGCGCGCGCCAGCGTGCCCGTTACCCTGCTCGAGCAGCACAAGGACTTCGATCGCGATTTTCGCGGTGATACGATTCATCCTTCGATCCTGGAAATTCTGGACCAGATCGGTCTGGCGGAGCCCCTGCTGCAGCTTCGCCACGCCAAGATTTACGGCCCCACGCTGCGCTTCGGCAACAGCACGTTCACTCCCATCGACTTCCGTCGCTTGAAGACCCGCTTTCCTTACATCATGCTGGTGCCCCAGGTCAGGTTCCTGGAATTTCTGGCGGAGGAAGCGTCGCAATACCGCGATTTTCATCTGGTGATGGGCGCCAACGTCGAGGAGATTATCGAGGAAGAGGGACAAATCCGCGGCGTACGCTATCTCGGCAAGGACGGCATTCACGAAGTACGCGCGCCGCTGACGGTGGGCGCCGACGGGCGATTTTCCCGCGTCCGGCGCCTGGCCGGCATCGAGCCAATCAAGACTTCGGCACCTATGGATATTCTGTGGTTTCGCCTGCCCCACGTGCCGGGGGACCTTCCTGAAGCCGAGAATCGCGTGCTGGGAGGCTTCGGGCCGGGGAGGATCCTGGCGGTCTTCGATCGCTTTGACTACTGGCAGGTGGGATATGTTTTCCCCAAAGGCCAATACCAGACTCTACGCGCCGGGGGATTGGAAACCCTGCGCCAGTCCATCGTGGAGATTGAACCGAGGTTCAGGGAACAGGTGAAGAGCCTGACCGACTGGCACCAGTTTTCGCTGCTTTCGGTGGAATCCAGCCGCTGTGCGTGCTGGTACAAGCCTGGCCTGCTGCTGATCGGCGACGCAGCCCACGTGATGTCGCCGGTGGGAGGCGTCGGCATCAACTACGCCGCTCAGGACGCGGTGGTGGCGGCGAATGTTCTGGCTGAGCCGCTTCGATCGGGCCGGGTCCAGGTCGCTGACCTGGCCAAGGTCCAGAAGGAACGAGAGTGGCCGACGAAAGTGATCCAGGCCGTACAGGCGGCTATTCAGGACCGCCTCCTGGCTGCCGTTCTGCGCTCGCGGACTGCGCTCACGGTGCCGTGGACGGTGCGCGCCTTCTTCCGCATTCCTGTGCTGCGCGACATTCCGGCGCGCATCCTGGCTTTCGGTGTCAGGCGAGTACGATTGAAAGAGACCGGTTTCCTGGATTGATCTTAAGAAGCGCCGCTGAGATTTGCCCACCGCGCAACCGAACCCGTAACCCCATGGGCGAGCTACGCAAAGCAAAGAGGGAATAGTGGTTATCCACGTGTCCCGGTTCGGACACTCTCTCGGCTCGACGTACTCGTCTTTTGCAACCGGCGTTCCGTGGATTCAGCACCCGTGGATGACTCGGTCTTAGCTCCCGGGCGGATGCCCTTCACGTCCTCGACGTATGCCCGCAGGACCTCGGCCACGCTCCAGGCTTGCGCCACACAACCACAGGGACGGTGAGGGGCGTCGCCCTCCAGAATTTCCGAGATGTGCCCGAGTCCCGCATCCGCCAGGTGCGAGCGCAAGGCTTGCATCCAATCCTCCGCCTGACTCCGGGCTCTTTCGCTTCCGCCATTGACCTTCACGTACGCGGTAATGAAAGGTCCCATCAGCCACGGCCACACCGTGCCCTGATGGTATGCGCCGTCACGTTCCGCCGGGCCTCCGGTATAGCGGCCGCGATACTGGGGATCACTGGGTGCAAGGCTGCGCAGCCCGTATGGCGTCAGCAGGTGCTCCTGAACCTTCTCCACAACCGCACGAGCGCGTTCCGGCGCCAACATGCTGTGGGTGAGGCTGACGGCGAGAATCTGGTTCGGACGGATGGAGGGATCGGGCGGCGCCCCGTTTACCACGTCGTAGAGGCAGCCAGCATTTTCATTCCAGAACAGGCGGTTGAAACTCCAGCTTGCGACCGCGGCCATGTTGCGATAGCGCTTCTGCCCGGCCTCATCTCCAAGTTGCCGCGCCAAATCCTCCATGATGCCGAGGGCGTTGTACCACAGGGCCTGAATCTCCACCGGCTTGCCACGCCGCGGGGTCACGACCCAGTCGCCGACTTTGGCGTCCATCCAGGTGAGCTGGACGCCCGCTTCGCCGGACGTAAGCAGACCGCTGGGATCGACCTTGATGCCAAAGCGCGTGCCACGCACATGCCAGGAGATGATGTCGGTGAATACCGGATAGAGTTCGTCTCGTACGAAACTGAGGTCTCCGGTGTACGCCAGGTAGGCGCGGGCCGCCTCGAAGAACCAGAGCGTCGCATCTACGGTGTTGAACTCGGGAGTCTCCCCGGCGTCGGGAAACCGGTTCGGCAACATGCCCTGGTCCACGTGCTTGGCAAACTCGCGGAGAATGCTGCGCGCGACTTCCTGCTTGCCGGTCGGCAGCGTGAGGCCGGGCAGGGCAATCATGGTGTCGCGACCCCAGTCACTGAACCAGTGGTAGCCGGCGATGACGGTCTTCTGGTCCTCGCGCGCAACGATGTATTGATCGGCGGCCGCGGTCAAAGTCCGCGCGAAGTCGTCTTCTACCGGGCTGGCTGCGACCACGTTCCGGCGGCGTGTGACCTCTTTCTGCAGGTACTCAGGAGCTTTGGAAGCGTCGCGCCGCTCGGTGGAGGCAACTATCGAGGCCGGACGGCGGGCTCGCAGTTCGAACTGCAGGATCATAGGGTTGAACAGGTCCTCGATGAAATCCAGGCCACGTTCGCGCTCGGCGTCATATTCAAAGTTGCGGTACCAGTCGCCCAACCTCTGCAGTTCCGTCGCGTTGTGAGCCAGGTAGAGCGTGGGCAATCCCCGGTAGGGCGCGACCGCGGCCAGTCCCGGGCCTTCCTCCACTTCCGGGTTCAGGGCGTCGTTTTCGTGGGTGGTGCTGTGATAATCGCGGAACGCAATGAGCGGGCGTACTTCTAGGCGCACGTTCTTCGGTGACTCAGGATGGTTATTCTTTTTCAAGTCATAGGTCACGACTGTCGTGTGCTCGCCATGAACCATGCAAACCGTCTTCTCGATTTCGATCCCTTCTACGTCGTAAGTGAAGACCGGAAAGGGATCAAGCCGGAATTGCTTGAGGTAGCGAAACCCTTGCGGGTGCACGACGCCGGGATAGCGGTTGGCTGACAGGTCAAAGCGCTGGCCGTCGATCACCAGAGTTTCTTCGAGTTTCGACAGCAGAACCAGCCGTCCGACGGGCGGCTGGGTAGCGGCTACCAGGAGCCCGTGGTAGCGGCGGGTATTGAGGCCTGCGATGGTCGACGAGGCGAAGCTGCCCAGTCCATTGGTTTCCAGCCACTCGCGCTGGACAGCAGCATCAAGGTTCCCGCATGTTTCCTTCTTGAATCGAATCATGACCGCTCCTTGACCACAGCGGTCACGCAGGGGCGTGCCGCTCACGGCGGGCTCGTCCTATAAGACACACCACCGGCAGAAAGGTGACAGAGGCGCGCCTTTGGGCCATGCTTACAGGTCTGCTACCTGGCAATAGACCTTGATCGCCCCATTGGGCGTGGTCAGCTTCTTAAACAGCTCCTCGTAGTTGTCCAGACCCTTCACGGGATGGGTTAAGAGATTGCCCAGCCAGCCGGGATACTCCGCCTCGGCCTGCGCCATATCGCGCACGCCCAGTTCGAAGTATTCACGATTGGCGTTGACGGTTCCTACCATGACCTTGTTGCCGAGCACGAACTCCAGATTGATACGGTCGGCCGGCACCTGGATCATCTTGTCTCCACCGGTGACGCTGCTGAGCACCAGCACGCCGTTCTTGCCCAGGGCCTGCATGCTGTCGAACACAACGCTGGAATTTCCCGTGGCCTCGAAAATAATGTCGAAGGGACCGTATTGTTTGGCGCCATCGAGAATCGTGGTCTGCTGGGTGGAAATGTAGCGGGCGCCCAGCTTTTCGAGGAGCTCGGCGTTCAGGTAAGGCTTGAGGGTACGCCCGAAAGTGGTGACGTCCAGCCCGCGCAGCCGCAGCACCAGCGTGGCCAGCAAGCCGATCGTGCCCGCGCCCATGACCGCGGCCCGGCGGGGCTTCCACACCTTCAGCCGCCGCTGGATCTCATACGCCTGGTAGATTCCTTTTTCCACGACGGTGGTCGGCTCCAGCAGGACGCCGACATGCTTGAGGCCCTGCGGCACCTTCACGATGAACTCGACATCATCCACGTAGTACTCGGTGAGGAATCCATGGCGCAGGTTAATGCCGCGCTCGTAGTAAGTGTCATCGGTGGTCATGTCGTTCGTGCCGATCAGGTCGTAGATGCTCTTCCCCGGGCGGCGCACGGTCGCTACCACATAGTCGCCGGGCTTGAGTTCGGAGACGTTGGAACCGACGGCTTCCACCTGGCCGAAGCCCTCGTGGCCGATGACCAGAAAGTCATATCCTGGAGGGGCGGCGCCGTATTCCGCGGCATTGATCTCCTTATCGGTCCCGTCGACGCCGACGCGAAGCACCTTCACCAGAACGCCCCGGCCGTTGGGAACCTGGTCCAGGGTGGGCTTGGCAAGATCCGATACATGCACACTGTTGGGTTTCCCGGGAAATACGCTGATAGCCTTCATCGCTGCTTCTCCTTACAAGTGAAAATCGGTCAAGTCAAAATCAATCCGCGGCCGTCGCCACCGCGGGTGCAATCTCTCTTCGCGAGCGCGACTCTCCGCTCTGCTGCATGAGCTTCGTGACTACGCCCGTCCAGCCGGTCTGGTGGCTGGCCCCGACGCCCGCGCCGGTGTCGCCGTGAAAGTATTCGTGAAACAGCACCAGATCGCGCCAGTGGGGGTCAGTCTGAAACTTCTCCAGATCGCCGAACACCGGCCGCCGGCCGCGCTCGTCCCGCAGAAAGATGCTGGTCATGCGGCGCGAGAGTTCTCCCGCCACTTCCCACAGCGTCATCATCCGTCCCGATCCCGTGGGAAACTCGACCTGAAATTCGTCGCCGAGGTAGTGATGGAACTTCTGCAGCGCCTCAACGAGCAGGTAGTTCACGGGAAACCAGATGGGACCCCGCCAGTTCGAGTTTCCGCCAAACAACCCCGTGGAGGATTCGGCGGGCTCATAGTCGACGCGGTGCTCGTTGCCGTTCACGTGCAGCTGGTAGGGGTGGTCACGGTGGAACTGCGAGAGGGCCCGGATCCCGTAGGGCGACAGAAACTCCCGCTCGTCGAGCATGAACCGGAGAATGCTGCGCAACTGACCCTGATCCGCAATGGACAACAGTCTCCGTGAACCCATGCCCCGGGTCCGCATGCAAGCCACGTTCTGGCTCAAATCGGGACGGTTATCGACGAACCATTCCAGGCGCCGTTTAAAGCCGGGAAGCTTGTCCAGCACTTCCGGTTCCAGCGTTTCCACCGCGAACAGGGGAATCAGCCCCACCATGGAGCGAATCTTCATCGGGAACTGGTTGCCGTCAGGCAATTTCAGCACGTCGTAGAAAAATCCATCTTCTTCATTCCACAAACCCATGCTGTCGTGCCCGCGGTGGCTCATGGCATGGGCGATATAGATAAAGTGCTCCCAGAATTTGCTGGCTACGTCTTCATAGCTGGGATCCTCACTGGCCAGCTCCAGGGCGATGGCCAGCAGGTTGAGCGTGTACATCGCCATCCAGCTGGTGCCGTCGGACTGTTCGATGTAGCCGCCCGTGGGAAGGGGCGCGCTGCGGTCGAACACGCCGATGTTGTCGAGGCCCAGAAAACCGCCCTGGAAGATGTTCATCCCATCCGCGTCCTTGCGGTTCACCCACCAGGTGAAATTGAGCATGAGCTTGTGGAACACGCGCTGCAGGAACGCGCGATCGCCCTTGCCCCTGCGCTTCTTGTCGATCTTGTAGACACGCCACGCGGCCCAGGCGTGTACGGGAGGATTCACGTCGCCAAACGCCCACTCGTAGGCGGGAATCTGCCCATTGGGATGCATGTACCACTCCCGCAACATGAGCGTGAGCTGTTCCTTGGCGAAGTCGGGGTCCACCAGGGCGAGCGGAATGCAGTGAAACGCCAGGTCCCACGCCGCGTACCACGGGTACTCCCACTTGTCGGGCATGGAGATGACATCCGCGTTGTACAAATGAGTCCACTCGTGGTTGCGGCCCTTGTGGCGCTCGGGGGGCGGGGGAGGGTTCCCCGGATCGCCTTGCAGCCAGTCCTTGATGACATAGTGATAGAACTGCTTCGACCAGAGCATGCCGGCAAAACCCTGACGCATGACGTTCCGCGCGTCCGGCGAGAGGTCCTGGGGAATGACGGTCGCATAAAACTCGTCGGCTTCCCTATGCCGCAGAGCGAAGACGCCGTCGAAATCGGCAAAGGCGCCCTTGCGCTTAACGTCGGAGTCGGCCAGACGCAACCGCACTTCCACGGTTTCTCCCGCGCCCAGCTTCATGATGTAGTGGGCCGCAGCCTTCGTGCCGGTGTGCGCCGGATTGACCGCTTCCGTAATCCCGTGGACGACGTAGTCGTTGATTCCGTCTTTCACGTAAGGTATGTGGTTGTCGCCTCCAAACAGCCGGCGAAGATTGGTCTCGTTCCCGGTAAAGAGCAATTCCGGAGAACCTTCGCAGTGCAACCAGTGGCGGACTGGTCCCGATTCGCTGCCCGGCGCGAGATTCAGTTCAATCACGGGGTCGGGCGCGGGACGCACCTGGCGCAGCGACGGTTTTTGCCCCGAGCCACCCCAGGACCAGGTGTTGCGGAACCAGACCGTGGGCAACAGACGCAGCGCGGCGCTTTCCGGCCCGCGATTGGTCACCGAAATCCTGATCAGGATGTCTTCGACATCGGCCTTGGCATACTCCACAACCACGTCAAAGTAGCGGTTGTCGTCGAACACTCCCGTATCCAAAAGTTCAAACTCTGGCTGGTTCTTGCCCCGCCGCCGATTCTCTTCAACCAACTGCGCGTACGGGAAGGCTGCCTGGGGATACTTGTACAGATACTTCATATAGGAGTGGGTTGGCGTGCTGTCGACGTAGAAGTAATATTCCTTGACGTCTTCGCCATGATTCCCCTCATTCCCGGTCAGGCCGAAGATGCGCTCTTTCAGGATTGGATCATGCTCGTTCCAAAGCGCCAGGGCGAAACAGATCACTTGCCTCCGGTCGCTGATACCGGCCAGACCGTCTTCATTCCACCGGTAGGCGCGGGAACGGGCCTGGTCGTGAGAGAAGTATTCCCAGGCATTGCCATAGGGGCTGTAGTCTTCACGCACGGTGCCCCAGGCACGTTCGCTGAGATAAGGTCCCCAACGCTTCCAGTGTTTCTGGCGCGTGCCGGACTCCGTCAGCCTGATGTCTTCTTGCGTCATGAGAATTCTCCGCTCGGTCAGATAGTCATGAGCAGGCGCAACAGTTCATCCGCCAGCTGGTCGCCGCGCTGGAAGCTGGCGACGATATCCGTCATGGGCTTGCGATTTGCCTCGTCGGGCAGGGTCAGCGAAAGCTGACGATAGTCCAGTTCCAGGCCCAGGGACTTGTTATGGAGCGCGGTTCGGACGATGCTTTGCGACATACTTACTGCCTCCTCATTTCTCCTCGAGCTGAATAACATGGCCGTCGGGATCGCGCACCAGAAACGCTCTCGTGAATCCCAACTGCTTAATAGGATTCGCAACCACGCCAGAAGAAACAAAGATCGCCCCGGCGGCAAGCAGCTCGCGGGCGGTAGAGTCCGCGTTGGGCGTCATCAGGACGGTATGCCGGTGCACCAGGTCGTTCGCATGCTCGTCCAGCGGAAAGGCCCGGCCATCCCGCGGCGCCAGGTACTCGAGCAATTCGATCCCAGGCCCGCTGGCGCCTCGCAGGGCGGTGATCCGCAGGTGCGCGCCGAATACGTTATTCAGGTGCTCTTGCTCGGTCCCGTAATTCTCACTCTCGCCGGCCACCCGCATGCCCAACAGGTCGCGGTAATACTTCAGGCTCGCGTCCGTGTTCCAGACCACAATGGCCGTGTGGTCAATCCCGAGGAACAGCTTGCCAGCCGAGCGATGCCATTTTTCCGCGCCCTTATCTACGGGGAACTGTAACACCTCCAACGGGTGCTGGTCGGGGTCTTTGAAGTAAAAAGCCGAAATACCCGCCGCGTTCTTGTTCCATTCCGGCAACCGTTGCGGCCCGGACGAGGCGTGTTCGACCCTGTACTCGCGCAGGCGGCCGTAAGCTTTGTCCATATCGGTAACGATGATCGCGATATGCTGAAACCAGCGGTCGTTGCTGCGCGAATCTACAGGGATGGGACGACCCTTAGGCGCCAGATATTCCGTCAGATCGATAAACTCGTCGCCCAGCCGCATGCGAACGATGCGCATACGCAGTCCGAACACGCCTTCCAGATGCTCGAACTCCTCCCCAGCTATTTCCGTGTCCGAGACCTTCTCAAAGGTGAGCACTTTGGAGTAGAAGTCAACCGCGCGATCCATGTCGGAAACGGTTATTCCGATGGCATCGACGCCACTGGCGAGCGCCGGCCGTTGGGCCCATGCCTGCGGCGCGAGGGCGGCCAGGATCGCAAGTATTACAACCACGATGGTGCGCGGGCGAGATGAGAGTGGTGTGTTCATTTGCTCAATGACTACGCGTGTAAGTCGGCTCCCGGTCGTGGCTCTCTCCGAGTGCCCAAGCGGCGGCCCCTGTCTCTGACCCATTGCAAGCATCCTGCGAAGAAGATTCGCCCCTAGACCATCGCCGGCTGGGAGTCCCTCGAGGCTTGCCGGGATGCGCCCAGCCGCTGCAGCAAGTGGTCACCCACACGCAGCGCGTTGGCGATAATCGTCAGGGCCGGATTCACCGCCGCGCTGGAGGGGAAAAAGCTCCCGTCCACGACGTACAGGTTTTCGAGATCATGCGCCTTGCAGTTCGCATCCAGGGCTGAAGTCTTGGGATCGTATCCGAAGCGGATGGTCCCGTTCTGATGGGCGACCCCGGCTAGGGGAATGCGCTGGCCCACAAACAGGTTGCGTGCGAACAACCCCTGGTGGCACTCGTGTCCGTGCATAGCGCAGTTAGTTTGTTTCATGGCCTGCTTGAGTTTCGCTTGCAGGCGTTCGTGGGCCTCCAGATTGTTTGGCGTGTAAGTCAGGACGATCTTGCCGTCGCGGCCGATGGTCACCCGGTTGTTGGGATCCGGCAGGTCTTCGGAAGTCAGCCAGAAGTCGAGTGAGTGCCTGGCCATGAGCTCGAGAGTGAAGTTGGGGGCGATGGCCGGGGCACCGGCGCGCAGCGTCACCGCGTCCAGCTTGCCGACAAAGGAGATATGCCCCATGGGATACTCCCAGTCGCGCGAACCGAAGTAGTAGTCGTTGACCCCTAGCGTCTTCTGGAAGATGGTCGGGTTGGGGCACTTCGAGATCGCCATCAACACGGAGTTGGTGTGCCCCATGTAGTGGCGGCCCACCACATCCGAACTGTTGGCCAGACCTCGCGGATGCTTGTCATCGGCGGAGCGCAGCAATAAGGCGGCGGAGTTTATGGCCCCGCAGGAGACCACCACGAGGTCCGCCGAATAAGACTCCACGACGCCGTTGCGTTCCACCGAGACGCTCTTGACTTCTCTGCCCGACGCGTCTGTGTCCAGCCGCCTTACCAGAGAATTCGTGAGCAGAGTGACGTTGGGATACTTGACCGCTTCATCTACACAGACCACCTGCGCATCCGATTTGGCGCCCACGAGGCAGGCGAAACCGTCGCAGGTATTGCAGCGGATGCAGCGGCTCTTGCGCGGATTCTTCTCGTCGAGCATTACCCCGACCGGCACGTGGAACGGCTTCAATCCAGCCCGGGCAAAATCGTCAGACAGCTGCTGGATGCGCGGCTCATGGCTGACGGCCGGCCAAGGATAGGGATTGCGAGCCGGCGGCTCCGTCGGGTCTTCTCCACGATTGCCATGCACCTGATACAAATTTTCTGCCTGCGTATAGTAGGACTCCAGCTCGTCATAGGTGATCGGCCAGGCGGGCGAGATGCCGCCCTTGTGGCGCAGTTCGCCAAAGTCTTCCTTGCGCAGCCGGAACAGCGCGGCCCCGTAGAACTTGGTATTTCCGCCCACGTAGTAATTGGTGTGCGGATGCAACTCCTTGCCGTCCTTGTCGAGCCAGGACTCTTTCGTGTTGTAGTGCGCGTCGACGTTGACAACCTGGGGATCCCAGTTCGCCTTCTCGCGCGGCACGTAGTCGCCGCGCTCGAGAATCAGGATTCGCTTCCCTGAGGGCGCCAGGTGATAGGCCAGCGTGCCGCCGCCCGCTCCCGTCCCGATGATGATTACGTCGTAACGATGGTCGGTCATGATGCGAATCCTCCGTTCGCTCCGCAAAAGATGCAGCGCTTATCGTTGTCGTGGTGGAGCTTGCAGCACTTCACCGCCTGCCTGCCTTTCCGCCAGAGGTACAATTCGGCGGCGGTAAACATGCCCAGCAGGGGTGCTGTCAGGTAAATCCAAAAATGATCCCAAATGCCGGACGGGAAGGCGGAACCGAACGACCGGGCGGGGTTCATGCTCATTCCCGAGAGTGGCGCTTCGAGGGTGATGTAGGTAGCTACCAGCAGGCTTGCGAAAGCCCCTGTGTATCGCGAGAGCCGGCGGTGGTTCGAGAAATAGAGGACCGCCGACATCATGCCGGCCGCAATAATCAATTCGGCCGCAAACGCCACCCACGGCCCGCGCGGTCCCGGTGTGGTGACTACGTATCGAACAGCTGGATGGGAAACCTCTCGCCGGAGAACCTGAGAGACCAGAAGCACGGAGAGAACTGCTCCGGCGAACTGCGATCCTATGTAGAAGAGGGCGTCCCAGAACTTGATCTTGCCGAGCCGGAAGAACGTCAGCGTCACCGCTGGGTTGATGTGTGCACCGGACTGCTTTCCCCAGGG
>CAYOZX010000036.1:4598-19380 GCA_964408515.1 uncultured Acidobacteriaceae bacterium | reverse complement strand
GGATCGATGACGCGCCCGCCCTTGATGATCAGATCATAGCCCGCGGCGCGCGCTCTCGGAACGCGGGCGCAGACCGCAGCGGCTGCGGCTGCAGACACAAACTGGCGCCGTGTAATCATTGCCGGTCTCCTGCCCTCCCGTGTGGAACGAGACGGACCCCAAGCGGCGTGCGGCGCCGCCCGCGGGGTACTGCCGCCACGCTGTTCAATCCTGCGTCAGCCGCCGCCGCTGTGCAAGCCGGCCACAAAAGCCGTGAAGCCTGTGAGCGTCGTTCCCAGGTATGTGCCCTGTTTTGCGTTTGCACCCATGCTCTTGCTCCTCACTTCGAGTATTTGAACGGTCGCGAGCCTGCGCTTAGAGATCCTGTTGCTCCCTGCGTCGAATGGCAAACCTTCCTCCTCACGAAGGGGCCGACTGGCGCGGGTGCGGCTTGGGTGCTGGTACTAGGGGTGTATTGAATTAAACCCAACCCGCAGACCCACACAACCCAACAACCACTGGGGACGCGGCTTTTTGTCCCCAATTCGACACCCCTCCCGCTATTTAGCAACCGCACTGCTGAAGGCGCAGACCATGCCGACCCTTGCCGTATTCTGCGCGTCCCGGAACAATCCCGTGCGACGTCGATCTGCACTTGCCTGCCGGAGCGAGATACGACAGATACCCATAAATAGAACAACCACCCTCCGCAGGAAGGTACGCCGTCCAGAATGCCCAACTTTCTCCCCTTAGCCGCGCCAGAATGGAAATGCTCCGCGGTCCCTACCAGCGAGTGCACAGTAAGGCCTGCGCTCGGTGGGAGTCCAACTCATAATTTTTTTTGCGCCTATCACAATTCCTTTTGAAAACTTAAATTTATGGGCGGGATAAGGGGAATTTATTGCGCCGCACGCTGCCCGCCGCTGGCGACAGCCGCCAACCCCGCCGCGGCGGCGCGGAGGCTTGCCTCTGAATCTGGTAACTTGGTACATTGGTAGCATGAACCCCGAGAGCTTGCTGGTCGAGCGAGTTCAAACCGGTGTGCGCATGGAAAGGCGCCTGCTGAAGGTGCTCAAAGCCTTTGCCGAGTATCACGACGTGACCCTGGGCGATCTGCTGGAGGGCATCGTGCTGCACGCTTTCGACGGAAAGACTCCGTTCAGTCGGAAGTCCCTGGCCCAAATTCGGGAACTGAAGAAATTCTATGGTCTGGATTTGAACTCCAGCGCCAGCCATCGCCTGAAAGAGAAAAGAGCGGCAGCAGACAAGACCAGGCAGGAGCAGCGTGAGCAGTCCTGAGCATCGTTACTCGAATCGGGCGGACGATCATGCGCACCCTCCTGTGACACCAGACGTGATGACGGACCACGAATTGCTAGAGCGGTTCGAGAAAGGGACTCTGGCCGGCGAGTGCTTCCACCATCGTGACCACGTCCGGGCAGCTTTCCTCTACCTTTCGCGCTATCCCGCGATCGACGCTCTTCGCCGGTTTTCGGGTGCGCTTCGCAGATTCGCCGGCGCGCAGGGGAAGCCGCATCTCTACCATGAGACCATTACCTGGGCATATATGCTTCTGATCCGGGAACGCATGGCCCGCGCTGGACGGGAGCAGCGCTGGGAGGAGTTCGTCCAGGCCAATCCCGACCTCTTGATCTGGAAGCCCAGCGTCCTGCAGCACTACTATCGTGAGGAAACGCTCTGGTCCGAGCTGGCAAGAACCGTTTTCGTATTTCCCGATAGGGGTTTGACCCCTGCAGCAGATGGCAAGCCGCAAGTGTAGTGCCTGTCTCCGAGGCAACATCTCGACCGAGACGTCCGGAATTTTCGCGGAAAGCCGCTTCTGGTCCCGCCTTCCGCACCTTTTAGTAGCTGGTCCGGAGTGACAAAAAATGTCAATCCGCTTGCTAGGAATGGTCAACGCGGCAGCGGCCCTGGTTCGGGTTCGCTGTGTATTCCGGCTAAGCTACTGATATTCAGAATCCGGAATTTCTGATATTGCGCGGGCACATGGCCCTTTACGTGCGATCACTCGGAAGGGTCAAAGACAGGGTGCAAGCTGCTCCGGGGAGATCTTCCTTGAACAAGAACATAGGGAAGCGCAGACACAAGCGGGTGAAAATCGTCCTGCCGGTACGGGTTTCGGGGAAGGACGCGGCGAACAATCCCGTCACCGAATTGGCCCATACCCTCGACATCACTCCCGGCGGCGTGCGGTTGGGCGCCATCCGTCACGTCCTGAAGCAGGGCGACCAGCTTACCTTGCAGTACCGCCAGCGCAAGATTCAGTTCCGCGTGGTCTGGGTGAAACAGTTGCCGGGGACGAGCGAATATCAGGTGGGACTGGAAGCCGTCAACCTCGGGGGAGACAACTGGGGTCTGGAACTGCCAGAAGTCGACCTGGTCGACGAGTTTCAACGTTCCGCCAGCTCATAGTCTCCGGCGCAATCCTTTTTCAAGCAACGCCTTCTCAGGCGGCGTGACGGGATTGCTCGCGCATGGCGCGAATGTGGGAAGCCGACTTTTCGTGCAGCATCAACTCCGTGGCCTGGACTCTGCGTTCGCTGTGAAACCAGCGTTGCACCACGCCATCGTGGAGGAAATTGGCCGCCGCAAGAAGGCTCATTCCCTGGTGATGAGCCATCCAGCAGCGGACCACCTCGTGCCGCTGTCGCCAGGAGCGACGTCCGGGAACGGGCGTGTAGTCCACTGCCTCATAAAACCCGTAAGGTCCCAGCCATTCTTCGTTCTCCATGCGGCGCAAATTGCGCAGGGACGCGCCGGGATCGGCATTCAGGGCGAGGAAGGTGGAATAAGGTGAGATCACCAGCGGATCGGACTCGCTCTTGCGCAAGGCCAGGCTGGGCAGTCCGAACGCATAATATTGATATGTTCCCGCCTCATCGCGCTGGGCGTGGGCCGACTCAGAAATGCCCCAGGGGATGCCCTTTTCCGCGGCATAGATCTGCTGCAGGCGCACGGCCGCGGTGCGCGAGTTGTCCAGCAGCGTGTTGGGGTATGTCCGCATCCACAGGACTGCCATAAGATACTCGAACATCGTGCCGGTCCAGGAAAGCAACACGTGGATCCCGTGCTCGCGGGTGTGAGTACGGCCAAGCTGGAACCAGACATCCTGCGGAATGTCTTCCTTGGCGATGGCGGCAAAGACGGCAATGCGCGCCTCCGAGGCCAGCAGGTCATAACAGGCCGCCGCGCGCTGGTTTTGCTCCACGTCAAAACCGATGGCCAGCAGCTTGCGCCGAGGATCGAGCAAAAAACGAAAATCCATGGCGTCGGCCAGGTTCCCGGCTGTCTCGGCGATGGATTGCAGACGCTGGATCAACTCCGCCGCCCGGGAACGGGCTTCCGGCAACATGGCTTGCAACCGCTGATATAGCGCTTTGCGCTCTCCCGCGCCATTGGCGTGTTCCAGGGCAAGCTGCAACCGGGACGTCAGGGTGTCGACCACTTCGGGCAGGCGCTGGATCGTCAGGCTGTGCGCGTCAAATTTGAAGTTGAGCGCGGGATCTTTCCACAGAGGAACAAATTCCGGCAGCATCCAGGGCGCGTAGACCTGCACCGCTCGGCGTAAATTCCTGAGACGGGTAAGTGATTCTGCGGCAAACCAGCGCACATCCGGCTCGAATTTGGGATTTACCGGGCCCGCATCGATTCCGAGCAACCCCTCCTCGGACGGCGCCAGCAGACGCTGCAGCCAACTGCGCTTTTGCATCTGCTTCTCGAAAATGCGGAATCGCTTGTGCGGGAAGGCATGACGGTCCACGAGAATGCGGAGGTGATCCGCCAGCCCCTCGGCCAGCTGCCGCTCCAGCAGAGGCCGTTGCAGAAGTTCACGGCATCCCTGCTGCAGCGTCCACAGGGACGCCAGCAGGTTGCCGCTGTCGACGGAGGAAATGAATCGCGGCGCCAAGGGACAGAGAGTACGCGTGTCGTACCAGTTGAACAGGTGGCCCCGGGACTTGGGAATTCTGGCCACGGTATCGAGTGTGCGCAGAGTCTGCTCGGCGAATTCCGGTACGGTAAGAAACCCGAATTCGCACGCTACCTGACGCGCGTTGAGCAGCAGGCCCAGGTTGGTGGGCGAGACCCGGGCGGCGATCGCGGGAGGCTGTTCCTGCACGTTATCCGGAATCAGCCAGTTGTGCTCTTTCGTGCTGTACTCGGCGAAATAGCGCCAGGTGCGCAGCGCGACCCGGCTCAGGAACAGCTCATCCTTTTCGCTGGACTCGTTGCGGGTGGAGCGCGGCGGCAAATTCAACCACATGGAGATCCACTTGCTGCAGCCCCAAAGGAGCAGGATGGGGAGGGCAGCAAAAAAAGCGCGCCGGCCCGCAAAAAACACCAGCAACCCCAGCGCCAGGGCCAGTACTGGCAGCCAGTCGAGATAGAGGTCCACGGGCGTGCGCCGGGTCTTGCTCAATTCAGTTTCGGCCGCGGTTTCCCACTCCAGGAGGCGCCGTCGGGTGACCATGCGCCGGACCAGCGTCCGCACCACCGCATCGAGGGAAAGCAGCATCTGGTGCGCCAGAAAGACCAGCGTAAAAAAAACGCTGGCATTCGCCGACAGCAGGGCTGCGCGAGCATCCTTGACCACCTCCGGCTTGCGCTCGACGCCGGCACGCAGCAGGTTGAACAGGAACTGAAACCAGGCCGGCACGAACAGGATGCTGACTGCGGCCACCGTCCAATACACCGGGTTCCCCGGCAGCACCAGCCACCCAAACACAAACAGTAAGAATGTAGCCGGTTCCACCAGGCTGCGGCGCAGGTTGTCCAGAATCTTCCACTGGGAAACCAGGGAAATAGGGTTCGGCACCAGGCGTCCCGATTCGTCGGGCACGCGCGACAGCAGCCAGCCGGTGATTTGCCAGTCGCCGCGCAACCAGCGGTGCTTGCGGCGATTGTAGGCGCTGTAGTGCGAGGGATAATCCTCGATGATTTCAATATCGCTGGCCAGCCCGGCGCGGGCGTACGCCCCTTCGATCAGATCGTGGCTAAGCAATGCGTTCCGGGGAAAGCGGCGATCGAGAACGCCGTGTACCGTATCCACTTCATAGATGCCCTTGCCGGCGAAGATGCCTTCTCCGTACAGGTCCTGATACACGTCCGAGATGGCGCGGGTGTAGATGTCGAACCCGGTCTCCCCCGAGTACAGACCGGCCAGCCGGGAGCGGGAAGCGCTCTGCACGCTGACTCCAACCCGCGGCTGCAGGATGCCGTATCCCGCTACCACAACATTTTTTGCCGGATCGATGATGGCCTGGTTCAAGGGATGAGCCATCGCCCCGATCATGCGGACCGCGGACCGGCGCGGCAGTTCGGTGTCCGCGTCCAGGGTGATCACAAAACGAATCCGTGGCAGGATGGAAAGATCGCCCAGTTTCACCGGAAAGCTGTCGTGCTCCTCGCGCAGCAGCTTGTTCAGGTCCATCAGTTTGCCGCGCTTGCGCTCCCAGCCCATCCAGACCCGCTCCCGCGGGTTGTAGACGCGATGGCGATGGAGCATCAAAAACGGGCCCCTATTCTCACCGCCATACTTCTCATTCAGCTCGCGGACCAGCTGGGCGCAGTATTCGACCAGGGGATCGTCTTCGCGGGGAGCTTCGCGCGAATCGGGCAGGTCCGAGAGCAAGGCGAAAGAAATGTTGGGGTCATGATTGCCGAGATAGCGGACTTCCAGGTCTTCCGCCAGGCGCGCCACCTGTTCCCGGTTGAAGAGTAGACAGGGGATGGCCACCAGGGTGGTGCAATCAAGGGGGACGCCCTCCGAAAAATCCAACTTGGGAAGAATCCTCGGCTCCAGCATCGACGTGATCAGATAGTTGACCAGTTGAATGGCGCTTTGTGAGGAAGGCAGAAGCAGCACCAGCATGGAGAACAGAATGAGCTCTGGCGAAGTGCGCGTGTTGGTGAGAAGCAGCACAATGGCCGACATGATGGCCAAGGTAAGAACTTCCGTGGCCGGCAGATAGAACTCATCTGGATGACGCCGCAGCAACGAAGTGATGCGGCGGCCCAGCGAAGGCTGGAACCCGATTCGCTCATAGAGCGCAGGGCCGCCCTGCTCCAGCAGGTAGTAGCCGACGTGGCCATGACGCGCCCGCAACCGCTCGCCGGCGTGGGGCTCGCGGTACGCCGCCTGCGCCAGGGCAACTGCCTCCGTGGCGATCTCCATCTCCGTCAGATCGGAGCGCTCGGCAAGTTTCGCCACTTCGGTGCGGTAGAAATCGCGGCTTTCAAAATCCATCCGGGGATAGGCGCCCGCGGGATCGTCCCGCAAGACCCGGTCGAACAGAATCAGCGGCTCGATGGGTTCTTTCCAGGAAGTGTGGCCGATTTCAACCAGACTGCGCACACACACGCCGGTTCCATAGTCACCCATCGGATCGCCAATCACCTTGGTCCCGCGGGCGGCGATCTCTTCCAGAAGAACCATGCGCAGGGCGGGCACCAGGGCCCACAGCTCCACCAGCTTCAGGACAACGCTTTGCTGAAAGGCCTGAACATATGCGGCCAGCGACTTTTCGCTGAACTCATAACCGGTGGCGGCCAGGAATCCGGCAGCCAGCGCCACCACCCGGGGGACGATCGCTCCGTCGGGGGTGCGGACATGGGGAAGCTTTCGCACCACTTTGAAGCCATCTTTGACACCGCGCAGGTCGGTATGCAACAGGCGGAGGTTGTCAGACAGCCAGCGGAAATCCTCTCCTACTCCGGCCTTGGGGGCTGGCCCGCGAAATTTGACCAGCACCGGCCTCAGAGAAGTGCCCAGCAGGCGATAGCGCTCGGTGAAGAAGCGCGGCGAGTGAGGACCGGGCAGCCAGGCCAGGCGGCGTCCCAGGTCAGCTGCCGCTGCCGCCAACGCTTCTGGATCGGGACCCGGCGCGGGTGCGGGCTCGGGCAGAGGATCGGTTTCCGCGGTCCCGATGTCGAGTTCCGTATGCTCAGTCATGGTCCTGCGAGTGCCTAGCGATAACTGGCAGCCTGCAACTCGAACATTTCCTTGTAGCGGCCACCCAGACTGGATAGCTCATCGTGGCTGCCTTCCTCCGCGATGCGTCCGTTCTCCAGCACCACGATGCGGTCGGCCATGCGCACGGTGGAAAAGCGATGCGAAATAAACAGCGCCATCTTTCCCGCCGTGAGTTCGGCGAAGCGCTTGAACACCTCGTACTCGCTGCGGGCGTCCAGGGCGGCCGTGGGCTCGTCCAGGATCAGCAGCTGGGAGTCGCGCAGATAGGCGCGAGCCAGCGCCACTTTCTGCCACTCGCCGCCGGAAAGATCGACGCCGCTTTCGAAGCGCCGGCCGAGCATTTGATCGTACTCGCCGGGCAGCCTGGCAATGACGGCATCGGCCATGCTCTTCTGGGCCGCGCTCCGCAACAGTTTCAGATCATCAATGTCTTCGATCCGGCCGACCGCGATATTTTCCCGTGCCGTCATCTCATAGCGCATGAAGTCCTGAAAGATGACGCCGATCTCGCGGTATAAATCCTCCAGACAATATTCCCGCAAATCCACACCGTCGAGCAGCACCTGCCCCTCGACGGGATCGTACAGGCGGGTCATCAGCTTCACGATGGTGGTCTTGCCCTCGCCGTTTTCTCCGATCAATGCCACCCGCTCCCCCGGCCGGAGCTGAAAATTGAGGCCATTCAGCACCATGCGCGAACTGCCGGGATAGCGGAACAAAACATTGAGGAACTCGAACCCGCGAACCATCGGCCGCGGAGCGGGCAGCGCACCCGGCTTGGAACGGACCGTCGGCTGCATGTCAAAGAACGCCAGCAAGTCGGTCAGGAACAGGGCCTGATCGGCGATACCAGACACGGTGGAGAAAATCTGCTGAATGTTGCTGCTGGCCTGGAGAATAGCGACGGATAGCAGGTACCACACTCCAAGCGTGTACACCCCCGCCAGAGTGCGCCAGATCACGAAAAGGTATGCTGAATAGTAGCCAGCGGTCGCGATCAGCGAGAGCACGGCTCCGGCCACCAGTTTGCGCCGCGACAAGGCCACATTTTCCTCGTAAATCTGGTCCGACAGCCGGCTGAAGCGGTCGGTGAGAAACTTGCTCAAGCCGAACAGCTTCAGCTCCTTGGCGGCTTCCTTGCTCCCGCCTACCTGGCGCAGATAGTCGAGCTGGCGGCGGGCCGGCGTCTGGCGGAAATTCTTGGCATAGCCCAGAAACGCGAAGTGGCTCTCGCCCAGGAAAGCGGGCAGCACGCCTGCGATCAACAGCAGCATGAGCCACGGCGAATAGATGATGATCGTCGTCGAGAGGGTGATGGTTGTGATGACCAGCTGAATCAGGCGTCCGATCTGCTGAATCATCCCCAGGCGATCGGTGGCCTGGACGCGAGCGCGCTCCAGCCGATCATAGAAAACAGGATCTTCGTAGGCGACGACGTCCAGTTCGGCGGCGTGCTTCATGACCTGCACGCTGACATGACGAGTGTATCTATCGGCGAGCAGGGAATCGGCATAGTCGATGGCGCGCGCCACCATACTGCTGACCACCGCCAGCAGGAACTCCAGCCCCACCAGCCACCACAGGCGCGCGGGAATCGCTCCGTTCCCGGCCCTGACGTACTCGATAATGTCGACAATCAGCTTGGGCACCCACAACATCGCGAGTGGCAGCAGCGAGGCGAACAGCCGCAAGACCAAGCCCAGAGTCACAACCCCAGGGCCGGATTTCCACACGATTTTGAGAACGGGAGGCGTGTTGCGGAGAGCCGTCAGACGCTCTTGCCAACTGCTCCAGAAGCTCGCAGCTTGCCCCATGAAGAATCCTAACCTTTGACCGTACCCGGCGTTTGCCGATGCTGCCTTCGAACCGGAAGTGACCGGTGTGTAGCCGTGAGAAACATCGCGAACAAGGTCGCGCCCCTTGCCACCGCCGGGCCACCTTCGAACCGACCTAAGTCACTCAGGATACAAGGATAAAGAACTTATGAGTGCGAGTAAACACAGGCTATCCCGCATGTCCTCGGCAAACGCTCGTCTCCTGCACCCTCATATCTCCGGCACGCGAGCCGCACCCCCCGACAGCCCCGCCGGGAGCCGCAACATAGATGTTGGCTCCCGACGCAAGGTTTGCCGGATCATGGGCTTAGGAGCGCGGGGCCGTAATCGCAAGCACCGGCAGCCTCGCACAGGTTGGCTCCCGCGGACCGTGTTAAATTTGAAGTTCGCCATGAAAGACGTTGCCTCCTGGGCCCTCGACACCGCCGCGCTGCGGGGTGCGACCTATGCCGATGTGCGTCTGGCCAATGACCGCAGCCGGGCGCTCTCTACCAAGAATGGCAAGGTTGGAAGCGCTTCGGTGGCTGAGTCGCTGGGCGCCGGAGTGCGGGTGATTGCGGAAGGTGCCTGGGGATTTGCGGCCTCCGATGATCTGAGCCGGTCGTCGGTCGAGGCCACCGCGGCGCGGGCGGTCGAGGTCGCGCGGGCTTCAGCGAGAGTGAAACAGCGCGACATCGAACTGGTCGGGGAGAAGCCGGTCACGGCAGAGTGGACCTCGCCCTTCCAGATCGATCCTTTCACGACTTCGGTGGAACAGAACATTGACCTTCTCCTAAAAATTGATGCGGAGTTGCGTGCAGTGGCGGGAGTCACGCTCGCAGAAACCAATCTGAACTTCCGCCGCGCCGAGCAATGGTTCTACTCCTCGGAAGGCGCGGACATCCACCAGACCAGGTACACCACGGGCGTGGGCTACGCGGCCTATGCGTTTGCCGGCAGCGAAATTCAAAAGCGTTCGTATCCGAATTCCTACGGCGGGCAGTGGCAGAACAAGGGATACGAACTGGTTCACGAGCTGAAGTTGGTCGAGAACGCCCGCCGCGTAGGCGAGGAAGCAGTCGCGCTCCTGAAGGCAGACAAGTGTCCCGAAGGTGTCTTCGACCTCATTCTGGACAGCTCGCAGCTTGGGCTGCAGATTCACGAGTCGGTAGGCCATCCGATCGAACTCGATCGCGTCCTCGGCATGGAGGCAAACTTCGCCGGCACGTCGTTTCTCACCCTGGATAAGCTCCGCAAGCTGCGCTACGGCAGTGACCTGGTGAACGTGGTTGCCGACGCCCGCCAGGAGCACGGGCCGGGCCTGGGTACGTTTGCGTTCGATGACGAAGGTGTGCCGGCGCAGTGCACGAACATCATCACCAGGGGATTGTTCACCGGATACCTGAGCTCCCGCGAAACCGCGCACGTCATCGGACTGAATCGCTCCGGGGGAACGCTCCGGGCCGAGGCTTGGAACCGGCTGCCCATCATTCGCATGACCAACATCAGCATCCTGCCGGGGGAGAAGCCCTTGACCAGGGAGCAGCTCATTACGGCCACGAGTGACGGCATCTACATGGAAACCAACCGGTCGTGGTCGATTGACGACAAACGCTTCAACTTTCAATTTGGCTGCGAAGCCGGATGGGAGATCAAGAACGGAAAGCGCACCCGTCTTCTCAAGAATCCCTCCTACTCAGGCATCACCACGGAATTCTGGAACTCGATGGATGCCATTTGCTCGCGGGATGAGTGGACGCTGTGGGGTACGCCCCACTGTGGCAAGGGGCAGCCGCAGCAGGTGATGGGAACCGGCCACGGGGCTTCACCCGCGCGTTTCCGGAAGATCAAAGTGGGCAGCGCGTACAAGGGCGCGTGAGGGGTTGTGACCATGGTCAGAGGCAGACCCGGCGTCCAGGGCTGGCACTGGCCGCGCGACTTCAGCCGGTGAGGGCTGGGATGGAGAAACTCAGGGCGTTCCTGGCACTTGAGGTTAAGGCCGATCCCATGGCGGGCTGAAAGATTACTGTTGAATGCGGAATGTTAACCGCTAATTGCGACATGCTGACTCAATCGCAGGCTTACGAAATCTTCACCCGAATCCGCAAACGCTCCACCGCGGACGAAATTGAAGTCCTCTTCTACGGCGGAGAGAGTGCCCTTACGCGATTTGCCAACAACGTGATTCATCAGAACGTTGCGGAAGAGAATTATGGCCTGTCTGTGCGCACGGTGTTTGGCGGGCGCACGGCCCGCGCCACCACCAACCGCTTCGGCGAAGACGATCTGGAACGGGTGGTAGAGGCTTCAGAGAGTCTGGCCAAGGTGCAGCATCCGGATCCCGATCTGCTGCCCATGACGGCAAACAACGGTGACTGCCCCTCGGTCTCACGCTATTTCGAGCAATCTGCAAAACTTACTCCGGAGCTTCGGGCCGAGGGAGTCAAAAAAATCGTGGCCGTGGCGGAACGCAGCAAGCTCACAGCGGCAGGGATCTTTTCATCGGCCGAGGCAGTGGAAGGAATCTTCAATTCGCGCGGCTTGACGCGCTGGCACACCCAGACATCCTCGGAGATTTCCGTCACCATGCTGGGCAGCGATTCCTCAGGCTGGCAGAAGGCCAACAGCCCGGACGTCAGCCGGCTCGACCCTGTCTCCCTGGGAGAGGTTGCCGCCCGCAAGGCAGTGGAATCCGCCGCACCCCGCGAGATTCCCGCCGGCAAGTACACCGTCATTCTCGAGCCGGCCGCCGTGCTCGACATGGTGGGCTTCATGTTTTTCGACTTCGGCGGGCTCTCGATTTTGGATCAGAGGTCCTTCCTCAACAATCGCGTGGAAACAAAGATTTTTGGGGGGAACATCGACATTTGGGACGACGTCACTCACCCGCTGCAGTGGGGCAGCCCTTTCGACGGGGAAGGTGTGCCTCGCGAGCGGGTCCATCTGGTGGAAAAGGGAGTGGGCGAGCGCCTAGTTTACGCCCGGGGCACGGCGGCCAAGATGAAGCAGTCAGAATACAAAGACAAAGTCGGTCTCATTCATCAGACTGGACACGGTTTCCCTCTGCCCAATGAGATGGGCGAAGCGCCGATGAACATCGTCTTTGGCGCGCCGCAAGCCCCCCAGTCCATCGATCAGATGATCGCCTCCACCGAGCACGGGCTGCTGGTAACCCGCCTGTGGTACATCCGCGAGGTGGATCCCTACGAAAAAATTCTCACTGGCATGACCCGCGACGGCACTTTCTACGTCGAGAACGGCAAACTCCAGTATGGCGTGCGCAACTTTCGCTTCAACGAAAGCCTGATTCACATGCTCTCCAACGTGGAAGCCATGGGCAGCCCGGTGCGGGCCAGCGGGGAAGAGTCCTTCGACATGGTTGTGCCCGCGATGAAGGTGCGGGACTTCAACTTCACCGAAGTGACCAAGTTCTAAGCCTTGCGGGCAGCCGCGGCTTAGTGTTCGTTCCCGGCCGAGCCCGCTGCGGGACGCGTTCCCTGCGTGCTTCCCTCGCAATTCCATGATCTCAAAGGCTTTATGCCTACTAGTTCCATGACTTCGGTAACTTTTCTGTGCTGGTTCCGGGGTGTAATCTGCGGGCGTGATGCCTAACCCTGGACAATTTCCAGACGCGGAGACCGGCAGCGCGGAGAGCAGGAAGACCTCGCCGGCTTCTGACGCGATGACGACGATGGATCCTGCCCGGAAAAAGAGCGGCCTGACGCGCTATCCAGATATGCAGAGCGCGGTACGTTTTCCGATCAAATTGCCGGTCTCGGTGAAGTCGAATGCCGGGCAGAATCTCGCCGAGACGCAGAACATTTCCGCCAACGGTGTGCTGTTCCAGGTGGATTCAGAAATGCCGGTCGGCTCGCTGGTGGATTTCACCATCGCGCTGCCCGCCGACGTAGTGGGAGCCCAGGCCAGCGTGCAACTGGATTGCCGCGGCCGGGTTGTGAGGAATTTGGAAGAAGACGGCCGCCGCGCGGTAGCTGTCGTCATCGACGAATACCGGTTTGAACGCCAGTGAGGGCAAGGAACTGATGGCCAGCATTCCCGCCAGCGTGGAGAGCAGTGCGGCCCCGCCGCCTGAAACCGACGGCCGTTTTATCCGCGTGATTCTGGCGGACACGCAGGCCATATTCCGCGCCGGACTGCGCAAGATCTTCGCTCTGGAAGATGACATTCGCGTGGTTGGCCAGTCGGAAACCCTGCCCCAGACCCTTTCCGCGGCTAAGAAATTCAGCGCCGACGTTCTGATCTTCGAAGCCGCCCTGGCGCCCAACCCTGCCGAAGCCGTGACCGAGCTGGCGCGTCAGGCCCCCGGGCTGCGTGTGGTTGTCGTTACTCCGGAGCCCAATGAGGAACTGACGCTCGAACTGCTGCGCCGAGGCGCGCACGGCATCGTTTCGCGCGAAGTGGAGCCGGAGCTTCTCGTGGATTGTCTGCGCAAGGTTTCCGAAGGCCATCCCTGGCTGGACAGCCGGGCCACACAGTGGGTGCTGGAAGCCTATCGCACCCAGGGTGCACGGCCGGTTTCGGCGCGGCCCAAGGTGCAATTGACCCCCAAGGAGTCGCTCATCGTCTCCTGCGTCACCCAGGGCATGAAGAACAAAGAGATCGCCCTGCGCGTCGGTACGACCGAACAGGTGGTCAAGAATTACCTGCGCAAGGTCTACGACAAGCTGGGCGTGGCCGACCGCCTGGAACTGGCGCTGTTCTGCCTGCACAATCGTGTGCTGGACGGAAGCCCCAAGCCACCGGCGGCTCCGGCGCCATCTTCGGGAAACGGCGCGGCGGAATCGGCTGCCCATGCCGCGCTCGAGTCCAAGCTGTCCTAATCTAGTCTCTGGCCTTTGTCCGTTCCCGCTTGGCGTCGTCCGGCTTGCCCAGGTGCTCGTAGGCATCCGCCAGTTGCAAATGGACGGGCGAAAAATCAGGCAGGCGGCCCGCAGCAATTTCCAGGTGGATCACAGCCGTCTTGTAATCGCCGGTTTTGATGAGGCTGGATCCCATCTCATAGTGTGCCCAGGCTGAATCCGGCCAGATTTCGATGGCCGTCCGCAGGCGTTCGATAGCTTGCGAATATTGTCCCTTACGCGCCAGGGCGGCTCCCATCACATACTGTGCCAGATAACTCCCGGACGATCCCGGCAGCAGGGGCTGAAGAATCGCTATGGCCATGTCTGGCTTGCCTGCGTTCAAGGCGCCCTCTGCCGAGAGAATCCTGTTCGCGGTGTCTATGCCGTCCTTGGGATCAAATCCGCTGGCTGCGGTTCGGCTTCCTGCGGTTGATTTCTGCAGTCCCACGTAGCCCAGCGATGCCAGTTTCTGCATTTCGCTGGAGGTAAGTTCCGGACCGCGGGTCGTCTGACCGACAGCGCTGAGTCGGCGGTCGAACGCGTCGAGTTGTCCCGCGATGGTCTCCAGCGTAGCTTTAGAACTTAGTGCCAGGTTCCGGGTGGCGGCGGGATCGGTGGACAGGTCATAGAGTTCCGGTTTGGGCGCACGGATGTAAAGGTACTTCCCTGCGCGCCAGGACTCCAGCGTGCTCCATCCGAAAGCCTGTTGCGGGAAGCTGGTGATCGAATAAGCGGGCTGGTCGGAACCCGTCTTCGCGATGCGCAGCAGCGACTGCCCCTGCATCTGCGATGGTATTGCCACCCCCGCCACTTCCAGGATTGTGGGCGCTACGTCCACCAGGCGGGCCCGCGCGCGTACTCGTTTTCCGGCAAACTCGTTCCCCGGCATCTTGACCAGCAGAGGAACGCGGATGGTCTCGTCGTAAAGAAAAACTCCATGCCCGGCCTCTCCATGTGCGCCCAGACTCTGTCCATGGTCGGCGGCGATCACAATGAGTGAGTCGTCAAACTGGCGGCGGATTCGCAGCGCCCCGGTCAGCTTGCCCACCGCCGCATCGGCCGCGCTCAAGCCCGCGTTGTAGGCAGCTCCCGCCGCCACATCGGCATCGTTTAGCTGCACCCACAGGAAGAAAGGC
>CAYOZX010000036.1:0-4498 GCA_964408515.1 uncultured Acidobacteriaceae bacterium | reverse complement strand
GTCTGGGGATAAGTGCCCGAAAGGATTGTCGCGTGGGAGACTACGGTTGTCGGCGCCTGCGCATAGCTCTGCTCAAAGACCAGGCTCTGCGCCGCCAGGGTGTCGAGGGTGGGTGTGTTCTTTTTCGGCCCGCCAAGGAATCCCATGCTGTCGGCGCGCGCGGACTCGACGGTGATCAGGACAATATTCGGCTTGCCCGCCGCCTCCGATCGCATGCACAAAGATCCCGCAACGAAAGCCATTGCGAGCAGGCTGGCCAGCCCGTGGCGCCACATGAAGTCAGTCTACCTCTCTGCGTATCTGGTGTCCCGTGTGGTTCAATGGATACACCCAACGAATGAGCCGAGCGGATCGCCATGACTGTGGAGTCTTGCTTCGCGGAGGACGATTGTTAAACACCACCGCCCGCCTGGGGCTTGCACTGATCTTGTGCGCTGGGGCGCTTCTGTGGTTCGCCTGTCAAGGACCGGCGAACTGGCATGGCGATCGCAAGCTCATCATCCTGGGAATCGATGGCATGGACCCCCAGCTCCTCAGGCGCTACATGGCGGAGGGTAAGATGCCGAATTTCTCCCGTCTCGCGGCCACCGGATCGTTCCGCCTTCTCTCCACCAGCATTCCGCCCCAAAGTCCGGTTGCTTGGTCAAATCTGATCACGGGCATGAACTCCGGCGGCCACGGAATCTTTGACTTCATCCACCGCGATCCCCGCACCATGCAGCCCTATTTTTCCGCCTCGCGCGTAGAACCGCCCAAGCACGCCATCCCTGTGGGCCCTTGGGTCATTCCTCTCGGGGGCGGCAGCGCCGAGCAACTGCGCCAGGGAGAAGCATTTTGGCAGACCTTGGACAAGTACGGTGTGCCCAACAGCATCTTTCGGATGCCCTCAAACTTCCCTCCCGTGAAGGCCAAGGGGAAAACTCTTTCCGGCATGGGCACACCCGATCTGCGCGGCAGCTATGGAACATTTTCTTTTTACACGGACGACCCCATGGCCGTCGCCGGGGCCGTCGAAGGTGGCCAGATCTTTCCCGTCGAGGTAAAGGAATCTCGAGTGGTCACAAACCTGGTCGGGCCTGACAACACCTTCCGCAAGGCTTCACCGCCTGCGCTGGAGCCGTTCACAGTTTCCATCGATCCGCTGGAGCCGGTGGCAAGATTTGAGGTTCAGGACCAGGGTTTCGTTTTGCGCGAAGGCGAATGGAGCGACTGGGTCCACGTGCAGTTCCGGCTGATTCCTTTGATCGGAAATGTGAAAGGGATTTGCCGCTTTTACTTCAAACAGGCCCATCCCCGCTTCGAGCTCTATGTTTCGCCTATCAACATCGATCCCGCCGATCCCGCACTGCCGATTTCAACGCCCCGGAACTACTCGCGCGAACTGGCGGAAGAAAATGGCGAGTTCTATACCCAGGGGATCTCCGAAGATACCAAGGCCTTGTCTGCCGGGGTTCTGGATGACGGGGAATATCTCGAACAGGCCGAGACCGTGCTTGCCGAGCACCGGCGGATTTTCGATAGCGAGTTCGCCCAATTTCGCCGGGGCCTGTTCTTTTTTTACTTCTCCAGCCTTGATCTCAACTCACACATGTTCTGGCGGTTCATCGATCCTCAGCACCCGCAATTCAACGCCGAACTGGCTGCCCGCTACGGATCGGCGCTGTCCCAGTTTTACGAGCAGATCGACCAGGTATTGGGAGAGGTCCTGCAGCGAATCGATAGCCGAACCACGCTGCTCGTGCTTTCGGACCACGGATTCGCGCCCTACAACCGCTCCTTCAACCTCAACACCTGGCTCCTGAACAACGGCTACATCGCTCTGAAGAATGAGCCTGACGTTGACCGGAATGATGCCTTCGCCGAGGTGGACTGGAGCCGCACGCGCGCCTACGGGCTGGGTCTGAATGGCCTGTATCTCAACTTGCGGGGGCGTGAACGACAGGGAGTTGTCGAACCTGGCGTCCAGGCCGACGCCTTGATGAGGGAGCTGCAAGACAAGCTGCTCCGTGTGCGCGACCCCGGCAACCAGGTTCCCGCCATCACCCGGGTAGACCGCGCAGGCGACGTCTACCAGGGGATTTACGCCTCGGAAGGTCCGGACCTTCTGGTCGGCTACAACCGTGGTTATCGTGCCGGATGGCAAACTATCCTGGGCAATTTCCCCGCCGACGTTTTCGAGACCAATACCAATCCCTGGAGTGGCGACCACTGCATGGACTACACACTGGTTCCGGGAATTCTGCTGAGCAATCGGCCGATTTACGCTGCCAGTCCCGCGCTCACCGACATCGCGCCTACCATCCTGGCGCAATTTGGAATTCCCCGGCCGCACGGTATGATGGGACATTCGATTTTTTCGGCCAATCCTTGAGTTGCTACGCTCGAGAATTGTTCCAACCACTGGAGAACAGCCTGATGTCCTCTCAAAAAATCAAATTCGAAGGCGAGTTGCTGGAGAAGGCGAAAAAATGCGCGGAAGCATCTGGGTACGCTTCGGTAGATGAGTTTGTGGTGCACACCATTGAGAAAGAAGTGAAGCGCCTGCTTCCCTCCGGCCAGGGTGGCAGCGAGTCGAAAGAAAGACTGACCAAGCGGCTGCAGGGCCTGGGATATATCGAGTAGGCACGGCGATGGCCTGGCGCATTCATCTTTCCGCACCGCTGGGGCTGGTGCTCGCGTTGTCGGTCGTGATTGGCCTGGTGATGGTGCTTGTCTTCCGGTACACCTCCGACCAAAAGGCTATCGCGCGTGCCAAGGACCACCTGAAGGCGCAATTGCTCGCCGTCCGCTTATTTCAGGACCAGCTTCCGGTTGTGATGCGTGCGTACGGCCGTATTGTTCGCGGCACGGGTTCCTATCTCCGGCTGGCGTTTACTCCCCTCCTGATCGCGATTCTGCCGATCACCGTCCTCATCATTCAGCTCGACCGCTATTTTGGCTGGATGCCGCTTCGCCCCGGACAGGCCTTCCTGGTCGAGGCGAGAATTACCGATCCTGAAGCTCTCAGCCAGGCAAGATTGCAGCTGCCTCCTCTTTTGACCACGTCCGCTCCCGCGGTCCATATCCCCGCGAGCGGCGAGGTTCTCTGGCGCCTGGTCGCGGAGCGGGAAGGGAAGTACGAAGTCCGGGTGGCCGCAGGCGGCCACTCAGCGTCGAAGCAGGTCGTTGTGTTGCCTGGGTTGGCGAGGATTTCACCAATTCGCCTGCGTGACCGCTTCTGGGAGCGCATACTGGTGTCCGCCGAGCCGGCACTGGAGGACAACAGTCCCATCCAGTCGGTCACCGTGACCTACCCGCCGCGAATCCTCAACTTCGCCTGGACGGAATGGAACTGGATTGTGCTGTTTTTCGTGGTTTCGTTGATTGCGGGGTTCTTCTTCAAGACTCTGCTGGGGATCGAGGTATGAGGCCTTTCATTCGCAAGAGTTGGAACAGAATGCCCTATGCCTTGCTCCTGATCCTCGCTTTGTTTCTCCTGATTCCTTCTCCCAGCGAGGCTTACGCCGGTCCGGGCGCCGGGTTTGCCGTCCTGTCGTCGTTCTGGACCATCTTCGTCGCCTTTCTCTATTCGCTTTACGCCCTCATCACATGGCCGATTCGTCAGCTTCTGCGTTCGTTCCGCCGCCGCAAAGCCTACGGCAAAGCTCAGGTGAAGCGGGTGGTGATTGTCGGCTTCGATGGCATGGATCCCGAACTGGCCGCCCGCTTTATGGACGAGGGCCAGCTTCCGAACCTCGCCAAACTGCGGGGGAAGGGAACCTTCCGTTCTCTGCGGACGACTTTCCCAGCCATATCGCCGGTCGCGTGGTCCACCTTCCAGACCGGGGTGAATCCAGGCAAGCACAACATTTACGATTTTCTCGCCCGCGATCTGCGCAACTATCTCCCATTCCTGTCGTCCGCGCAGATCAGCGAGCCCAAGCGCCGCCTGCGCATCGGAAAATACTCGATCCCCCTGGGCAAACCTGAAATCAGGGGACTGCGCCGCGGCACTCCTTTTTGGCATTGGCTGGGCAAAGCCGGCGTGTTTTGTTCGGTCATCCGCATTCCCGTAACCTTCCCGCCGGAAAAGTTCCCCGGCGTCTTGCTGTCCGGCATGTGCGTGCCTGATCTCAAGGGAAGCCAGGGGACCTTCTGCTTCTGCACCACGCGCCGCGGGGACGGAAAGTTTCGCGAAGGCGGAATCCGCATCCCGATGGAAAGAAATGGCGCCGGCTTCCATTCCTACATCCCTGGCCCCGAAAACCCGCTGGGCACGGGCGCCGACCTGCGGGCTGACTTCAGCCTCCGTGCCGAGCCAGGTCGCAATCAGGCCCGCATCGAAATCGGCTCCCAGAGCTTCACCCTCGGGGTGGGAAGCTATTCCGAGTGGGTACCGGTCAAATTCAAGGCGGGCTGGGGATTCACCGCGCACGGCATTTGTCGGTTCTATCTCAAGGAGGGTTCTCCTGAGGTTGAGATTATCTTCACCCCCGTGAACATCCAATCTGGACGCCCC
>CAYOZX010000035.1:15267-19392 GCA_964408515.1 uncultured Acidobacteriaceae bacterium | reverse complement strand
GGCGACGGCCTGGCCGAGAATGGCGCCGAAATCAATCGTCAGCCCTTTGCGGATCCGGAACTGCGCGGCATCGCCTGTGGCGCTGACGCTCTTGTAACTGGATCGGTGAACACGGCCGAAACAGGTTTTACCGAGTCTGGCGACTTTCTTTTTACGGATTACACGTTCAGGGTGGCGTCAGTGCTAAAGGCAAGTGATCTCGATCTGGCCGCAGGTTCTGCTATCGTAGTGACACGCCCCGGTGGTGCAACGAATATCAATGGACGCTTTGTCAAGACTAGCGTCGGAAACTTCCCCCAACTCGACTCCAAACGGGAGTACCTGCTGTTCCTGCGTTATCTCCCGGCGAGCAACAGTTACCGAGCGTTTCGCAGTGGAACGTGTGTGTTGTCCCCCAATGGACCTGTTGCGCCGATCGACGAAACCGAAAAGATAAACGCAAACAGCGCAACACAGAAGGATGCCTTCTTAACGGAAGTGCGCGCGGCGGCGACAGGACCATGTGCCGGAATCACCCGGACGTTGAACTGAGAGGAGCGAGTGAATGAACTACCCACGCTGCCCTCTTTGCGCACCCCGCTCCGATGTCGTGTGAAGATGTGAACGACCGGCATGAACCGACGCTATCACAAAATGTCGTTCTCCCATCATTCTTCCATCTTGGCAGGGTTTTCGTAACGTGAGGACCTGTACTTCAGGGAATTTGGGGATTTAGCGTTCTAAAGGCCCGAATTTCAGGCCCCTCCGTGCCGCAATTCATCACGCGAGACTTGTCGACAGTCGGCAGTGCCTGGACAGCGGCTATCGCAACTTGTAACGCATCAGCAGAGTCTCGCAGAAGAACGCGAAGGCGTATAGAACGACGTAGACGAGCATGCCAAAGTAGAACGCCGTATGCACCTCAGCAGTAGCGCCCGCGAGGAATGCCGTTCCGGTTACCTTTTGCATGCTGATTCCCTTTAGTATTCCTGTCATATTCCAAGCAGATATGAGAAACGAAAGCAGAAACGTCAACGTTGACCAATTCTTAATTGAGATCGTTCTTGCATGACACGAATCCCACGCCAGCCAGAATCCAGAGCCGAGTTCAGCATTAGTTTCTTGGGCGACCTTTCGGAGGCTGCGGAGGTGCCAAAGCATGCGTGTGGCTCGAAAACAGAACAGGACTACCACTACGGCAAGATAGATGACGAAAAGCCGAGTGGACCAGGGTAGCTGCCCTTCGCACATTGGGTCCCACTCTATCGCGGTCTCTTGCATTCTGGGCCTCCCGCGTGGGCGAAAGTAAGCTACCATCATTAGACACCACTCGCCATGCACGATCTTTCCGGTGAAAACAGGACTTACGATGGCGGGTATAGACGTAGACGTTCACAGGGCGGTGGCACCCCTGCACGATACTGCACATATCTTCGGTAACTATTTGAATATAAATTGGTGGAGGCGGCGGGAGTCGAACCCGCGTCCGAAAATGTTACTGGTCAGAAGACTACATGCTTATTCCGGTTCATGCCCCGGGCGTTGGGCTGAGCCGCTTGCGCGATTCAGCTTCCCCCAGGACGTTCGCGGCCGCCGCTCAGAACGGACAAGAAACGATTGCCGCTAGCCTGTAGATCTCGTCCTCCCTACCCAGACGTAGCCGGGAAGACCAGCCCGCTGTGCGACGTCCTTCGGAGGCCCACGGGCAAAGCCTCCTCGGACGGCTGCCTAAACTAGTTAGGCTGCGTATGCCATCTGTTGATTGGCAATTATCATTTTGCACGCGATTACGGGTGTGTGCACCCCGGCATGCCTCCTGGCCGCAAGCATCTCCGTCGAAACCGTGACGCCCCCACTGGTGGGATTGGCCATCTAAAGAACGGACTCAAACCAGCCACTCCCAATCTAGGTCTCCATGGGTTAGAAGTCAAACTCGTCTGTGCCTGATTCGATGCCGTCCAGATTACGGAAGGCGCCGCACCAGAGTGCGCGCCCAGCGCGGGATTTGGCTGAGTCCGGAGGAGCGGCAATCTCATAATGACGGCGGGGAAAATCTATGCATTTTCGACACAGAACTCTGGTGGTCACGGCGCTGGCGCTCTTGAGCTTGCTCGCACCGGTAGCCAGGGCCGAAACCAACATCGAAAGGGCGGAACAGCAGCTGTTTGACGCCATCAACGAGTACCGGACTTCGAAGGGACTTCCCAAGCTCAAGCGGGACGCGCATCTGGCCGCCGCCGCGCGGAAGCACGCCGGCCTCCTGGCGTCGAGGGGCGAGCTGTCGCATCAACTACCCATGGAAGCGTCGCTGACCGGGCGCGCGCATCAGGCCGGAGCACGCTACCGCTCCCTGGCGGAAAATGTGGCGCAGGGACGAGGCGTGCGCATGATCTGCGATATGTGGATCCAGTCCGAGCACCACCGTGCCAATCTGCTGGATTCCGACATGGACTCCCTGGGCGTGGGCATCGCGGAACGGGGCGAATATCTGTTTGCAGTGGCCGACTTGTCGGAAGCTCTGCAGTAGCCTTGAGGGTCGCAGCCCTCCTCTAGAAGTGCACACGTTCTGAAGCGGCCACTGGAAAGCCATCTTCTTTCCCGAGTGCCTCGCTGCACTCTCGAACAGCGGGGCTGAAGCCCGCGTTCACTCGGCTCGCGGCGGCATGGCTGAAAGCCATGCCCTCCCGCGGGTTCACCTCCCCGGTTGCAGCAAAGCAGGCGAGATTCAAAATAACGATCTGCAGCAGCCAAAATACGAAGCGCGCCGCCAAGCCCGTCCTATTGCCGGCTATCCGTCGCTACCTTATACTTCCGCATGGCTTTAGCAGAGGTCAGCCGGGTCCATTCCCCTGCCGTGCAGGACTACCTGCTCGACGCTGCCTTTGACGAAACCTTTGAAAGTCCCGGCAAGCCTCGGCCCCACTATGCGCCGCTACTGGAGATGCTGGCCTCGCTTCCGGCGGACGAAATTCGCCGGCGCAAGCACTCCGCCGACCTCTCCTTCCTGAATCAAGGCATTACCTTCACGGTTTACGGTCGGGGAGAGGGCACAGAGCGGATTTTTCCCTATGACCTGATCCCGCGCCTGATCACCAGCGCCGAGTGGAACCACATCGAACGCGGCCTGACGCAGCGCATCACGGCGCTGAATCTCTTTCTGCGCGACATCTATCACGAGGGGCGCATTCTCTCCGACGGCGTCGTGCCCCGCGAAATTGTTTACAGCTGCAGGCACTTCCGGCGGCAGATGCGCGGGCTGCAAGTGCCGCGCAACGTTTACATCGCGGTAATAGGCTCGGACCTGATTCGCCTGCCCAGCGGCGAGTTCGTGGTGCTGGAAGACAATCTGCGCGTGCCCAGCGGCGTCTCCTACATGCTGACCAACCGCCGGGTCATGAAGCGGATTTTCCCCAATTTGTTTCGCCTGCAGGGCGTGCGGCCCATCGAGCACTATACCCAGGCCTTGCTGAGCACGCTGCGGTCCGTGGCCCCGGAAGGACGGCCGGAGCCGACGACTGTGCTGCTCAGTCCCGGTGTATTCAACTCGGCCTACTTCGAGCACGCCTATCTCGCCCGCCAGATGGGAATTGAGCTGGTGGAAGGGCGCGACCTGGTGACGCATGACAACGTCGTCTACATGCGCACCACCTCGGGACTGCGCCGCGTGGACGTGATTTACCGCCGGGTGGACGACGATTTCATTGATCCCCTGGCCTTCCGCTCGGACTCGATTCTGGGCGTGGCCGGATTGTTCAATGCCTACCGGGCGGGGAACGTCACGCTGGCGAACGCCTTCGGCACCGGCGTGGCAGATGACAAGGCGCTCTACGCCTACGTGCCGAAGATCATCAGGTACTATCTGGCTGAAGATCCGGTGCTCAACAACCTGGAGACCTTCCTGCTGACCGAGGCGAAGGAGCGCGATTACGTGCTGACCAATCTCGACAAACTGGTGGTGAAGGCAGTAGGAGAATCGGGCGGCTACGGCATGTTGATCGGGCCGCACAGCACCAGTGAGCAGCAGAGGGAATTCAGGGAACGTATTCTTGCCGATCCGCGAAATTACATCGCCCAGCCTACGATCACATTTTCCCGCGCGCCCTGTTTCATTGACGACGTGCTGCAGCCTCGCCACGTGGACCTGCG
>CAYOZX010000035.1:0-15167 GCA_964408515.1 uncultured Acidobacteriaceae bacterium | reverse complement strand
ATGCTGGATGAGTCGGCGACCAGCGCCGATCGCCGCTGGAAACGGGTCCTGGCCGCGCTCGGCGGCCCGTCCAATCTCGCCGGGAGCGGGGACGCGTACCAGGTGGCGCAAATCCTCACTTTCGATTCCGGTAACCGCTCTTCCATCACTTCCTGCATTACCGCTGCGCGCGAGAACGCACGCCAGGTAAGAGAAGAGATCAGCACCGAGCAGTGGCAGCGGCTCAACTTTCTGTTCCACCAAGTGACCCGCAGCAAGCCGAACGAGACCGGCGATGTTCTGCCCTCTGACTTTCTGCTGGCGGTCATCGAGGGCATCCATCTGATTCAGGGCGTTACGGATTCGACCATGATTCATGGCGAAGGATGGCATTTCATCCGGGTGGGACGTTATATCGAGCGGGCCTGCGCCACCGCCATGCTTCTGGACTTGTACTACCGCGAATTCTGGGGAAGCCAGGAGCATGCGCCGGAGGCGAGCGAATATCTGGAGTGGATCGGGTTGCTCAGGTCCTGTACTGCCTTCGAGGCTTTCTGCAAGGTTTACACCGCCGACTTCAGTCCGGACCGGATCATTGAATTCCTGCTCCTGAACGCGGAGTTTCCTCATTCGGTGCGCTACTCCATCGACAGCCTGCGCAGCGCAGTGGAGGCCATTCAGGGGGAGGGGGGGAAGCGCCGGGGAGCGCAGTTGAGCCGCCTGGCGGGCCGCCTGCAGGCCACGCTCAGTTTCGGCCAGATTTCCGAAATTCTCTCCCAGGACGTCGGCGCGTACCTTCAGGGCATTCTGCGACAATGCCGTGAGATCCACCTAACCATCTATGAGCTGTACGTAAACTACTCCATTCAGACGGCCCTGGCCGGATAGGGCGAAGCGAATGTACTACTCCATCAAGCATCTGACCAAGTTTCATTACGCCACGCCGGTGAGTGAGAGCGTGATGGAAGCGCGCATGCATCCCCGCAGTGAAGGTAACCAGCGTTGCCTCACCTTTCACCTGGCCGTGAGTCCGCGCTGCCGCGTGTTTGCGTACCGCGACCACCTGGGAAACAACATTCATCATTTCGACATTCCCGGGCAGCATGCTTACCTGGTGATTGTGGCCGAGTCCTTGCTCGATATGCAGCCGGGGACGGAGGCGCCGGCCTCGCTGCCGAAGGAGGCCTGGGCCGAGATTGATTCCACCGTCCACGCGGGAGACTACTGGGAGATGCTGTTTCCCAGCGAGTTCGCCCGTCCAACGCCCCTTTTGCTCAATCTCGCCCGGCAACTCGAGGTCCGCCGGCGGGATGACCCTCTCAGTCTGCTGCGTGAGCTCAACCAGCGCCTTTACGACTGGTTTGAATATGTTCCCAGGAGCACAAAAGTGGATTCACCGATCGACGAGGCCCTGAAAAACCGGCGCGGCGTGTGCCAGGACTTTGCTCATGTCATGATCGCGCTGGTGCGCAGCCTGGGCATCCCCTGCCGCTACGTGAGTGGGTATCTGTATCGCCGGGCCCAGGACCACGACCGGTCGACGGTCGAAGCCACACACGCCTGGATCGAAGCCTTCCTGCCCCCGCTGGGTTGGGTGGGCTTTGATCCGACCAACTGCCTGCTCACCGGGGATCGTCATCTTCGCACCGCCATCGGGCGCGATTATGCGGACGTGCCGCCAACCAAGGGCATCTTTCGCGGACAGACCGCCAGCGAATTGTCAGTGGCTGTGCGGGTCACGGCCTCGAGAGAGGCTCCGGAACCCGATCAGGGACTGCCGGTTCCGGAAGAGTGGTCCTTGCTGGTGGAAAAGGCGCAGGAACCTTTGCCTCCCCCCACGAGGAACATGCAGCAGGAGCAGCAACAGCAATAGAAGATTTCCGCTAAGGCCAGGCCCTTCCAGCGCGAGCGAACATCTCCCATCCACCTCCGCGAGGGGCCGGCAACGACCTGGACCTTTTGCATCCTGAACCCGTTTGCGACATCTCATGTAGGCGTCGCCGGTAGAATCAGGAGTGACCAAGCTATGCGGAACGCCGTCCAAATCTGCATGCGCATACGCTGTCAGGAGACGTGCCGGTGAGGCTGCAGTGTCTTCCATTCCGGCAGATTCCGCATACTACCAAGCTTTTCAACGACTTCATTTCCTGGGCGCCCTCGATTCAACCCTTCTATACCCGCCCGCCGCATTTTTCCGAGTGGTCAGAAGACGAGACAGCGCGCCTGCGTTATGACTCCGCGCGCAGGGAACGGGTAGCTGCGATCCTGGAAAGGCAGAACCAGCAGTGGGGTCCGTCGCCCAAGACGACGGAGAATATCGCGCGCCTGCGGAAGGGAGCGGCCGCCGTCGTTACCGGCCAGCAGGTGGGCCTGTTCGGCGGGCCTCTGTTCTCGATTTTCAAGGCTTTGAGCACGGTCAAGCTGGCGGCTGAGGCATCGAGCGAGGGACGGGAGTGCGTGCCGGTTTTCTGGCTGGCCACTACCGATCATGACCTGGATGAGGTCAATCACGTCCAGCTTCCAGGCCCGGACGGCGTTCTGCAGAAGCTGGTTGCGCCGAGCCGCGGAATGCCCGATGCACCCGTCGGAACGGTGACCTTTGGGCAGGAAATTGAGACTTTGGTAGAAGCCGGCGCCGGACTGATGGGCGAGTCCGAGATCGCCGGCATTCTGCGCGACTCGTACCGGCCGGGAGAGAACTTCGGCAGCGCGTTTGCCCGTCTGTTCTCGCGCTTGTTTGCAGAGTGGGGCGTGATCCTGCTTGATGCATCCGATCCGGAGCTGCACCGGCTCGCGCAGCCTGTCTATCGCGCGGCGATCGAGCAGGCGGCAGACCTCGATGATGCATTGCTGGCTCGCGGCAGGGAACTGGAGGCCGCGGGATACCATCAGCAGGTCAAGGTGACCTCATCTTCAACCCTGCTGTTCATGCTGCGGGATGGCGGCCGCCTTCCGGTGCACCGGCAGGCGGGCAGCGGGGGACGGGGACATATCCTGGTCGGGCAGCAGGAGTTTTCGGAGTCAGAGATGCTTGATCGCATCGCCTCCGCTCCCCAGGACTTCAGTGCCAATGTGCTGCTGCGGCCGGTCGTGCAGGACTTTTTGCTGCCCACGCTGGCCTACGTCGGAGGCGCGGCGGAGGTGGCCTACTTCGGGCAGGCGGCAGTGGTCTACAAGGCCTTGCTGGACCGGGTGACGCCGATTCTGCCGCGGTTTTCTGCAACCCTGGTCGAGGCCAAGCCACAGGCCTTGCTTGAGCGCTACGGACTTTCGCTTACCGACGTCTTCCAGGGCCCCGAATCGCTGCGCGAGCGCCTGGCGAAGCAGGCATTGCCGGTGGACCTGCAAACCGCGTTCGACCAGGCGGACGCCTCGTTAAAGAAGTCGCTGGCCGCAATTCAGCACTCCCTCGAGCGCCTGGACAAAACGCTGGTGGAAGCTGCGGCGAATGCCGCTTCCAAGATGCAGCACCAACTGGAGCAGTTGCGCTCCCGCGCGGCCCGGGCCGAGTTGCGGCAGAGCGAAGTGCTGGCGCGCCACGCAAGCATGCTGAGCAATGCGCTCTACCCCAACCGGGTGCTGCAGGAGCGCGAAATCGTAGGGTTGTATTTCCTGGCCCGGCACGGCTCCGGGCTGCTGAAGGGTCTCTATGAGACATTGAGCAGCGAGTGTCTCGACCATCAGATGGTGTCCCTGTAGACGTGCGCCAAGACTGCACGCAATCAACCAATCGCCCGAGCTAAGGCCGCATGGCCCCGGAGGTGACCCGTCGCGGTCGGAACCGGAGGCGTTTGGCAGAACCGCTGACTTCGGCGGAGGAATAGCGTAGTATCGTATCCTTCGGCACGCCATGACGCTGATTGAGCCGTATCCCAGGCTGCTGCCCCCATGCTCGCGCTGCTCGCGTCGCTCCTAACCCTTTCGCCGCTGTGCGCGTGGTGGGCTCAGTCGACGCCTGGCATATGGCTGGTAAGCCTGTTTCAGTACGAAGGGTCCAACCAGAAGGGCAACGTCTATAACATCCTTTGGGCGCTGGTTTTTGGCTTCGCCACGCTCAACATTCTCGGGCTGGTCGCCCGACGCTTTGAGCCCAACCGAAACCGGCTGAGTTTTGGCGAAACCATCGCCATCATGGTGGTGATTGTGTCCATCGCTCTGCTGGGCTGGGAAATGCTCACCCTGTTCAAGGTATTTCCCATCAAGCTCCAGCGGCATGGCTAGCAGGTTTTGCGATATGATTCGCTTATGCCGAAGGGCGAAGCATTCGAAGTCACCTGCCCCTGCTGTAACGCGGTTCTCAAAGTCGATCCGGCGACCGGCGGGGTGATCGCGCATACAGCGGCGGTCAGGCCCAAGATGTTTGCCGACATCGAGGATGCCGCTCGCGCCATGAAGGAGCAGGACAGCCGCCGCGATTCCATCTTCCGCCAATCAGTGGAGGCTCAGAAGCATGCTTCCGACCTCCTGGAGAAGAAATTCCAGGAGGCGGTGAAGAAGGCGAAAGAGTCTCCCGACACAGGCAAGCCCATACGGGACTTTGATTTGGACTGAAAGTTTCGCGTGCTCCGTGAATTTTTTCAGTACACGGGAGCACAAAGAGTATCGTTCCTTCTCTGGTAGCATCGCACAACAAAACTTTACGAAGGCTGAATCGTTACTGGCGTAAAATGACCCATGGCCAATCTTCCTCTCCTCCTCGGCCATCGGGGTGCGCGTTCGTCCCGGGACGTCGCTGAAAACACTCAACCCGCTTTTGACCTTGCTCTGAAACACGGCTGCGACGGCTTCGAATTCGACGTGCGCCGCACCGGGGACGGCTGTGCCCTGGTATGCCACGACCCTCATGTCAACGGCCTCAACGTTGGCGACGTGCCGGCTGAGCAATTGGCCGGGCTTCCCCGTCTCGAGGACGTGGTGCGGCGGTATGGGAGCCGGGCCTTTCTCGACATTGAGCTAAAGGTTCCGGACCTGGAGTCGAAAGTTCTGGCGGCACTCAACGAACATCCTCCAGAACGGGGCTGTGTGATTTCGTCGTTTCTGCCCGCGGTGGTGATGGAGGTCCGCGCCCGCAGCTCGCTCGTCTCCACCGGAATCATCTGTGAAACCGAGGCGCAACTGGACGGTTGGGCAGCCCTGCCGGCCGACTACGTGATCGTTCATCACTCGCTGCTCAGCCCCAGCCTCCTGAAAAATATTCAGGGTGCCGGTCGCAAAGTCCTGGCGTGGACGGTGAATGATCGCGAGACCATGCTGCGCCTGGCGAGCCTGGGAATCGATGGCATCATTTCGGACGAAACCCAACTGCTGGTGCGTACGCTGAGGGGCCGCCGGGGACATTCCGTGGGCGGGCAGCGCTGACCCTACTGCGAGGCGGATTCGAGCACGGGGTTGGCCGAAGCAGGTTTGAGCAGAAAAGAAGTCCGTTCCGCTTCGAATGCTTCAAGTTCCTGGTGAGCCTGCGCCTCGCTCCATCCCAGTGCGGCGCCGATACGAGCGGCAGCCTCGCGGCTGCAGTCTTCGGACCAGCAGGCGCCCAGAGCAACCGGAATCCGGCGGAGCAGAACATCCCCGAGGGTGACGGCGCACTCGGCGGAAAACGCATCAGCCGCTTCCGCCACGATGTGCTCGCTGTGGGCGCAGAGAGGCCGGCGCAAGGGCGCCTCCTGCGCCGCCATGCGGCCAATTCCTGGGGCGCGCCGCCCGTGCCACTCGACCAGAGCCCGCGCTGTGTCGTAGCCGAGCTGGGCTGACTGGCTTATCTCGGCGATCCAGCGGTTGAGGAGAAGTTCGGTGTCGCCCGGAGTGACTGCCAGCGCGGGCACAGACTTGCCGGCGATACCGATCTGGGCCGCGCATTCCCGCGCCAGCGCGACGGCGGTGGTCAGTTTGCCGCCGATCACGGAAATCATATGCTGGGCGCCGTCCGCGGCGTGGTCCCGGAGAAGATGGCGGCGGGTGACCGCGCCCGCCGATTCTTTGGGCGCGAAAGGAAGAGGGCGCACACCCGCGAAAGCGTAGCGAATATCGGAGACGGAAAGCTGGAGGCCGGGAAACAAGCGCAACACCGACCGCAGCAAGTAGTCAATCTCTGCCGGCGAGGGATGTGCTTGGGCGGGGTCGCCGCTGTCAGCTACCTCGGTCGTACCCACCAGAATCTGCTCGTTCCAGGGAAGCACAAATATCGGACGGCGATCGAGCGCTTCGGTGTAGACCGCCGCCTCCGGCGCTCTGGGGAAGCGTGGTATCACGATGTGCGAGCCGCGAATACCACCCAGCAGCGGCCCTTGCGTGTCGATGCGGGAACGCTGGCACAACCTGTCCACCCAGGGGCCGGTCGCATTGATGATCCAAGCGGCCTCGACCCGTTCTTCGACCCCGTTGAGCCTGTCGCGGAACAGGAGACCCACGGCGCGCCCGTGCCGGATGTCTATGGCGAGCACTTCAGCATGGTTGCGTGCCACGGTGCCGGCATCTATGCACTCCACCAGCCACTCCGCCACCAGGCGCTCGGGAAACTCGCACTGGGCATCCTCATAGCTGAAAATCGACCAGCGGCGGCCGGAATCGAGAAGTTGCTCAAGCTGGCTCTCAGCTTCCCGGCTGGATTGCGCCTGCAGCCGACCACCGCCCAGCCTGCGATACAACCAGAGGCCGGTACGAACCGCGAGGGCGCTTCGCCGGCTGCTTGCGTCCAGAGCCAGCAGAAAGTGGATAGGATGCACCAGATGCGGGCGTTCCTGCAGTAACCTCCGGCGTTCCCGCAAAGATTCGCGCACCAGGCCGATTTCCGCGTGCTCCAGGTAGCGCAAGCCGCCGTGAATAATACGGGTGGAGCGGCTGGTGGTCCCGGCGGCAAAGTCGTGCTGTTCCAGCAGCAGGGTGCGCCGCCCGGCGCGGGCACACTCGCGTGCAATGGCGACGCCGTTGATTCCCCCGCCGATCACCACGACGTGGAACCGTTCGCCCTCCAAAGGCCGGCGAATTCTCCGATCCGCGTTCATTTGCAAGCTCAAAGCCTGAAAATGATTGTAGTGGAATGAGCGAGCGTGCGTTCCCGTTCGCGCCCGCTTTAGTGCAGTTGAGAACCGCGTGCTGGAGGAAGTCGCAGGGACGCCAGCCCTGGCCTCGTTGCCCTCCGCCCGCCTCTCATTTAGAGTGATCTACGCTCGTGCCGACCACCGGAGAACGCTTCCAACGCGCCGTATCGATCATGGCCCGCCTGCGCGGCCCTGGCGGATGTCCCTGGGACCGTGAACAGACCTTCGATTCCATCAAGCCCTACACCCTGGAGGAGACCTACGAAGTCCTGGAAGCCATCGACAACCGGGACTGGGAAGAATTGACCGGCGAGCTGGGCGACCTTCTGCTGCAGGTGCTCTTCTACGCGCAGATGGCGAAGGACGAGGGCAGCTTTTCGATCGACGACGTGCTCGACCGCCTGTGCAGCAAGCTGGTGGAGCGCCATCCGCACGTGTTCGGCGAGGTCAAGGCGGATACTTCGTCCGAAGTCTTGCGGAACTGGCAGGCAATCAAGGCGGAAGAAAAGAAGAAACGCACCACCGGCGCGGGCGAAAGCGAGAACAGCGCCGACGGGCAGGATTCGATATTGGCCGGCATCTCCATCGCCATGCCCGCCCTCATGGAAGCCTACAAGTTGAGTTCCCGCGCCGCGCAGGCGGGTTTCGACTGGCCGGAAATCGGCGGGCTGTTTGACAAGTTGCGCGAAGAGACCGAGGAGCTGCAGGAGCAACTGCGAGAGTTTCCCAAACCCGGTCCCCGGCCGCCTTCACATGGAGTCGCCGGCGCGGGCAGGCCCGAGATTTCGGACGATCTGAGGCGGCGTCTGGAGGAAGAAGTCGGAGACCTGTTCTTCGTCCTGGTGAACCTGGCGCGTTATCTCTCTCTCGATCCTGAATCGGCCTTGCGCCGATGCAACCGCAAATTCAAACGGCGTTTCCAGTGGATGGAAGCACAACTGCAGCGCACCGGGCGACGGCCGCATGAAGCGTCGATGGACGAGTTGGAGATGCTCTGGCGGGAAGCCAAGCGCATGGCCGAAACAGAACCGCCCCGGAGAGTGCGGGGGGCGCGTTGACCGCGAGCGTGGTGATCCGCAAGTGCGACAGCCTGGAAGAAATGGCCGCCTGCGTGGCCCTGCAGAAAGAAGTTTGGAATTTCAGCGATGCGGAACTGATTCCCCTGCGCATGTTCGTGACTGCAGAAAAGATTGGCGGACAGGCGATTGCCGCCTTTGACGGCGGGCAGGTGGTTGCATTTGCGCTCGCCGTGCCGGGCTGCCGCGATGGACGCCCTTATCTTCATTCCCAGATGCTGGCGGTTCGCGGCTCTTATCGCAACGCGGGCCTGGGACGCCGGATCAAGTGGTTCCAGCGGGAGGATGCCGTGGCTCGCGGATTCGACTTGATGGAATGGACATTCGATCCGCTGGAGATCAAGAACGCCTACCTGAATCTCGAACGGCTGGGCGTGATTGCGCGCCGCTACAACGTCAATCAGTACGGGGTCACGTCGTCGCCGTTGCAGGGCGCATTGCCATCGGACCGGCTCGTGGCGGAATGGTGGCTGCGCTCGAAACGGGTGGAGAGCCTCCTGCACTCTCAACCCAGGCCCAGCTTCGAGCATCTGAGAACCATCTCGGTGCCCGCCCAGGTTTACGCATGGAAAGCCCATCCCGCTAAACGAGACCAGGCCCGCGAAGTGCAGGATCGCAGCCGGCTGGAATTTCTCCAGGCCTTTTCCGAGGGCTTGGCCGTGCTGGGGTACGAACGCGATCGCGAAGGCAACGGCAGATTCCTTCTGGGACGCTGGGACGAAGAGGGGAGCTATGCGAGCTGAGCCGGCATGAAGATCGAAGCCATAACCCTGCGCGAAATTCGAATGCCTCTGGTCCATTTCTTCGAGACCAGCTTTGGCCGGGTCCACAGCCGCCGCATTCTCCTGCTGACGGTTCATACGGAAGGAGTGAATGGCTGGGGAGAGAGCGTCGCCGCCGAGGACCCGTTCTACAGCTCGGAGTGGATCGACAGCGCCTGGTCCACCATCCGGCAACATCTGGCGCCGGCCCTGGTGGGACGATCCATCCTTCAGGCTCGCGACAGCGCGGATCTCATGTCAAGGGTGCGCGGCCACCGCATGGCCAAGGCCGGCATCGAGAATGCCTTGTGGGACGCGGAGGCCAGGCAGAAGGCTCTGCCCTTGTGGAAGTTGCTGGGCGGAACCAGGCGCGAGATTGAGTGTGGCGTCTCCATCGGCATTCAGGATTCGGTGGAGCAGTTGCTGGAGAAGGTCGAGGCCGAGTTGGCCGCCGGCTATCGGCGCATCAAGGTGAAAGTAAAACCGGGTTGGGACGTGAATGTGCTGGAGCGCATTCGCTCGCGCTGGCCGGACATTGTGCTCAGCTGCGACGCCAACTCCGCCTACAGGCTGGATGGGATGGAGCACCTGCGTAAGTTCGACCAGTTCAACCTGCTCATGATCGAGCAGCCCCTGTGGTGTGATGACATCTACTATCACGCCCGCCTGCAGCGCGAGTTACGCACCGCCATCTGTCTGGATGAGTCCATTCGTCACGCCCGGGACGCCGCGGCGGCAGTGGAAACCGGCGCCTGCCGCATTGTGAATGTTAAGGTCGGTCGGGTGGGGGGCTTCGGTGAGGCTAAAAAGGTTCACGATGTCTGTCAGGCCCAGAATATCCCGGTCTGGTGCGGCGGCATGCTGGAATCGGGAGTAGGCCGGGCCCACAACATCGCGCTTTCCACCCTGGAGAACTTCCGGCTGCCGGGCGACGTCTCCGCGTCCAAGCGCTACTGGAGAGAAGACGTCGTGGAGCCTGAGGTAGAGGTCAGTCCGGCAGGAATGATCTCCATCCGCGACGAAGCCGGCACCGGCTATCGTATTCGCGAGGACCTGATCCGGAAACTCTGCGTGCGGGAGGAGACCGTCCGGGCAGGCATGAAGTAGACCGCTAATGTTAGTTGCTGCTGTGGGTTTGTTGGGAACTGGATCCGGGCGGCGGTATCTCCTTTCTTAGAAGCTGCAGGCCCTCGGCGAAGGTCAGGTTGGAAGGAACGGGGCGAAAATCGCTGTACACCTCGGTCGACTTGAAGCTCAGGCTCTTGAACAGAAGAAGCTTACCGGTGAAATCCAGCTCCATGCGGGTAATGACCCAGTCGCCCTGGCCGACTTCGGTCTGGTCCACGTGAAAGCGACCGCCGCGGTCCAGGCGACCCAGGATTCCCCATCCGAAGCTCACATCCTTGACCAGCGTGCCGTCGATCCTGGCGATATGGGGATTCTGCGGATCGAGCAGAACTGCGCCCTGCATCCCGGTAAGCACCTGCTCCACGCGGGAGGGCGGATCGTACCGCGGATTGGGACGAAACCTAAGGCGGACCAACTTGCTTCCCGGCTTTCCCACGCCCGGTGGAGCCGGCTCATTGCCGTCATATTCGTAAAGAAACGCGTCCGGCATCGCGCTCAAAATGCGCTGCACGCGTTCCTCGTTTTCCTTCTCCTGCTTTCGCTTCTTTTCGAGCTCCGCTGGATACTTGAGAAAGCGCTGAACGCGCCAAAATTCTCCCCTTCGCTGTTCCTCGCTCAGCGGTTGGTCGTTAATAGCCACGACCATGCCTGCCATCGCGTCCCGTGTCTGTACCATGATTTTGGTTTGGGATCCGGCGGGGGTCTCTTTGCGGTCTCGAAACATGAACTTGGTGGTCTGATTACCGGTCTTGGCATCATTGGCGGCCGCGCGCCGCACCAGTTCGCCGGGTGGGAGGTATGGCTGCTCTGTCGCCCACAACAGGCACGCGGCCAGAGGGACCGCCACTTGCAGCGTGACTGAGAGGCCGCGATTCATGCAAAGAGTGTCTGGCCCACCCCTAACACTTTAGACGAATCTCAAGGTTCGGATGTTGCCTGTTTTGCCCCAGAGTCGAGGGAACTCCCGCGGGAACTGGGAACCGGAAAGCTAACCGGTTGGCGCGCCAAATCCGCGCTCCGGCGGTTGCTCCGCCGTTGGGTTCGGGATATAGTTCGGGGGAAGTCGCTGCGTGCCGGCAAGCGCGGACGCAGCGTTCCCTTCGAACGATTTTCCGGCTCAGACAAGCCGTGGGTGACCTGCAATTCCTCCCTCGGCCGCGCCGAGGGAACACCCCGGGAGGGTGAAATATGGAGACGCCGAAAGCGACAGAGTTTGCCCACATTGGCAAGTCAGTCCTCATCAAGGGAGAGCTCTCCGGCAGCGAGGACCTATACGTGGAGGGACAAGTGGAAGGCAGCATTGAACTGCGCGGAAACCGGCTCATCGTTGGTCCCCACGGCCAGGTTCGCGCCAACGTGAGTGCCAAGGGCGTAACCGTTCAGGGCAAGATGGAGGGCAACATCCAGGCCAGCGAGCGTGCTGAGCTGACCAAGTCTGCCATTGTGGTCGGCGACATCCAGACGCAACGCGTGGCCATTGAAGAGGGGGCGTACTTCAAGGGGAAAGTGGACATCCAGCGGGAGGGCGGGCGGACAGACGCCCGGCCCGTACAAGCGGCCAGTGCTGCCTCTGCGGGCGCTGGAGGCGCAGTCGTAAAGGCCGGCACCGGGGAAAGCAAGTAGATTCCTGCCGCGGGCGCGCAACCTTACCGCGCCGGGCATCGCGAAGGAGGCGGTCACCTGGGGAGCACACGGTAGGCATGAAGATTTTTGGCAGTTCCTCACATACCACGCAGAACCCAGCCGTGGATCAGGGATCCAGGCGGCTTACGCGGCGATCCAGCGGCCTGGGCGCACTGGTGAAAACCCTGGATTCGGAAGAACCGCTCTGCGTCCTCGATCTGGGATCGACGTCTCCCGCCAATATCCGCTATTGCACCGAGCGCGGTCACAAGATTTACAGCGATGATCTGCTGATTTCGTCCACCGATCCTTCTCTGGTTACCAAGGACGAGAACGGCAAGACGATTCTTGACAGCAAGCGTTTCCTGGAGGAAAACCTGGTGTATCCCGCGGCGCAGTTCGATATCGTGCTGTGCTGGAATCTGCCCGACTACCTGGACGAGAGCCTGGTGAAGCCGGTGATGGGACGACTGTGGTCGCTGATGAAACCCGGCGGCATGCTGCTGGCCTTCTTTCATACCCAGGAAGCGGGTCCGGATGCGCCCTGCTATCGTTACCACATCGTGGGCAACGATACCCTGGAGATGCAGCTCATCAACGCCCGCGGAGACGGGAAAAAAGGCGGCGGCTCTCGCGCGCCCGTCCATTTCCGCCTGCAGCGGGTCTTCAACAACCGTCACATCGAAAATCTGTTCCGCGACTTCGCTTCCATCAAGTTCTTTCTTGCCCGAGACAACGTGCGCGAAGTGCTGGTGGTGCGCTAGGGCAGGCTCTTCCGGCTACCGGGTACTCTTCACCACCAGCCGCGTGAGGGCGGGGTTCTTCTCCAGCATCACGAGAAATGCCTGGCGAAGCAGTCGCGGCAAGCGCAGCAGCTTCCGCACTCTCGAGGAAGCGCGAAACACCGGCAGAAAATCTCGGTTGTAGAGCTCGACATAAGACTGGAGCGCTTCTGCGAGCGAAACTTGTCCACGGAAAAACTTCTGCAGGCATTCCGCGGCCAGCGACCCGCTGCGTACCGCGAGCGAAATACCATCACCCACAAACGGGTCGACGAAGCCGGCGGCGTCTCCCGCCAGCAGAATGTCGTCCCGGCGCGGACACGGTTCACGGAAGATGAGTGGAGAAGTGGCGATGGTCTCGCTGAGAGGGCTCCAGGAGAGGCTGCGTTCGCGGAGCGGGAGACTTTGAGCCAGAACCTCGGGCAGCGCGCTGGCCACGTCGGCGCGAACCATGGCCGCGACATTGATGCGTCCCGTGTCGCTTTCGCCGCGGAGGCGAACCGGTTGCACGCCACAGTAACCGCCCTCGAAGAAATATAGATCCACGGAGGGCGGGGGCGCAGACTCCGCGAAGTGGGCTTTGATCCCCAGCCACTTCTCTTGCTGGCGCTGCCCGGCGGGCGGGCTCAGGTTCGACCATCTTCCCGAGGCGTTGATCAACGCATGGCTTTCGAACTCGCCTGCGGTGCTTGCGATGCGAAATGGGCCGCACCCTTTCACGCTCTGCACGTTGGTTTGGGGTCTCGCGTCCACGCCCGCGCTCTGCGCTGATTGCCAGAGGGCGAGGTCGAGGTCAAGGCGAGCAATGCTGGCTGCGTGTGGATCGACCGGGATTTCCAGCCCGTGGCCATCGAGGAAGAGTCTGGCCCGCGGAATACGCAGCGCCTCATGCAGGAGAGCTGAGTTTCGATCATCGAGAAGCGTGCCCAGAAGATCAAGCGATTCAGCTGACACGAACTCGCCGCACACTTTGTGGCGGGGCAGGCGTCCGCGTTCCAGCAGCAGGACCCTGGCCCCTCCGTGGGCGGCGGAAATAGCGGCGGATGTGCCCGCCGGCCCCGCGCCTACCACAATCAGGTCATAAGTCGGCATTCAGCCCTCAGCGCTCAGTAGAGCGGGAGCGTTTCCAGATGATGACGCCCATGCGGTACAGATAGTGGCGCTGAATCTCCACGTCCGTCGCGCCCGCCTGGGCCAACAAGGTTTGAATCTCATTGGGTGTGTAGGATCGGCGAACAGAGGCCGGACCGTCATGCCGGGTGAGGCGGCTGCGAAACAGAGGTGTAGCGGCATACACAAGCGCGAGGTGGAGGCGGTTCCGTATCAGGTCGTTGACCAGGAACCCGATGCGGCAGACGCGCAGGGCCTCCCGGGTAAAGCGCACGATCTCTTCGGGATTCAGATGATGGGCGAACAGATTGCAGCTGAGGACGTCAAAAGATGCATCCCGGAAGGGAAGCGCCAGGGCATCGCCGACCACGGCCCGGTCGGCATTACCCAGGTGTGAGCGCGCGCGATCCAGCAGAGTGACGTCCACCCGAAGTCCGCGCTGAAGGAGCAGCTCTCCGACGGCCTTCGGAACGTATCCCGTCCCGGCCGCGACTTCCAACAATGACAGACAGGATACGCCGCTCCTGTGCGCGACTCGCTCCAGCATGTCGGCCGTAGTGCTCACGCCCCCGAAGCGTCGATTGATCCCCTGCAGATCAGCGAGCGTCCCGGCGATCTCCTGCGCTGTGCCGGAGTCGGCATCAAGCAACTCGGGAACGACTACGCGCTTCATGGCGATGAGCTGAGACGGAATCTGGGAAGATGAAGTGAACGTAAGTCTTCCAGGCCGGTGCCTGCGGCCGTTTTTACATCCTAGACTTCGGCCAGTTCTTCTTCCAGCAGTTGCTTGTTATAAAGATCGCTGTAGTAGCCGTTCAGGGCGAGCAGCTCGTCGTGGGTGCCCAGCTCCACGATGCGGCCGGCGTGCAGCACGGCGATGCGGTCGGCGTTGCGCACGGTGGATACGCGATGAGAGATGAAAATCGTGGTTCGGTCCCGCATGATCTCGCGCAGGTGATTGAGAATCTTGTCTTCGGTCTGGGTATCCACGCTGGAGAGAGCGTCGTCCAGGATGAGAATTCGTGGATCGCGCATGATAGCGCGCGCGATGGCCGTGCGTTGCTTTTGGCCTCCGGAGAGGGTAATTCCACGTTCTCCCACAAGCGTCCTGTACTTTTCAGGAAAATCTTCGATGTCCCGGGCGATATTGGCCGCCTCGGCGGCGGCCTGGACTTCTTCGTCGGTAGCATCTTCTTTCCCAAAGGCGATGTTCTCGCGCACCGTCTCGCTGAACAGGAAGGTTTCCTGGGGCACGAAGCCGATTTGCCGCCGCAGGGACTCCAGCGCGTAATCTCGCACCGCACGGCCGTCAATGCAGACACTTCCGGGGGCGGCATCGTAGATCCGGGGAATCAGGCTGACCAGCGTGGTTTTGCCCGAGCCGGTAGGTCCCACGACGGCCAGGCTGCTGCCGGCCGGAATGCGCAGATTGATGTTGTGCAGCACGGGCACGCCGTTGTAGGAGAAATTCAGCCCGCGGAACTCAATCTCGCCGTACAGGTGGGCTGGCCCGCCGGCGGTGGCCTTAGCCTCCGGGCTGTCCTCAATTTCGGGTTTCTCGGTGAGAATCTCGTTGATCCGGCCCATGGAGGCCGTTCCGCGCTGGAAGATATTGATGACCCATCCCAACGCGATCACTGGCCAGGTCAACTGCACCATGTAGGTGTTGAA
>CAYOZX010000034.1:5206-19870 GCA_964408515.1 uncultured Acidobacteriaceae bacterium | reverse complement strand
CAGATCGTGATCCACCCGCTCATCATCGCGGAACTTGCGCTCGGTTCCCTGCGCGACCGCGCCAGGACGCTGGCGCTGCTCGACCTGCTGCCGCAGGTGCGGGTGGCGCAAACCAAGGAGCTGAGGTTCATGATCGAGGCGCACCGTTTGTACGGCCGCTTCATCGGCGTGATCGATGCGCACTTGATAGCTTCTGCTCTTCTCGACTCGTCCACTCTTCTCTGGACGAGAGACCAGCAACTGCACAGGGTCGCAGAAAATCTCGGCATCCACGCCAGCTCAGGTTAAGGACGAAGAACTGGATTGGAAGCCTGAGCGATGTTTCGCTGGCAAGTATCTTTGGCAGCGACTTGTCAAGTCGGCCGCGTGCGTTTCCCCTGTCCAGCCATGGCGATATCCGCTGGGCGCTGTGCGGTGTGGGAAGCGCGATTTCCGGCAGCGGGAGGTTCCTCAATGAACGAGCTTCGCCAGAACTGGCGCCTCCGGGTCGGATTTCTGCTCTTCCCGGTCTCATTTGCCAGTTACTATTATGTTTTTGCCAGGTGGCCGCTGACGCGGGATATTCCCTGGGTAAATTTTCTGCTTTTCGCGACCGGCTTTATTCTCCTGTTCTTTGGCCTGAAGCGGGCCTTCGCGCAACCACCGCAATATCAGGGAAGAGTCGCCGGACCCATTGCCACCCTGGTGAGCGTGCTCGTTGTCGGCTTCTTCTGTTTCACGGTCTTTTATCAGACGAGGCGATTGCCGGCCTCGGGCGGCGCGCCACGCATCGGGCAGAAGGCGCCGGAGTTTGTTTTGCCGGATTCGAGCAATCAGCCGGTATCGCTCTCCAGCCTGCTCTCCGCGCCGCTGGCGGCTTCGCAGGCGCCTCCCAAAGGTGTGTTGCTGGTCTTTTACCGGGGCTACTGGTGAGTGTTTTGCAACTCCGAGTTACGGAGTATTGAGAAACACCTGGGTGAGATCGAAAAACTCGGCGTGCGGCCGGTAGCGATCAGCGTAGATGCGCCCGAAACCTCGAGCGCTTTGCGGCAGAAAGCGGGATACACATACACCTTCCTCTCCGACCCCAAGGCAGAGGTCATTCGACGCTATGACCTGCTGTACCCGGGAGTGGGAGTGAACGGGCAGGATGTAGCTCGACCCGCTGAGTTCCTGCTGGATGCCTCGGGCGTCATTCGCTGGCTGAATTCGACCGACGATTATCGCGTGCGGGCTCGGCCTGATCAGATCATAGAGGCGGCAAAAGCCCTGCCCTAAAGACACGAAAAAGCCAAGGGCAGCGCCCGATCTCGCCGCCCTTGCTCCAAAACAGTGCTGAAGAAACTACTTCTGTACTTGCAGGATCATCTCGGTGCCAGCATCCAGATGGACGTTGGAGTTTTTCGAGGTAAACGTCGCGGAATTCGTGCTTGAGGTTGACGACGACAGGCTCAGGCCACGAAGCCCGATAACGCCCCGGCTGTTTGAATTCAGCGATGACGAAGCGCCCACGCCCGACGCTGCATTCACACCAGCCCCGCCCACGCGGCCGGCCGTGTTCACGACGCTGCCCGTGGTGGAACGGACCGCGCCAACCAACCCGCCCCCGCTGCGAGCCATGCCTGAACCCGCTGCGCTCACGCCGCCGGCTGCAGCCATGTCTCCTGAAGACAGCAGGGAGTCCTCTTCAGCCTGCGCTGCCACGGCGCTGCTGCTTACCGCCTGCACGGCCAACGACAGCGGCATCCGCTCGCCATTCTTCAGGACAGCATGGTCAAAGACAATGCTGACTGCCGACTCGGCCTGATTCTTTTCGTATGCCTTGACTTCGGTTACGTGGCCTACGATTCGCGATCCGCGCGGGATCACGACTTTGCCCTCCGACTTGACGTCTTCGGTTGTCTTCGCCATCACCGCGTCGCCCTGCTTGTTCTTGCGCGCGTCCACCGGCTTCTGCAAGGTTGCGTGAATGGAGCTGCCGGCCTCCAGTTGGCTCGTGGCGGCGGCCTGGGCGCCTTTGTTCGACACATTGGCAGACTGTGCAGTTTGTGCCGAACTCCTGGAATCGACCTCCACGCCCGATTTGCCGTCGGATGCGGAGGCGCTTTGCGAGGCTGAGACATTGGTTTGCGACACAGCAGACGTCTGCGCGACCGCCGTGCCCAACAGTAACGTTCCCACAAGATTTAGAGCAGCAAGTCGTTTCATTCTAAGGTCCCCTGTCAGCCGGAGGGTTTCCCCGGCAACTGATTCCTCCCGCCTATCCCCTAAGATGCTGGACTTCTGGACGTGTGTCCTGTTACGAGGGTTCTAGTGCAACAGGACTGCCAAGGCATGGCCGTAGGAAGCAGCGCCAAGTGTTGCAATCGGAAGGAGTTATGCCTACAGGGATTGCCGGATTACTGGAAGCACTGTGGAGAAATTACCGAGGTTTGACGGGCGGTCCCTGTCGTAGGGCGGCGCGGGCCGGCGCCGCCCCCAAAAAAGGCGCTGGATGGCGAGCCAGGCTGACCTTGGTCTTTCTATTCACTCCCGATCACGCCGTACTTGCGGCAAGACTAACGTGCTCCGGAGAGGAGGAAGTGCAGTACACTCGTTGCCTGGCTGGAAGGTCCCGCAATGGATACTACAACTTACGTTCTGATTGTGGCGGCTGTGATCATCGTCATCCTGCTGGCGCTGCGCAGCGTGAGTTCGGGAAGATCACTAACCTGGACTTTCAGCATTCCGGTGGGACAGAAGCCCAAAGCCAATTCTTTCAACCTTGATGGCCCCATAACGGAGGGCACAACTGGGGAGGCGGGGATGCCAGCCAAGCCTGCAACCCAGATTCCGGCGCAATGGTCGGCGAGTTTCGGTTCAGACCTGCCAACCAAGGAAAGTCTGGGTCAGCGGTTGTTTGAGCAGGCTTTTTTGCCCCGGAACGTTCTCAAGGACCTCGAGGTCCAGAAACTATTCGAGCAGGGAGCGGCCAGCCTGCAACAGCAGAATTACGACCAGGCAGTCTCCATTCTTCGCCAAGCCGTCAACCTGGCGCATCACAACTTGTACCAGCCTAACGCTAAACCGGAAGTAGAGGGTAAGATCGCGGCCATTGCGCACGCGAACCTGGCCAATTGCCTGACTGTCAAGGGTGACCTGGATGCGGCGATCATAGAGTTCCGCGAAGGCCTTCGCCTAGACGAGGGTCTCGCGTCCCTCCACGACGGCCTGGGAGAAGCCCTCCTGGCCAAAGGTGATCAGGATGGCGCTGCGGGCGAATTCGCGCAGGCGGCTCGGCTCGATCCCAATCTGGCCTTGATCCACTGCAGGGCCGGCCAAGCCCTTGCTCGAGCGGGAAATGCGCAGAGTGCAGCTCGAGAGTATCGAAGGGCCCTGAACCTGAACCCGAGTCTGGCGGAGGCCGGGGACGGTTTGCGCGCGCTGCCGAAATAAAGCGTCTCGATTTCGGCCTTCACCAGGAGACAGGGCCACCGATTGCATCCATGATCTTCGTGTGCGCAAGCCAGAAACAAAGGCTCTATCGGCGCGGCGCGGCCTTCAGGCGGGGTTCGTGGAGCATCAGGTATCGTGTTTGGTCCATGCCAGAGCTGGAAATAACGCTGCCGGCGCTGCTCCCGGCCTGGACCTCATGGCCAATTGAGCGATGCAGATCTGCTTCACCCCGTTCACAGACCTCCTTGAAACAGGTGTAGCAGTAGGCGTGTTCGGATTTGCACTGTGCATCCTGGCAGGCCAAGAATTTCGACATGTTGCACCTCGTGATTGACCTTCACTCTGGAAAGTAGCAACTGAGATGGCGGTTGACACAGAGGACGAGTGACAGTTTCTGAACTGTCACCCCCACGCTTCCCGGCCCGGGTGCCCGGAACTACAATTCGGTCCAATCGATAGATGGCCCCCGGGCAAACTGAGTTGCCGGGAACTGAATCAAGCGAGAATCTTCCAAGATGCAAATTCGCATCAGTAAGGAAAGTGATGTCCCCGTTCGCGAACAAATCGCGGAGCAGATCATCTTCCGGATCGCCACCGAGGAACTGAAGCCGGCGCAGGCCTTGCCCAGCGTGCGGGAGCTGGCCCGGCGGTTGCGAATTCATCACAACACGGTCAGTCGGGCTTATGCAGATCTGGCGCGTCGAGGCTGGCTCACGCGGAAAAGAGGGACCCGCGTACTTGTGCGGCCGCAGGATGAGTTCACGCGCGTATCGCGAGCACAGGATCTGGATGCCATGATCAATGCGGTCATTCGCGTGGCCCGCGAAGGCGGTCATTCCCTGCAGGAGCTTCGCGATCGCGTTCGCCGGCGGTTGCTCGCACATCCTCCCGACCACCTGCTGGTGATCGAAAACGACGCTGGCTTGCGCCAGTTGCTGCAGGCAGAGATTGGGAGAGCCCTGCCCTGGCCGCTCAGGGGTTGTTCGCAGGAAGAACTGCGGCTGAACCCCGGCCTGGCGGTGGGGGCGCTCGCGGTGGTGGCGCAGCCCCACCTGCCCGAGGTGGCGCCCTTCTTGCCGGAGTCTCGCCCCGCTGTCCCGGTCACTTACAGCGTGGCCGATGAGCACCTGGCCATGATTCGCCAGTTACGGCATCCCTCGATCATTGCCCTGGTCTCGGTGAGTGAAGTCTTCCTGAAGACGGCTGTCGGGCTGCTCGCTCCCTGCTGTGAGGGCCGTCACACCCTATGCGACTTCCGGTGGCCGCTGCGCAAGCCCACCGACGTGCGGGCGGCCGATCTGGTGTTCTGCGATTCCGTCGCCTTTGAGAAATTGAAGCACCCCAAGCGAGTGCTCTATCGCCTGGTCACTTCCTCCTCCATCGAGTACATCGTCACCGCCATGGAGGCCTACCAGAAGCGATAAGACCCGAGATGCGAGCAACGCGGGGAACCATGTCGCGAGAGCGCAACTCGTCTCGCGGAAACGCAGCCGTCCCAAACATGTCACTTATTCGGCAGGAGCGGACAGGGGTATGTTTTTTGCAGTGCTCAGGGGCCCTTAACAAAGATGAGCAGCATCGCAACTGCCGAGATCGTTCCTGCCGCGATGGAGTCTCAGGAGTCCGCGGCCTGGATCGTCCCCAAGCCGGGGGACCCGCGCATTCCCTTCGCCTGCATACTCACGGCCTACGCGGTTCTGGGATGCACGGTCCTGGGTTTCAACCGCACGCCGGCCCAAATCCTGCTGACGGTCACTGCCGGGTGCTTGCTCGACATGGGGCTGCACTGGCTGTTCTGCAAGCGCGAGCGAATGCTTCCCCTGAGCGCTTTCATCAGCATGATGTCGATCGCTCTGCTGTTGAACTATGCGCACAACTACTATCTGCTGTTTGTGCCGGTATTTTTCACGGTCATATCCAAGTACCTGGTCACCTTCCGCGGACGCCACGTCTTCAATCCATCGCTGTTCGGCCTGGTATGCGCCCTGATTCTGGGAAAGGGCCTTTATTCGTCGGCCCCGGCATATCAATGGGGCGGATCCTGGGCACTCGCCGCCTTCATGGTAACGGCGGCCTGCGCTTTGTTCGTCTTCCGTATTGGACGCACGCCGTTGATTCTCTCGTTTCTCGGCTTCTATGCCTTGCAGACTCTGCTGCGCGCCTACATGCTGCGTGACCATCTGCCGATGGAAACCCTGATTCTGGGCACGCTGACCTCTCCCCGATTCTATTTGTTTACGTTTTACATGATGACCGATCCGAAGACTTCGCCTTCGGGCAAACGGCAGCAAGTCTGGTGGAGCCTCGCCATTGTGCTGATCGATCTCTGGTTCCACACCATCGAGTCGTTGAGCACGCTTTTTTACTCATTGTTTCTGATTTCAGCCCTGCGCTTCCTCTGGCTGCACCTTCGCGCGCTGTGGAGAGAGGGCTGGATTCACTTGCGGCGTGCCCTTGATCCGCCGCTGGCAACCCGGGTGGCTGTCTGCGGTCTTATCGGATTTGCGGGCTTGGAAGTGTACGGACAACTGATTCATCCTCGTCTGGCGATCAACGAACCCGGGTTTCGGTTTGTGGAGATTCAGCCTTCCACTTCGGGCATCGATTCTCGCGTGAGCGATGTCATGAGTCAGGTGGACCCGCGCGTCCGGCACTTTGCCAAGTGGCTCATGTCGGTAGGTGACTCGATTGCCGTCGGCGATTTCGATAATGACGGCTTGCCCGACGTCTTTCTCACCAATCCGCTGAAGCGCCCCGAGGATCGCAATGCCCTTTACCGCAACCTGGGGAATTTTCACTTCGCGCGGGTAGATGTTCCGGCCCTGCGCGAGATCAATCTGCACCCGGAGAAATACGGCTTTGCCGCAGGGGCGATTTTCGTCGACTACGACAATAGCGGCGCGCAGTCCCTGCTGCTGACCTTCGCTTACGGCCGCAACCGCATGCTGAAGAACATGCTGCCGGTAACCGGCAAGCCGGAATTTGTGGATGCCACCGACCCGGCGGGCATCGGCGAACACAGCACCTCGGTGGCCGCCACCTTCTTCGATTACGACCGCGACGGGAAACTCGATCTGCTCATCGGCAACAGCTTTGCGCCTTACCTGGCTGATTACGCCAGGCCCACGCCGCTCAACATCTTCTCCCTCCCGCAGCCGGAATATCCGGGCGACCGGCGCATGTTTCACTTCATGCACGAAAGCTGGAACAACGCCCACAACGGTGGCGGCAAACAGCTGTTCCATAACGCGGGCGCTGGCCACTTCGAGAAGGTCGATGCGCTGGCAGCGGGAATGCCCGAGACTCACTTCACGCTCGCGGTGGGAACCGGCGACCTGAACGGCGACGGTTACACCGATCTGTACTGCGCCAACGATTTTGGTCCCGACGATCTTTACCTCAACGATCACGGCCAGCGCTTTGTTCGCGTACAGGGCCGGATGTTCGGCAGTATCGGCAAGGACACCTACAAGGGAATGAACGTCTCCATCGCCGACCTGGATAACCGCGGCCAGCAGGACATCTATGTCTCCAACGTACACGTTCCGCTGCAGGCAGAAGGCAGCCTGCTGTGGAAGACCTACGCGCAAGGTAATTCCTTTGTCCCTGACTTTCGTGACCAGGCCACCGGACGCGGCCTTCTGAACGAGGGAGGGTTCGGCTGGGGCGCCGCCATTGGCGATCTCAATCTCGACGGTTGGCTCGATGTGGTCCAGGCGAACGGCATGGCGGATGACAGCGCCGACCGCCGCTTCTCCACGCCGCGCAACTACTGGTACGCAGCCGAGAAGGTGATGCTCGCGCCTCCGTCGGTGCACTCCTACGTAGATCGCTGGCCAGACCTGCGCGGTTACGAAATCTTCGGGCAGCAAGCCAACCGCGTCTATCTGTCTCGCGGAGACGAAACCAGCATGCAATACGTGGACGTGGCCCAGCAGGTGGATCTCACGCAACGGGGAAACTCGCGCGGCGTCGCGCTCGCCGACTTCAACAACGAAGGCGTGCTGGATATGGCCATCACCCACCAGTTCGGCCGTTTGACTCTGTATCACAACACGCTGCATGAGGCGGAACGGGCCACCGGGCATGTACATCACTGGATTGGTTTACAGATGCAGGGAGACGGGCAGCGCGTCAGTCGGGAGGCTGTCGGCACCCAGGTCTTTGCCAGCTACTGGCACAACGGCCGGCGCATTCGGCAGATGCGCGAGGTGCAGATCGCCAATGGCTTCTCGGCACAGAGCGATAGGCGCGTCCTGTTTGGGTTAGGCGACTACGAAGGCGGAGTGGAGATTGAGGTGCACTGGTATGGCGCTGAGACCGTGCTGTATCGCGACCTGGCGCTCGACCGCTACCACGTGCTTCGTTACGTCTCTCCTTCTCAATTCGCCAGGAGGTAAGCCATGGGACTCAAGGATTACTGGTACATCGCGGCGGAATCCCGGCAACTGAGGGAGAAGCCACTGGGAATCACGGTGTTCGGCGAGCCTATCGTGCTGTTCCGTTCCGGGCCGGAGGTCGCGGCTCTCCAGGACCGCTGCTCGCATCGCAACATGGCGCTCTCTGCCGGCTCAGTCGCCAGCGGATGCGTCACCTGTCCTTATCACGGCTGGCAGTTCAATGGCGCCGGGCGTTGCGTTCGCATCCCTTCCCTCGGACAGTCGGGGCGCCTTCCGGGTCACGGAGTGCGCGCCTATCCGGTTCGCGAATGCGCCGGCTTCGTGTGGGTGTATCCCGGCGAGTCCCTGCCTGACTCCGAGCCGTTCTCGTTTCCCCACTACGGGGAGCGCGGGTGGAGCAGCTTTCGCATGAAAACTCGCTTTCAGGCCGGCGTGGAAGCCTGCCTGGAGAATTTTCTGGACTGCCCGCACACCGCCTACGTGCACCAGGGCTGGTTTCGCAGCCACGACACGCGCTCGCTCTCCGCTGTCGTGCGCACCAACCCGGAGTCGGTCGAGGTCGAGTTTCGCGGGGAGCCGATCACGGCCAGCATCGTGTCGCGCCTGTTCTTCCCCGCGGGCGGGCAACTGCGCCATACCGACCGGTTCCTGATGCCGAACATCAGCCGTGTGGACTACGACTTCGGTCCGCAGCGCCACTTCATCATCACCTCCCAGTGCACGCCGCGGGGAGAGTTCGAGACGGACGTGTACACCATCATTACTTTCAGCTTTGGCCGGATTGCACCTCTGGTGCGGCTTCTGCTGGAGCCTATATGCCGCAGAATTATCCGCCAGGACGTTGAGATCCTGGCCGCGCAGACCGCGCAGATTCGCCGCTTCGGCGGTCCTCAATTCTGTCACGTAGAAACCGACCTTCTCGGACTGAAGATCCAGTCTCTGCGGCGGCGCGCCGAGCGCTCGGAAAGCCCCGTGGGAGTCAATGATTCCGAGCGCGAAATCAGTATCTGCTTCTGAGGACAGGCATGGGAGAGAACACCCTGCAAAGCCAGATCACCGTGGTGGACCACATCACCGCCAGCGAGCACCTGGCGATGTTCGAAATTTTTGCCCGCCACTATGACTGCGTCTCCCTCGATCAGTTTCTTTCAGACCTGGCGGAAAAGGAATGTGCCCTTGTCCTCCGCAACCGCGAAGGCGCCATCTGCGGCTTCTCCACCCAGCAGCTGCTACGGATGACGGTTCAGGGGCGGCCGCTGCGCGCCGTATTCTCCGGTGATACGGTGGTGGACCGGGCTTACTGGGGAGAACAGGCGCTTGGACAATGCTGGTGCCGTTACGTCAGCGCCCTGTATGCGCAGGAGCCCGATGTTCCCCTCTACTGGTTCCTGATCTCCAAGGGCTACCGCACGTATCTGTACCTCCCGCTTTTCTTTGAGCGCTTCTACCCGAGTTGCGACCTGCCCACCCCGCCGTTCGAACAGGCGGTGCTGGACGCCCTTGCCGCCGCCAAGTTCCCGCACGCCTATCGCCCGGAGCGCGCCGGCATAGAGTTCGAACAGTAAAGGGGACAATTGAGGCCGAACCTGGCCGAAATCACGCGGCGGCGGTGGTGCAGCCGCCAGGTGAAGTTCTTCCTGCAACGCAATCCCGGCTACCGGATAGGACACGAACTGGCCTGCCTGGCTGAGATTTCGCCTTCGAACCTGAAGCTGTTTGCGGGCCGCATCATGACGCAGACGCAGGCCACGCAAACCTTGTTCGCGGGAGCCGATTGATGTTGCAGGCTTTGCGCTACCGGGCGCTGAACGGGCTGACGTTATCCGCCTTGCGACATGATGCGAACGCCTTCGCCCGGGTCCTTCATGACCCGGAAAAGATTCAGAAAACCATCTTGTTCGACCTGCTTGGTCGCAACGCCGCCACCGCCTACGGCCAACGCCACGGTTTTTCCTCGATTCGCAGTGTGCGCGAGTACCAGGAGCGTGTGCCCGCAGTTTCCTATGACGACCTGGCGCCCTGGATCGAGCGCATCAAATCCGGCGAAACCGGTGTTCTCAGCCGGGAACCGACGCTGATGTTTGAAAAGAGCAGCGGCTCGGCCAGCGCCGCCAAGTACATTCCCTATACCCGCAGCCTGCGGGCGCAGTTTCACGCTGCCCTGGCCCCGTGGATCACGGACCTCTATCGCTCCTTTCCCGGACTGGACCGCGGCTGCGCGTACTGGCTGGTTACGCCGCTCTCCCGGCAGCGCGAAGTCACCCCTGGCGGAATTCCTGTCGGGTTCGACAGCGACTGTGACTATTTTGGTTCTGTCTCCCGGTGGGTGCTGCGTCAGACCATGGCGGTGCGAGCCGATCTGGCGCGTGTACACGACCTGGAGCGCTGTCTCTGCCTCACGCTTCGGTTTTTGTTGCGCGCTCCTTATCTGACGCTGATCTCCGTCTGGAATCCCAGCTTTCTTTTGCTTCTTCTGGATCATCTGGAACGGTACGGCGACCGCCTGGCGCGCGATTTGCTTTCCGGGTGCGCCGCAACGCAGGAACCAGGATGGTCGGACTTTCGCCTGCCGCCGCACCGCCGCCAGGGGGAAAAGCTCCAGAGCATGCTGCGTCGCGGCCAGGCTGACCCAGCCGTGCTCTGGCCGAATCTGCGCCTCATCAGTTGCTGGACATCGGCCCAGTCCGCTGCGCTCGTGCCCGACGTTCAGCAGCGTTTTCCCCAGGCCGCGATTCAGGGGAAGGGACTGCTGGCCACCGAGGGCATAGTTTCCATCCCCATCGAGAGATACGGGGGGTGCGCCGCCGCCGTCAGGTCACACTTCCTTGAGTTTTTTGACCAAGCCTCGGGAAACTACCGCCAGATATCCGAGCTCGAAGAGGGTCGGGAATACTCGGTGCTGCTGACCACGGGCGGTGGGCTATGGCGCTACCAGCTGGGCGACCGGGTGCGCATGAAAGGGTTCGCGAAGCAGACACCACTGCTGGAATTTGTAGGAAAAGATGATTGCGTCTGTGACCTTCGCGGCGAGAAGCTGAACGCGGTCTTCGTGAGCCGGTCGCTCAGCGAATTTGAATCCTGCCGCCACGCCCGGTTCGCCATGCTGGCCCCGTCCGGAGAGGGGACACCCGCCTACGTTCTCTTTCTCGAGAGCTCAACCTGCGAACCCGATCTGGCGACGCGCCTCGACCATAAACTGCAGGAGAATCCTCACTACGCGTATTGCCGGCGGATAGGGCAGCTGGGCAGCCTGCGAGTTTTTCGCGTTCAGACTGGCGCCGCAGCAACCTACATGCAGCAATGCGAGGCCCTGGGGCAGCGGGCCGGCAGCGTGAAGCCCACGCCGCTGCACAAATGGAGCGGATGGGAGCACGTGTTCCGCGCCCACTGCGTGGACGTTCGCAGCCCGGAGGCCGCCTGCGCATGATCGCCCCCGTAGTACCGCGCCCGAAATCACGATTCCACATCGGCCTCGCTACCCCGGCCGACGATGCCGAACTGCGCGCCTTGCTCCGGCGTAGCCCGGTGCACGGGCAAATCAGCGTCACCTTCGAGCGCGAGCCGAGCTTTTTTGATTCTTGCGGGATTCGCGGCGATTTTTTTCAGGTTGGAATTGGCCGCGACCACCGCAGCGGAAAGATAATCGGTCTGGGTACGCGTTCCATCGCTGACGCCTTCGTGAATGGCGTCCCTATGCCGGTGGGATACCTGGCCGACCTGAGGCTGACCACGGAGTATCGTGGCGGCACGCTCATCGCCCGCGGCTACCGCTTCCTGAAGTGTCTGCACGAAGACGGACGCGCCAGGCTGTACACGACCCTGATCTTCGCAGGAAATCAGGCCGCTCTTAAGACCATCGCCAGCGGGCGCGCCGGTCTGCCCGACTATCACGACATGGGTGTGATCCACTCCCCAAGCCTTCGCATTCGGAAGCGAGAGGTAAGAATTCCCCAGGGCTGCAAAATTCTGCGTGGTTCCCCTGCCCTGCTGCCCCAGATTGTGGAGTGTCTGAACCGTAACAACGCCCTCCGCCAGTTCGCGCCCGTGCACACCGTGGAAATGTTCAGAAAGCGCTGGCGTGAGCTCCGCGCGGAGGATTTTGTTCTGGCCGTACGCGACCAGGGAATCGTGGGCGTCCTGGGATGTTGGGACCAGACCTCGTTCAAACAGACACGAGTCGTCGATTACGCCGCTCCCCTGCGCTGGTTGGTTCGCACCGCCAACGTGGTGTCTGGTCTCACCGGCATCCGCTATCCGCATCCGGGAGAGGAGGTTCCCTACGTCTATGCCGGCTTTATTGCCATAGACCATAATGATCCAGAAGTGTTTGCGGCGTTGCTCCAGAGCGCGTGCAACCGCGCCGCCGGCAACCGCTACCTGTATGCCATCCTGGCCCTGCACGAACGTGATCCGCTCTTAAGGGTGGTCGAGGATTACTCCCGCATTCCCTTTTCAGGCCGTCTTTTCTGCGTGACCTTTGACGACGGACGAGATCTCTATCGCGCCCTCGATGACCGCATCCCGTACCTGGAGGCAGCGACCCTCTGATGGCCATCCGGCTCCCATGGCGCTCGCCTCTTCGTTACCGGGCAGATGTTCGCACGCTGGCCCTGCTGGCTGCGCTGAATATCCTGTTCCTGGTGCAATGGCTGAACCTCGCGCGTGCAACCTACCTGCTGTTGCCCACTTACGTTCTGGCGGTCGTGGCCCTGGTGGTGAAACACAACCACGTGCACTCGCCCACCTTCCGCAGCCGCTCGTGGAACCGCGCGTTTGAACTCTGGCTCAGCGTTCTCACGGCGCATCCCACCTCGGGCATCATTACTTCCCACAACATCCTCCATCACGGCAGAAACAATACCCAGGATGACTTTGTGCGCTGCTCGCTGGTTCGCTTTCGGCACAACCTCCTGAATCTGTTGTCTTTCTTCTTCGCCTCGGTAGCCGAAATGTACCGCAACAAACCCAACGACCTCGACCAGTGGCGGAAGACCGAGCCCGGCCTCTACCGTCAGGCCATCGCCGAGCGCTTCCTGACGTATTCCTTCCTGCTTGTCCTTGTGCTCTTGGATTGGCGCGCTACGCTCAAATATTGCGCCGGACCGTGGATCTTCGCGCAGTGGGTGCTGGTAACCATCAACCTGCTGCAGCACCAGGATTGCGATTTCGGCTCAGGATTCGATCATTCCCGGAATCTTACCGGCACGGTGCTGAATTGGCTGCTCCTGAACAATGGTTATCACACCGCGCATCACTTGTATCCCGCTGCCCATTGGAGCGTCCTGCCCGTGATTCACCGGCGCGTAGTCGCGCCCCGCATCCACCCGTCCTTGAACCAACGATCGCTCTGGCTTTGCCTCTGGCGGCGATTCGTGCGCAGCAGGGATTGGCAAGGGGCACGAGCATGAACTTACGGCCCAAGCCGCCCGGCCCGCGCTCTCCCCTGGGCATGCGGGAGATTCTCCAGTTCCGCCGGCAGCCGCTCGACTTCCTCCAGGGACTCGCCGCACGATACGGCGACATCGTCCATTTCCGCCTGGGCTGGAAGCATGCGTTTCTGCTGAATCATCCCGATCTGGTTCAGGAATTTCTGGTAACCAATGCCGCACGGCAGGTTCGCGGCCCGGTGATGCAACGCGGGCGCGCCATCATGGGCAATGGCCTGCTCACGAGCGATGATCCGCTTCATGCCACTCAGCGGCGGCTCCTGCAACCCGCCTTCCACCGGAACCAGATCAACCGCCACGCGGCGGTCATGACAACTCACGCGCGGCTCGCCTGCCAGAGTTGGCGCAGCGGACAGATCGTTGACCTTCATCGGGAAATGATGCGCCTCACCTTGTCGATTCTGGGCAAGGCGCTGTTCGACACCCGGCTCGACGAAGATGCCGGCGAAATCGGGGAAGCGGTCACCCAGTTGATGACGGTCGTGGACCTGGTCTTCGTGCCCTTCTCCCGGTATCTCATACATCTGCCCGTGCCCGGCATGCGGCGGGTCAGGCGCGTTCGCGCCCGGCTCGATCGCCTGATTTACGCTCTCATTGACGCCAGGCTACGTTCCCCTCAAGACCGAGGCGACCTTCTTTCTCTGCTATTGCAGCATCATGTCGCCCAGGGCGGTTCCCCTCAAAGCCTGCGCCAGGTTCGCGACGAGTGTCTGACAATTCTTCTGGCCGGGCATGAGACCATCGCCAATGCCTTGAGCTATGCGCTCTTTCTTTTGGCGCAGCATCCTGAGCAGGCGCAGAAAGTTCGCGCCGAGGTGGAGCAGATTGCCGGGAGGGAGCTGGCCGTGGAAGACTTCGACCGTCTGTCCTGGACGAACGCTGTCCTGGCGGAGTCTATGCGCTTGTATCCCCCGGTTTGGATACTGGGCCGGACCCTGACCGAGCCGTGCTCGGCCGGACCTTATCTCGCGCCTGCGGGCTCAACCTTGTTCGTCAGCCCATACTTACTGCATCGCGACCCTCGATTCTTCCCCGAACCCGACCGCTTTGACCCGTCCCGCTTTCTGGGGCGCGACAGGACTCACCACGCAGCCTATTTCCCGTTTGGCATGGGTCCCCGACGTTGCATTGGGGAAGGATTTGCCCGCATGGAAGGCGTCTTCCTGCTCGCCACAATTCTGAGGCACGTGGATTTCGAGCTGTTGCCGCAAACGAAGCTGGTTCTCGATCCGAAGGTAACCCTTCGCCCCCGGGTTCCGCTGCTGGCGCGCGTCACCATCGCTGCCGATGGCGACACTCCGCCTTCGAGGGACAGCCAGACTTCGACAATGGCCAGCACACTATGTCAATCGAGCTCTACCACCAGAGGAGTTGCAGGCTGATGATGAGAGCGCACTGCGCAA